>NZ_JBEZJY010000070.1:0-35703 GCF_040651415.1 Streptomyces sp. NPDC048484
AGCTGGACGGCGGTGACCGCGGTCGCATCGTCCTCGGGTCCGAGCCGGACCACGTCCAAAATCCCGGTCCACGAGGTGGCGCCGGGCTCCAGGACAGCGACGAAGGAGTACGGCCAGCCCGGGATGAACTGGTCCGAGGCGCGGCCGTTGCGGCCGTGGACGTGGCAGAACAGACGCTCCGCCGAACATGGTGCATCCGATCGGAGCCACGGTGACACGTCGACGGCCAGGATCAGCCGGCCGTCCGGGAACCGCGGCAGTGACAGCCCCGCCAGCAACACGCGCACCCGGTCAATGTCGATGCGGCCGCGGTTGAGGCCGCCGTACAACCCGCCGTGCCCACGCCGGTGTTCGGGCAGCAGTGTCAGGTCGACAGGCGATTTCACCGGACCGTCCGCGCACAGCACCGCGTCCCGCAGAACAACGTAGGGAAGCGTGACGCTTGCGCGAACGCCTCACGTCGGACCCCTTCAGCCAGCACACTCACCATCACGGCCTTCGTCTCGGTCACGTGCATTCCTTGGTCGGAACACACGATCAGGCGAAGGCCGCCCCCACGTCCCGCGAACTCCCAGGTGAGCGACACAGTTCGGGACGCTGTTCGAGGCCGGAAGAAAAAGAACCAGCTGATCCTGCGCAGAGCTTCCCCACTGATCGCGGGGAGGAACGACCGGAACATCTGGCCGTCTTTGCGGAGCAGGTACGGAAGGTGAACCCCAGGAACGTGAACTCGGTGTGCTTGTACGAGGCACCCCGACGTCAGAGACTGCACACGCCACCTATATGCGCGGACGGCAAGAAATCCTTCATCATCACTGTGGACCTCGACCCGGTAGCCGACGTGTCAGATCCGGGCGAGGGCGATGATGCCGTCTCGGTGGTCTTCGGCACCTCCGTCGAGTCCGGCGGGGCGAAGACCTACAATCCCGGTCCCATCGGAGGCAAACTGCTCTGCGTGCAGTACGCGGTCGCCGACACCACCAGCTCACGCTGTGTCTGGGGCAACAGTACGGGCCTCGTCACCGCCCAGCCTGTTGTCGTCTCCAGCCCGGGACCCATTCCAGGATAAACGGTAACGGAAGTGCGCTACTTCCTCGCCGAGCTGCACGTGCACGCAGTGAAGTAGTCTCCCTTCCTCAACTTCCTATCTGGGTCTTTGAGTAGGTCCAGGCCGGTATGGCGGCCAAGGCCAACGGGGCCGTGCGGGGGCCGGTGTTGTTCGGGCTGCGGTGCCCTGGTGAGTCCTGGAGCCGCACCCACGGTGGCGTGCTCATACTGCTCGGGTGAGTCGCTCCAGGCAGACCTCGACACGGTGAGTTGCCCCAAGCGGGCATCTCCCTACAGGTTCTGACCCTCTGCTCGACGAGGTACAGCCTTCGTACGGTGACTTCCCGCGCACAGCGGACGCACCGAAGATCATTGTGGGACGGCGGGGTTCAGGCCTGATCCGCTGCTCCTCCCGTGGTGGTGGGCCCTGGCACCTTCGACACGCTTGCGAATTTCGCCCCGCGCAGCATGACGGCGGCCTTCAAGTCTCGCCTTGCCAGCAACGTCGGCGACATTGGCCCTCAGAACCGCCAGGTCGATCTCGGCATGGGCGCTGTCTCAGTCATCGCACCCAGTCACTCAGCACTCCGTTACTCGGCGCATACCCGGTCGGTACGCCGGCGTTCAGTACGCCAGTGCAGGTCGTGGCGTGTGATGCCGCGTCGAGCGCCTCCCGCAGCCTGGAGCGCAGCTCGGAGAGGGTCTTTGGTCCGGTCTGCTTCGCCCACTGCTCCTCCGCGCGGTGGAACGCGGCGACGAGGAGGTCCTGGGCCAAGCGCGCACGCAGGTCGTCCGGACCGGTCAGACCGAACCTCGCGCAGAGTGTCCGCCAGCTCCCGTCGCTGACGCGGTCGCAGAAGCCGAGGTTGTGCGCGGTGATGGAGGGGGCCGTCTCGGCGAGCTGCCAGGCTACGGCATGCCGTTCCGCCCAGCGGGGTGACGCCCTCTTCTCCAGTGCGACGAGCAGTGCTTCCTGCAGCGTCTCGAAAACGGTGCCGCGCGCGGGCGTGAGGGATTCGACCTCGCTCTGAAAAGCGAGCCACAGCTCGTGGCAGGAGGCCAGGACCACGTCTTCCTTGCTGGCAAAGTACCGGAAGAACGTCCTCTTGGAGACCTCGGCCTGGGCACAGACCTCGTCCAGCGTTGTCTCCGCGAACCCGCACTCCTGGAAAAGTCGCAGAGCGGTGTCGACGAGGGCGTCTCGAGTCCGCTGCCGTTTGCGTTCCCGGAGTGAGTCGAGGGCTCTGGGTGTTGTCTTCGAGGAAGTCGTGGACATGCCGTCATCCTAGCAAGCCGATTGTCACTGATAGGCTTTTGCCACTCGGTGCCATTTTTGCGCCGAGCGAAGTGTCTATGAGGAGGCATCGCCATGAAGGCTGTCATCGTGTCGGCGTTTGGGGCCTCGGACGTACTGCACGTCGTTAATCGGGCTGAGCCCCGGCCGGGACCGGGGCAGGCCGTCATCCAGGTGGAGGCCGCGGGGGCCGGCTACGTCGACGTCATGGCTCGCAAGGGCGACTATCTGCCGCTCTCTGAGCCCGGTTTTATCCCTGGCGTGGAGGCGGCGGGCATTGTCGCCGCCGTCGGCGAGGGCGTGGACGAGCACTGGGTGGGACGACGGGTCTTCGCGGTGACCGGCGGCGGAGCGTACGCCGAGTCGGTCGTCGCCGACGAGGACAGCCTCGTGTGCCTGCCGGAGGGCGTCAGCGTCGCGGACGCGGTCGCGCTCGGTGTGAACGCTCTGGTCGCGAGCCTCGGCCTGATGAGGGCGGGTCTCACGAAGAGCGAGCGGGTGCTGGTCAGGGGCGCCGGTGGAGGGATCGGACTCATGGCGGTGCAACTGGCCGCCCTGTATGGGGGCGAAGTGACTGCGGTCACTTCCTCGCCGGAGCGGGGTGAGCGACTGCGAGGCCTCGGAGCCACGGACATCCAGGACCGTACGAGCGGCCGGTCTGACAGCACCGACTCCTACGACGTCATCGTCGACCCGGTCGCCGGGCCGGAACTCGGCCGCCACATCGGGATGCTGCGGCCCAACGGCCGTTACATACTGGCAGGAGCCGCAGGAGGCGCACCGGCATCGGACACCTTCGACAGCGTGCTCACCAGTTACCACAACTCGCCGACGGTCTTCGCCTTCAGCCTCAGTTCCATCGACGTCGGCACCCGCGGGGCGGAGACGGCGGAGCTGTTCGGCCGGGCGGCCCGGGGCGACCTGCAGGCGGTGGTCGACGAACAGATCCCCCTCGCCGAGGCCCACCGCGCACACGAGCGCCTCGAATCGACGCCCGTATTCGGGAAGATCACGCTCACTCCCTGAGCCGGGGTTGCTGAGGCCGGATCGCTGGACCTGGCTCCTGGCCGTGGCGCACACCCAGCTCCGCCTCGCCCGGCCACTGGCCGCCGACCTCCGTCGGCCCTGGGAGAAGCCGGCCGAGCCCGAACGCCTCACCCCCGCCCGGGTCCGCCGGGGGTTCAGGAACATCCGAGCCCACCTGCTCTGCCCGGCCCGTGTTCCCCAACCTCGTGGTACCGGTGCCGGACGGCCACCCGGCACCAAGAACCGCCGTCCCGCACCCCGCTACGACGTGGGCAAGACCGTCAAACGCCCTGAGACCCTCAAGGCCATCGGCAGACCCGGTAGATCCTGGTAGATAAAAAACAAGCTCACCACCGAAGCGACAGGGGGAGAGGTATTGCGTGAGGCCGGTTGGAGCTATCAGCTGACCGACGACCTGGACGGTCGAGGAAGGCGTATCGCAGTGGCGTATATGGACTGATAGATCATCCGAGCTGGCAGCGCTGTCGGCTCGATGGGGGTGCCCCGGCGGTTCTACCGGCGGTAGAATCCTCGCCATGAGCAAGCCGACGAGCATCAAGACCAGCGAGGACGTGCGCAACCGGCTGCGTATCCTCGCCGACGAGCGCGGCACCACCATCACCGAGCTGCTGGAAGAGCTCGCCACCCGCGAGCTCACGGAAGCCGAGCGGGAGCAGCGTGCTGTCGAGGCAGCCCGCGAGCTCGGCATTACGTACACTGAGCAGGTTCAGCAGGTCGGCCAGGACGCCTGGGCGAAGATCCGCGCCCATCAGGGCGGCGCCGCCGCATGAACCTGACGGCCGTCCTGGACCACACAGCTCTGGCCGCTCTGTACCGCGCGGACTCCTTCTTCACCGGCCTCTACATCGAGGCCTCGCGAGGCACCGGTCGTGTCATCATCCCGTCCCTCTCCGTGCTCGCTGCCGAGCGGCAGGTTGCGGGCGCCGGCAAGCACGCGGCATCTCTGCGGTTCGCAGAGAACGTTCCGTTCACCGCAGCTCATGCCGTGGACGCGATGGACTGGAAAAACGTGGACTGGCCGGTGGCCCACGCTGCTGCGATCGCCTGGCACGCGGTGAAGGCGGGAGAGCCGCTCACGGTCCTGTCGCTGGAACCCAAGCTGTACGCGGGTACCGGCATCACCCCGCTGAACCCCACTTGATCCGCGACGCCTCGGACGAAGGGGGGCCGTTTCCCGCGGGAAACGGCCCCCCTTCTTTGGTCATCGCTCGGTGAGGAGGAATAGTCAAGACCTGTGGATCAGGTCAGTCGCGGTGGTGTTGCTGATGCAGTCGGCGGCTGGCGTCAGCGCGGACGCGTCGGGTTCTTCCGGTCTCGGCGAGCAGGGTGAGGACGGCGGGTGAGGGCAGGGTCTCGACGGCCTTGCGCTGGAACCAGTCGGATCCGGTGGTGACTTCCTCCGAGCCCCACGGCTCGCCCACGGTGATTGACCGCAGCAGGGTCCATTCGCGCAGACGGCGGGCGAGGAACTCCCGCTCCGCGCTGATCTCGGCCATGGCGCGGGCCCAGCCGGTGAACCCGTCGTCGGTCAGCAGTAGCGCTGCTCGACGGTTGAGGTGGCGGACGATGGCCGACTGCGCCATCGTCGTGTCCGGGTCGCGCAGGATTCTGGTCACCAGATCGGCTTCGTCTTCGTCACGGACGACGGCCAGTTCGTGCAGGTAGCGGGCGAATCGCTGGTGCTCGGCCTCGGCGAAACGGTCACCGGCGCTGTTCAGGCCATTCACGCGGCGGCCTCCTCGGGGCGCTCGACCAGGTGGCCGCGTTCAAAACGGGCGCCGGCCCGCACCAGCGCCACGAGATGGGGTGCGTTGACCGCGCGCCAGCGGGCCTGAGCGGATTCGATCAGCTTGAAGACCATGGCGAGGGCGGCTCCCCGGCTGCCGGCGCCCTTGGTGACCTTCGTCCGCAACCGGACCGTGGCGAAGGTCGACTCGATCGGATTTGTGGTGCGCAGATGGATCCAGTGCTCGGCGGGGAAGTCGAAGAACGCCAGCAGTTCGTCCTCGTCGTCCGTGATCCGCTTGACGGCCTTGGGGTATTTCGCCTGGTAGGCGTGCTCGAAATCACGGACGGCCCTGGGCGCGTGCTCCTTGTCCTCGGCGTTGCAGATCTCCTGGATCGCGCGCTTGGCCGCGGGCTGGGCCGACTTCGGCAGGGCGTCCAAAACGTTGGCTGTTTTGTGAACCCAGCACCTTTGATGGCGGGTTTCGGGGAACACCTCGTTCAGTGTGTTCCAGAAGCCGGGTGCGCCGTCGCCGACGGCCAGGACCGGGGCCCGCATGCCCCGGCGAGCGCAGTCCCGCAGCAGCCCGGCCCATGCCTCGGACGACTCGCGGTATCCGTCCGTCATCGCGATCAGTTCCTTCGTGCCGTCGGCCCGCACGCCCATCAGCACCAGGACCGCGGCCTTCGCCTCCTCCAGGCGGATGCGCAGATGGATGCCGTCGGCCCAGACGTACACGTAGTCGGTGGCGGACAGGTCGCGGTCCATGAACGCCCTGTGGGCGGCCTGCCACTGGACGGTCAGCCGCGTCACGGTGGCGGGCGAGAGGCCACCCGAGGAGCCGAGGAACTGTTCGAGTGCGGGCACGAAGTCGCCGGAGGACAGGCCGTGCAGGTAGAGCAGCGGCAGCACCTCGCTGATCTTCGGTGACTTCCGTGCCCAGGGCGGCAGGATCGCCGAGGAGAACCGCTTGCGTTCGCCCGTGGCCTCGTCGATGCGCTTGTCGTTCACGCGCGGGGCCTTGACCTCCATGACTCCGGCTGAAGTGGTGACCTTCCGCGGCTGGTGATGGCCGTTGCGCACGACCAGGCGGCAACCGCTCTCGTCCCGCTCACTGGCCAACTCGGCTATGTAGGCGTTGACTTCCGCTTCCAGGGCGGCGGCCAGCATCCGCCGGGCGCCCTCGCGGACGATCTCGTCGATGAGGGAGCCGTTCGGCGTGGTGCCGTCGTTGTTGACTACGCTGAGCACGGGCATGCCTTCCCGACCGGTGCTGCGAACGCTGGCCTACTCGGTGACCTTCAATCGATCACTCGGGAAGGTACGCCCTTCGCGTGCTCCCCGAGCCCCGATCCACAGACATCCGAACTTCGTAGGACGTCAAGCCGCGAGGCGTACGAAGTCCGTGGGCGGGGCGGGGAACGCCTTGCCGGGATCGAACTTCTGCCCGGTCTGCAGACAGTGGTAGAGGCATCCCAGAAAGCGGTTGAAGACGTTGCGCATGGCGGCCGGCGTGCTTGTCGCCCAGGCCCCGCCGTCGGTCGTACTCGGCTTTGATGAGCGGCGAGGGGAGCGCGCCGAAGATCCATACGTAGCCCGCGGCGGCCAGCCGCTGGTTCTTCACTCGGCGGTGGCGCACGACATGGCTCTTGCCACTGGCGACGGTGACCGGTGCCGAGCCGGCGTATGCCTTCAAGCCACGGGCGTTGGCGAACCTGGAACGGTCGTCACCGATCTCGGCCAGGATGCGTGCGCCGGTGAGCGGACCGATCCCTGGGAAGCTGTTGAGTATCTCGGCATCCGGATGATCCGCGAACGCCTCGGCCGCCGCGGCGGCGAGATCGTCGGCCGCCCGGCATGCGGCGTCCAACTGGGTGACGAGAGCGAGGGTTTGACACCCCATGGCCTGCTCGACGCGTGGCGACCGGTGCAGGTAGTCGTCGGTGAACACGGCACGCAGCCGTTCCACCCAGACCTCGATGTTCCGCTGCCTTCCGGATCTGCGCAGGGCAGATCGCAGCTGGGCGCGGGTAAGGCGAGCGGCGGTGGTCGGATCCGGCCCGATGGCGAGAACCGCGCGGGCCTCCCGGGAGTCCAGACCTATGCCGCGGACTTGGAAGGCCGCGAGGGCGGCCGGATAGTACTGCTTGAGGTGTGACCGCAGCTGGTTGACGAGCTGGGCGCGGTTCCATACCGCGTCCTGCTGGGCGCGGGCCAGGACAGCGATCGCCTGGACGAGCTCGGTATCGGCTGGCAACGGCCGGTGCATCTCGGCGTCGGTGCGCAGAATGTTGGCCAGTGCCATCGCGTCGGCGTGGTCGGACTTCGCCCGGGCGCTGCGGTGCCGCTCGCGGTAACGCGCCACCGCCATCGGGTTGATCGAGTACACCTTCCGGCCGGTCACCCGCAGACACGCGAATATCAGGTCACGCGCGGTCTCCACAGCCGCTTGGCACCGAAGGCGCCTCAGTGATCGTCGACAAACTGGAAGCGGCTGCTCACCAGCTGGTCTCGCCCGCGAAATACTTCGCGGCCCTCCGCAGGATCTCCCGCTCGAGCTCGAGTTCCTTCACCCGCGCCCGCAGCTGCCGGTTCTCTTTCTCGACCGCGCTCGCCTCGGCGGCGCCGGGCCGGGCGGCCTGCTCGGCATCCCGGACCCAGACGCGCAGCGTCTCGTGGTTGACGCCCAGGTCCTTGGCCACCGACGAGTAGCTGCCACCGGACGTGGCCCGGTACAACGCGACGGCATCGGCCCGGAACTCAGGGCTGTACTTCGACGTCCCCAACGGGAACTCCTGTTCCTCGGATCTTCACGATCCAATGATCAGGGTGTCCACGATCAAGGGTCAGGCCCCCACAGTCCGGTTCGACGCCCGCCAGTGCGGCCGCTGCCCCGAGCACGCCAAGTGCACCCCAGGCCCGTTTCGTAGCCTGTACTTCCCAACCCGCCGCCTACACGAACTCCAGGTCAAGAACCGGGCTGACCAGCAGGATCGGGACTGGCGCCGACTCTACCGGCGGCGCTCGGGGGCCGAGGGCACCATCGAGGAGTTCGCGGACGGCCACCATGGACGCCGGTGCCGCTACCGCGTCCTGGCCAAGCCCCACGTCCAGCACGTTTTGACCGCACTCGCGATCAACGTCGAGCGGCTGAGCCTTCAGGAACCCGCCGACAGCTCCGACCGACCCCGCCCTCCCACGGCATTCCAACTGAACCTCGACGTAGGCGAGATGCCCCGGACCCTGTGGTGGCGCCAAGGAAAATGACCCCGGATCTCAAGATTCCCGACTCTCAATGGCCTGGCGCCACACACGGGGCACTTGAGTAACGACTACTCAAGCCATGCCACGGCGACACAGGCACTCTCATTTCATGCAGACACCAGCCATGCGGTCGTCAACACCAGGGCTGATCATCGTGCTGCTGCGCGGGAAACGAGCGCGACTCAGCGTGCACTCACATGCACTCGAGAGCCGGGTGCATTGTCGGCAACGATATGGAATGGAGGAGCATTGGCAACCTCAAGGCGCAGAGGGTTACAGGCCATGTTGATGGCAGCGGCAGTGGGCGCGACGATGGCACTGTCGGCCGGGCAGGCCCAGGCCGCGACCGGTGTGATTGTGAACTCGGCGATAATCGACATCACCGCCGCGGCGGGAAAGACGAACCACATCACCATCTCCGGGTCCGGCAGCGAAGTCACCATCGCCGACACCGGCGACACCGTGACGGCGGGATCCGGCTGCACCCAGGTCACCAGCGGAGTGGTCAGGTGCCCGGCTGGCACACGTCAGGTCTTTGTCAGTGCCAAGGACGGCAACGACACCGTGACCCTGTCGGCCAACCTGAGGGCGGGCTTCAACGGCGGCGACGGCAACGACACCCTTGCGGCGACCGCGGCGGTCACCGAACGCGTTGTCCTGGGCGGCGACGCTGGTGACGACACTCTCCGTGGCGGTTCCGGGGGTGACTTCCTGATCGGCGCCAGCGGCAGGGACACCGGTGAGGGCAACGCTGGCAACGACACCCTGGGCTTCAACGACGAGGTGGGCGCCAACGACTCCGCCAATGGTGGCCCCGGCACAGACAACTGCGTAGTGGACGTGGGCGACACACGAGTCAGCTGCGAGCCCTGATTCCTCTCGGTGCTCGGCCATCGGCAGGAGCGGACCCTTTCGGTCCTCTCCCGCTCTGGCTATGCAGTTGAGTAAGGGGGGAGAGTGATTGCCAATACCTGTGGGTCGGGCGAGGTTGTTCAGGCTGTGTGAGCCTCGGGGCGTTCGACGAGGTGCCGCGTTCGAAGCGGGCTCCGGCGCGGACGAGGGCCACGAGGTGGGGCGCGCTGACCGCCCTCCAGCGCACCTGGGCGGACTCGACCGCTGCTGCGCGGCTTCAGCCCGGCTTCGACCAGGGCGACTGATGGTGGTGGTCAGCTGTCGGAGAGGGCAGAGGTTCGCAGGTCCGCGCGGGCATCGCCACGCAGCGGCTCGCAGGAGTTCACCGGAGCCCACACCGTGTCAGTGACAGCATCAGCCGCGATGGGATCAGCCGGATTTGTGGAGGATGATGGCCAGTTCGCGGCGCGTACTGACACCGAGTTTGGCGTAGGCGTGCTGGAGATGTTTGTCGACCGTGCGTACGGACAGGTGCAATACCTCGGCAATCTCCTTGCTGCGCAGGTTGGCGGCAACGAGGGGTGTGGCTCGTTCTCTGGGAACGTAGCGGGTTGTCACGCGGCGAGTTGGTAGGGGCTGGGGGCGGGGTAGAGGCGTTCGTGCTCGCGGCCGCGGTGGTAGATCCAGAAGGTGTCGAAGTCGCCGTTGTCGATCAACGTGCGGAATTTCAGGATGGCTTCGGCACCGGCAAGTCCCCAGCGGGCTCCTGTAATTGCTAAACGATCACCGATGATGTGCCTGCATGCTCCCTCGATCGCTCCGGTCGCGATCGGCCAGCCGCGCTTGAGTGCCAGGTCGTAGTGGAGCTGGTCGAGGTGGCCGGTGAGGTAGCGGACGCAGTCGGTGGCGCCCTTGCGGCTGGAGCGGGCCAGACCGGATCGGGTGGCCTGTGCCTCGATCTCGGCGGCGGCCCGGGCGGCCTGGCTGTGCAGGATCGTCGTCAGGTGTGAGCCGACCCAGGCTTGTGCCTCGGGGCTGCCGGGCCGGTAGAAACAGTGCGCCGCCGCCCATGCGTATTCCATGACGTGCACGAAATCGAGCAGGACGTGCAGCTCGATACCCCGTCGTTCCGCCTCAGTGCGGATCAGGTCGAGTTGATGGGCGGCGGCGTCGACCAGGCAGAGCCAGTCACGGACGTGGCCAGGATCGCGGGCTTTGGCCTGGTCGAACGCGGCCGCGATCACGGCCGCGGGTCCGTCGGTGACCGAGCCGGTCAGCCACTTGGCCCGCGCCCTCGGACCGGGGCGCCTGGTCCGCTCACCACTGCGCCCTTGCGGCGGGGCGATCACGTCCTGCGGCCGCCTGGGCGCCGGCTCGGCATCGAAGACACAGGCCAAAGTCGCCATCCGCTTCCGGTTCGCCTTCTCACCCGGCGCGATCCGGCACCGTGCCGTCCGGTTCTTGGCCAGGGCTTTACGGGTGGCCTCGCGCAGGGATCCGGGGCGCATGACGATGCCCTTCGCGTCCGCCTGCAGCACCAGGACGCTCTCGGCCGTCGCCGGGGCAGGGATCTTCTGGTCGTAGAAGGCATCGATGTCGCGGGACGCTTCCACGACGAGCTGTTCGGCCTGCCGCTTGCCCACCACCTTCCCGCACCCACGGTCCAGGGCGGCTTTCGCCTGGTCGTAGGAGCCGCGCACCGCCTCCAGCACCACCCTGTGCGTCAGGTGCGCCGACTGCCGGCCCGCCGGCAGGGACAGGACCGCATCCGCGGGCCGCACCCCGGCCGGCCCTTTCGCCCGCCAGGTGCACCGCTCGACGGTGACGGTGCCGAACAAGCAGGCCAGCAGCCTGCGATGCCCTGTCTCCCGATACGGGCGCAGCCGCCCGTCCGCCCCGCGCACCATCACGTTCCGCTCCTCTTCCCGCTCGGCACGGGCCCGGACATCGAGGTGTCCCTGACGGAGTAGACGCAGCAGTTCGCGTCCTCGTGACTCCAAGAACGCCTCGACCTCATCGTGGGTCATCTCGCGGGTGGCGTCTCCCGCCATCGCACAGTGCATGCACTCGAAGGCCCTGACTGCGGCGGCGAACACGTCGCCGGCATCGCAGGTGTCGTACCGTTCCACGGTGCTCTTCTTTCTGTTGTTCGGTCAGGCCAGTCACCTCTGACGGTAGAAAGAAGAGCCTTTATTGTTCAGTGCGTTGTGGCAAAGGGAGTCCCTGTTCGATGAGCAGGGGCTTCTTCGTGTGCGGGGCATGGTCGCGGAGGGGTAGGGGCAGGCAGCGGACGGCTTGTTGTGGATCGAGGAGGGTGCGATGCCGTCGGTGCTGGGGTTGATGGAACGGCGTGAGGCGCGGGCGAGGCAGGATCTGGAGTCCTGGACGAAGGTCCTGGAGCAGGCTCAGGCGGAGGTGGATGCCGCGCGGGAGCGAGTGGAGCGGGCCCGGGTGGGGCGTGAGGAGTTGGTGTCGGTGCTGGCCGAGGAGAGCCCGGTGAGAGTTCGCCGGTTGCCGTGCCGTCCGGTGGTGAGGTGGCTGCCGCCGTGGGATCGAGCGGCTCCGGCGCGGTGCATGGCGAGCAGCCGCCGGTGTGGCGGTCGGGCATGGGTGAGGAGGTGCTCAGCGGCCTCTATCGGGAGGTGTTCGCCGCTGCGGTGGCCGCTTCGGGGCCGGTGAACGGGGTGGAGTTGACGCGAGCAGTGGGCCGGGAAGCGGAGATCAAGAACGAGGTGGAGAAGATCCGGCACCGTGCCTATGTGCTGGAGAAGCGGGGCTGGCTGCTGCGGGAGAAGAACGGACGGTTCATGCCCGGGCCCGGGGCCGTCGGCCGGGGCGCTTCTCCGGCCAGCGCGGAGCGTCTGCGGCCAGGCGCCGGGACAGTCTGATCGTGGCGGCCCACCACACCATCTGGGCGTGGTGGTTGGGGCGGCGTTCGTGGTCGCGGTTGAGGCGGCGTGAGCGGGAGAGCCAGCTCGTTGGGTCGGCCGCGAGGCGAGGTGTCTGCCGTGGCAGGTCCTTTTCCTCGCGGCCTCCCGCCGAACCGGACTTGATGGTTTCCCCGATCATCCGGCTCTCCAGTGATCACGGCGTGAATGATCTGGCCGTTTGTGCCTCGTGGATGCGGTCGTGGCAGGTATCGCAGGCCACGACCGTTCTGCGGAATGTGACGCTTGCGCCCGTCGCGTGACTTGCCGCCGTCGTATCCGCGACTGTCCTCGCCGACGGTCTCGGAGGCGCCCACCGACTGACTGTCGATGATCCCGGCACTGGGCTCGGCATTGCGGCCCGTGCGCTCCCTCACCGAACGGCGCAGGCGTTCGTAGAGCTCACGCACATAGTCGTCAGCCCGCCAGCGGCGGAAGAAGTCGTAGACCGCCCGCCAGTACGGGAAGTCGACCGGGACGGCCATCCACTTCACGCCGTTGTCGACGAGGTAGCGCACAGCGTCGAGCATCTCGCGGTGGCAGTGCGCCTCCGGGCGCCCACCTCGTTTGAGCAGCCAGGCCGGTACCGGCATAGCGGAGCGGACCTCGGCCCATTCCGCTTCCGTCATGTCACTCGGATAGCACCGCGCCCGCCGCCCCGGAGCGATTGAACCGAACCTGTGCACGTAGCAGTCACACTCCGGAGTGGCCGTGATGGACGCGGGCGCAGCGAATGGTCAACTGTCCGGACAACGGGTCTCCTTGACCGTGACGGGCTTCAACAACCACGTCACTACCGGGAGGCCCGTTTCTTCATGCCCGCGACCCCACCGGCACCTCTGTCCGAATGATCACCCGCTGCCGCTCGAACAAGATCCGGTTTGTCACAACGCACTCAACCAGTCCAACGCCGAGTTGGAAGCACTACTCGGTGCCAAGACCGCCGAGGCCGACTGCCTCACAGGCCGGGTGACCGAGCTCGAAGACGAGCTCACCGCCGCCCGCACCAGCCTCCGTCAGATGATCAAAAACCAGAGCAAAGGAGCCGCACCGTCCACATGACTTTCCGGCAGCCGGCACCTGGCAAGATCGCCGGTCGACCGGCGTGGCCCGACCCTGCTGTTGGTCCCACGTACGCCCGTACGGAGTGGTGAGCCTCGACATGGACGCCCGGCTGAACCTCACCGCGCGTGCAGTGCCCGGCCTGCGCGTATCGGCGGACGGTGCCACAGTCGGCGAAACCGCTGACAGCGGGAGCGCGCCTGCTCATGAGGGTGATGAGCGACCAGTTCAGGTGAGCCTCGCTGTGCTGGGGAAGACGTCGTAGTCCCGCGCGTTGCGGCGCGCGTTCATGATCCATCCCAGGGTGCGCTCAACGCGCCAGCGGCGCGTTCTGTGGAATCTGTTTTGTCAAGTAGTTCAGTTTTTGCCCTGGTTGACGGCAACGATCGGCAGAAGCGTCGCCGTCGCCGGGACGCCGATCTCGCGGGGTGTCGCTCCGGTCGGCGTGGGAACGTCGACCAACCGTTCCAGCAGCTGGTTGAGTGCGGCCTGGCCGTCGTCCGTCCCGTTGACAAACCCGACGATCACCGTGTACTCGGAGGTGGCAGGCGGGACAGCAGCGGAGGGAGCACACGATGGGTAAGGCTTTGATCATCTGCGCGTCGGAGTCGCACGGCAATACGCGCAGGGTCGCCGAGTTGATGGGGGAGGTGTTGGGGGCCCCGGTGGTGGAGCCGGAAGAGGTCGACAGTACGGAGGGTTACGACCTCATCGGCTTCGGCTCGGGGATCTTCTTGCAGAAGTTCCACCCGCGTCTGCGCGAGTTCGTCTCCTCGCTCCCGCGGCAGCAGGGGCGGGCGTTCGTGTTCGCAACGAGCGGTCTTCCCGCGCCTCGTTTCGGCCCGATGGTGCGACTGTTGGAGGGTAAGGGCTTCGAGGTGGAAGACACGTTCTCTTGCCGTGGCTTCGACACCTGGGCGCCGTTCAAGCTGGTCGGTGGGATCCGCAAGGGGCGGCCGGACAACAGAGATCTCGCGGCGGCGCGGTCGTTCGCAAAGGGGTTGAAGCATGCCGCCTAGGGAGCGTGGGTCGGTCGGTCCGTTACACGACGAGGGCCGCGCGGGTTCTTGAGATGTGAAGATCAAGCAGGCCCGCGCGGCCATGGCCCATCCTGCCCTCTGCGGCCTCGCCCGCCAACATCTCAGCGAGTTGATCGAAGAACTCGCGCCACGCTGGGAAGCACGCTGTGAGTCCGGACGGCACGAGCGGCGCTGGGGCCATCGCAGGCGGCAGGCCGGGGCTGGTCCGAAGTACGAACTCGTCTGCACCGACCGGGTGCCGGCCACGCTCGTGCATCTGCGGACCGGCCTGACGTACCAGGCGCTAGTAAGGGTGATCTACGAGGTGAGCTCCTCCACAATCGGGCGGGCAATCGCCGAGATCCGCCCGCTGCTCGCCGATCGCGGGTTCGCCGTCCCCGACCGGCCCGGGGTGCGCCTGCGTACTCTGGCCGACGTGTTCGCCTACGCCGAAGCGGAGGACGTCACGTTGTGGATCGACGGGATGGAGACCCAGGTCCGCCGCCCGCAAGCGGGCAGGCCGGGCCGGCGGGCCTTCGTCTCCGGCAAGCGCAGGCAGAACACCATCAAGACGACCACGATCAGCGACCATCAGGGCCGCACTCTGTGGTCTGGGGCCGAGCGGCCCGGCCGCATGCACGACCAGACCGCCATGCGCACCGAGGGCATCGCCGAGCAGTTCCACCAGCACCCCGGCGTGAAAGCCGAGGTCGACGACGGATACCGGGGCCTGGCGAACGAGTTTCCCCGCCAGGTCTCGGCCCCGCCGAAGAAACCGAAGAGCGTTACGGACCCGGCCGACGGGCCACTCACCGAGTATTACGGCTGGCACGAGCACAAACGCCGCCAGTCCTCCCGCCGGATCTGCGTCGAGCACGCCAACGCCGAAGTACGCCAGTGGCGCCCGTTCCAGCGATACACCGGCCGCCACGAGACCTATGGCGAAACCCACCGGGCCATCGCCGCCCTCGTCTCCGACCGCGCCGCCCAGCGGCCCACCCTGCACAAGCCGGGCACCGGCCTCGTGCCCGTCCGCGTGACCGCCTGCTGAATCACCCAGCAGCCAACCCCCCAGCCCAGCACATCCCGTGATCAATCGCGGGACAGCCCGTAATACGTGACTCCTGGCACCTCGGTCCGTGCGCCGGGTGCGGTGCTCCCATCGACCGTTACGGCCCCTGCGGCCGTCACGCATGCACCGCGTGCCGGGACAAGCTCAGAGCCGCCATTGCTGGCACGGATCTGGAAGTGCAGCCGGTCAGCGGCTGTAGGTACTCAGCTTCGGTGTCCGGTGACGACGCTGGGACCTGGGGTTCTTCACTTTGTCTCAGACCATGTCATGCGGCTTCCGTATCAAGAACGTGTCATTTCCTCAGCTCGGCGTTCTCAGAGTTCGAGGATCACGAGAACTTCGTCGGCACGGAAGCGTGCGGCGAGCTGGTGAAGGCGACGTCGGCCGCAGGGACGCGGCGACGCCCTGCGCGCCGCGCACTGATCCGAAGTCCGGGCGGAGCCGTACGTTTCGGTACACCCGCTGCATCGCCAGGATCAGGCTCACGCCGGTGTCGACGAAGGCGGTGGACGTCAGCGGGTGCTCTACCAGTCCTTCCGGCCACGGCTGCGTCCAGGGCCCTGCCTGCCGACCATTTGACAGAAGCGGCCGCGATCAGCGCTGGTCGGGTGAGCCGGACGACGGCGTGGACTCGTTGAGCGGTACGACGTTGAAGTATTCCTCGATGCGGTTGATGAGTCCGCCGTCGAACCGGAAGTACATCGCCGCGTGTACGTCACTGCGTGACCCGTCGGTCATGGTCAGGTGGAGGACTTGCTGCTGGAGCACTTCGCCGTCGTCCTGGAACTGCCGCACGATGTCGTACCGGAGTGTGTCGACGTCTGCGGCCAGCTGCTTCAGCAGTTCCATGTTCTCGTCGATCGGCTGGTCGCCACTTCCGTCGTTGTGCCACACGGTGGCGGTGTCGGTACACAAAGATCGCATCGCGGCGTAGTCCCGCACTTCCCACTGCCGGAGGTAGTGCACCGCTGCTGCGCGGAGGTCCTGGTCGGGTGTCATTGTTTTTCCTTTCGGGGTGTGCCGGTTACGGCGGATGTCAGACGGCGGGGCCGGTCGCGGTGCCGACGGCCACTTCTTCTTCGAGGACGGGGGCGCGTTCCCCCGCTTCGATGCGTAGGAGGAGGTGGTTCTCCCGCGGCGGCAGGGGGCAGGGGAAGGCTGCCGAGAACATGTGGTGGGGAACGACGGCCCGGTTGAAGTCGATACGGGCCCTACCCGTGGCGTCCTTGGGCTGCGGAAGGATCAGCCACCGGCCCATGCCGGGCGTGTCCGTGCCGCTGGTGCCGTCGGTGAACGTGATCAGCAGGGTGTCGTCGCCCACACCGAACGCCCGGAGCGTGTGCCGCTCGCCTCGCAGATCAAAGACAAAGTCACCAGGGGCCGGGAAAGTGTCCCGCATACTCGGGCTGGTCAGCCGGGTCACCTCCAGGAGGCGCCCGGCATCCGCCGGACGGTACTCCGCCTCCACGGCCCAGGCCGGGTCCCACGGCCACGCCTTGATCCCGCGCAGGCCGACGAGGGTGGGCGCGGCCGGATCCCACACGACCAGGACATGAGCTCCCCGCAGTTCTTCGATGGTGCCGCGCCGCCCGCCGGGGAAGGACAGGCGGCTGGTGCTGGTCAGTTCCACCACGCCGTCCACACCCTGGCCATCGACGGACACGCCCTCCGCGCGGGCCGCGGTCAGCGTCAGGCTCCCCGAGTAACCGGTGGACATCCAGCGCCCCGGAACCTCGGGGACTTCCTGCCCCGATTCCGTGATCAGCCGATAGGCGATACGGCCCGCCTTCCCGTCCGGGCCCGCCATCTCCTCCCATCGGCTCTGGCGCCACTTGTCGTACTCGGTCAGCGCGCCGTCGCTACCGAAGCAATCGCTGGACACTGTGTTCTCCTCTCTGGGCGGCGGTCACCCGTGACCGCCGTCAGGACTCACCGCCGGCCGGGAACCTCGACCGGTTCGACGGCCGGTCGATGGTCGCCGCAAGGCCGCATGCCGTCATGCGGCGCGTCTCCGCGCACGCCAGACCATCGCGGTCCGACCGGTCGTGTCGATGGTTTGGATGGTGCGCTCACCCCGAGAACACAAGCAAAGCTATTTGCTATTACGGCAAAATGCGGGAAGGGCGCCAGACTGATGATCGCTCTCTGACATCACCCTGGAGAGCACGATCTACCGAACCAATGAGCCTCAAACCACGTGAACCTGCCCTGGACGGCTGGTCAGCCACTCCCGCGCAGCAGAGAACCTCAGGCGGAACATCTCGTCCCACCAGGGGACGGCTGCGACGTACTCGGCTGGAAGGGTGCCTCGTGTCGTCCTTCCGGCCGTTCCGGACGCGCACGTGCACACCGTCTGCTGCTCGCCGCCGTCCGACTGGGCCGGATCTGTGGACTCGGCAAGTTCTCTTGCTTATCGGCCAGGGCAAGTGAACACGCCTTCTCCACGAACGCTACGGTCACATCCGCGCGAGGCTTGAGGTGCCGCATCCGAGCGAGTGACGGCAGTGACCTGCTGTCCCGTCGATTTGAGCTTGTCTGTGAATCTTGTGTTGAGCTGCGGCGTTGCCAGGCCGGGTGAGAACTCCCGGCCCGGGATTCTCGGTGCATCTGGCTTCTGCGGAATCCCGCGTGGGCTGCGAGCCGACCGCCCAGAACAGAGACGGAGCCAGCCCTTAATGAAGAGCTCCGGCTTCAGGAGTGCAGCGACCGTTGAGCGGTGGCCAGGGTTACCTCGATGTCGTCGCTCCAGGAGCAGACCTCCAGCCACGAGAGGTAGCCGCCCTGTGCGAAGACCAGGACCTCGCCGGGGCACTCTCCGTCATCCGTGAAGATCTGAGTCTCGGCCGCCACCACGGTGCCCGGCCCGGATGGCGCCGGCTCCACCGCTTCTGTATCGAGATCGAAGTACGCGGTGCCGCACCCACATGTGCAGCGTCCTCGCACGCGGATGTGCGGCACCTGCCGGCGAAGTGCGACGTGGACCGGATCATCCTCGCCGAGAACAGCCTCCAGCACGAGGGCCACATCAGCGGGCAGTGTCTCCGTCACGTCGTCACCGTATCCCCTGCCCAGATACGTCCATGTACGACCCCCGTTGCTGATAATGCCGGGCCCGATGATGGTCGACGCGACGAACCGTCAGCGGTCAACGCAGTGAGAATCTGGCAGCTCGGATGAGACCGAGTGCCCGAGTGGAGCAATGCTCAAGACCTGTGGATCGAGCTCGGGGAGCACGCGAAATGCGTACCTTCCCGAGTGATCGATTGATGGTCATCGAGTGGGCCGGTGGTCGCAGCACCGGTCGGGAAGGCACGCCCGTGCTCAGCATAGTCAACGACGACGGCTCCACGCCGAACGGCTCCCTCATCGACGAGATCGTCCGTGAAGGGGCGAGGCGCATGCTCGCCGCCGCTCTGGAGGCCGAAGCCAACGCTTATATAGCCGAGTTGACCGATGAGCGGGACACGACGGGCAGGCGTCTGGTGGTGCGCAATGGCTACCACCAGCCCCGGAAGGTCACCACCGCTGCCGGAACAGTCGAGGTCAAAGCTCCGCGTGTGAACGACAAGCGCGTGGACGAGGCCACGGGCGAGCGCAAGCGGTTCTCCTCGGCGATCCTGCCGCCCTGGTGCCGAAAGTCCCCAAAGATCAGCGAGGTGCTGCCCCTGCTCTACCTGCATGGCCTGTCCTCGGGCGACTTCGTGCCCGCGCTGGAGCAGTTCCTGGGTAGCTCGGCCGGGCTCTCGCCTGCGACGGTCACACGGCTGACGGCGCAGTGGCAGGCCGATCACGCCGCCTTCATGGACCGCGACCTCGCGGAGGTCGACTACGTGTACGTGTGGGCCGACGGCATTCACCTCAACGTCCGCCTGGAGGAGGCCAAAGCCTGCGTCCTCATGCTCATCGGGGTCCGCTCGGACGGCTCGAAGGAGCTGGTCGCGCTCAAGGACGGCTACCGTGAGTCCGCCGAGTCGTGGGCGGATCTGATGCGCGACTGCGCCCGCCACGGCATGCGGGCCGCCCGCCCTCGCGGTCGGCGACGGCGCCTTGGGCTCCTGGAAGGACCTCGCGGAGGTGTTCCCCGACACCCGTGAGCAAAGGTCCTGGGTTCACAAAACCGCAAACGTCCTCGACACGATGCCGAAGTCCGCACAGCCGGGGGCGAAGAAGGCGATCCAGGACATCTACCACGCCGAGGACCCCGACCACGCCGAGGCGGCGATCAAGATGTTCGCCCAGCTCTACGGCGCGAAGTTCCCCAAGGCGGTCAAGAAGGTCACCACCGGTCAAGAGGAGCTGCTGGAGTTCTTCGACTTCCCGGCCGAGCACTGGATCCATCTGCGGACCACGAATCCGATCAAGTCGACCTTCGCCACCGTCCGGCTGCGGACCAAGGTCACCCGCGGCGCCGGCTCCCGCACCGCCGCCCTGGCCATGGTCTTCAAACTCGTCGAGTCCGCCCAGCAACGGTGGCGGGCCGTGAACGCACCCCACCTCGTGGCCCTCGTCCGGGCAGGCGCCCACTTCGAACGCGGTCAGCTCGTCGAACGCCCCGAGACAGGTGCGGCATGATCAAGACCACCGATTTCCTGGGAGCCAACGTGGAATGGTCTGAACACGTGCTGGAACGAGACAGCGTCCGGCTTGCCTGCCGGGACTGGGGCGGGCCTGGACAGCCCATCGTGTTGTTGCACGGCCTGGCCGGTCACGCGGGTGAATGGGACATGCTGGCACGGAGGCTGAGCTCCAGATACCGGGTCGTCGCGGTCGACCAGCGCGGACACGGCGCCAGCGAGCGCCACCCGCCGGACGTCTCCCGCGCCGCCTACGTCGCGGACGTCATCGCCGTTGCCGATCAGCTGGCACTGCAGCGGCCCGTCCTGGTCGGCCAGTCGCTGGGCGGACACACAGCCATGCTCACCGCCGCCGCACACCCCGGACTCGTCCGCGCGCTCGTGCTCGTCGAGGCCGGATCCGGCGGTCCAAACCCGAACGGCCCCGTGGACATCGGCAGTTGGCTCGACTCGTGGCCGACACCGTTTCCCTCACCCGAAGCGGCAGCCGCATTCCTCGGCGGCGGACCGGTCGGCGAAGGCTGGGCAGCCGGACTGGAAGAACGCGACGGCGGCTGGTGGCCTCGCTTCGACCGAGACGTGATGGTCCGCTCGCTGGCGGAGAACGCTCAGCGTTCCTTCCGCCACGAATGGACACAGGTCGCATGCCCCACACTGGTCGTCCTGGCCCAATCCAGCTTCATCCCGGCACAGGAAGCCGACGAAATGCTCAGGCAGCGGCCCGCCACCATGGCCATGAGCATCCCCGGCACCGGCCACGACCTGCACCTGGAACAGCCTGGGATCCTGCACACCGCACTCTCGGGCTTCCTTGAGGGCCTCGCCTGAAACTCCTACGCGTTCACAACGACACCAAAGTCAGACCCCGCACATGGCCATCGATCCACAGATCTTGACAATTACTCGACCGGCTCAACCACGCCGGCTACCTCTGGCCCTTCGCCTCCATCACGGCTTCACTCGGCGCCAAAACCCACTACCGCAGGCACCGCGACGACCACGGAGACTGGCACGCCGCCGCACAGCGCAACCTCTTCAACCGCATGCTCGGCCAGCTCTACCACTGCCTCCAACACCACACCCTGTTCGATGAACACACCGCCTATCCAACCGAACCTGCCGCCACAGCTTGACGAGATATGCGCCTGAGGTGTCTACATCCCCACCGCCGAGGGCTGGCTCTACCTCGCCTCCTGGCTGGCCCTGGCCACACGCGAGGTCATCGGGTACCCGATGGCCGACCACCACCGCGCCAAACTCGTCGTCGACGCCCTGGACATGGCCGCACGGCTAGGCCGCCTGGGACCAGGCTGCGTGATCCACAGCGACCGCGGATCCGAGAACACCTCCAGCCAACTCCGCACCAGACTCGACGAGTTGGGGCACCGGCAAAGCATGGGCCGGACCGGGAACTGCTTCGACAACGCCGCCGCGGAGAGTTTCTGAGCGGTCCTGAAAGAAGAGATCGGCACCCGCTTCCGGCCCGACCGGGCCACCGCCCGCGCCGACATCTTCAACTTCGTCAAGACCTTCTACAACCGACGTCGCCTGCGCAAGCACATCCACTGGGGCTACCTCACACCCCACGAGACGCGCCTGCGCTACCAACGAGACCAGGCCCTCACGGCCTAACAACTACGTGCCCAAGATCACGGGGAAACTTCAACATCCCAATTCCCCTTCCCTTCGGTCCGCGGCATGGCCACCACTCGTTGCGCGGTTACGCGCCCGCTGGCGAAGGTCGGGAGGTTCCGATCTTCCGGACGATGTCGTCGCCGAAGAGCTTCGTCTCCTCCAGGGTGTGGGCGCGGATGGCGACACCGAGCAGGGACAGGGCGCCGAGGACTCGCAGCAGGGGGCTCATGGTCAGCTCGACCGAACAGCGGAACTCCGAGGACTCCGCGTTCCGGACGTTCACCGACATCGTCCAGCGGACCTGGATGGTCGCCGGGACGAGGTGGAACAGGTAAACCCGGCTGCGCCTCGACAGCATCTCCACGCGCGACGGCTTCGCCGACACCTCCAGGTAGTGCTGGACGATCAGGTGCCCGCCGATGGCCTCGACGTTGACCGTGCCGCGAACGCCGTCCTGGACGAACGTCCCCGCGGCGCGATGCCCCCGCGCGCAGGCCTGGTACTCGGCGTCGGACAGCGTGAAGAGCCAGTCCTCCAGGTCCACCCGGCCCGCGGGGACGTCCAGCGTGGCGTATCCGGTGTGCTTCATGTCTTGTCCGCCTTTTCTCGTCGAGTGGGCATGCCTGCAGCGCGACGCCATGTCGAATTCGACGGACGTCGTGCAGTTTCGGATGATCGCGACACGGCGGGACAGTCCCGACCAACTGCGGCTCGAACGACCCGGCCCGGTCCCGCGGCACCACGGTCCCGACCGGCCCCGACTCGGTGATCACCGTCTTGGACCGGTGCCCGTTGCGGTAGTTCTCCCGGCCGCCCGCGGCCCGCTCGCCGGGCTCGTGCCCCAGATGATCAGTGAGCTCGCCCTCCAGGGCGGACTCCAGCACCCGCTTGGTCAGCTGCTGCAACAGGCCGCCCTCCCCGGTGAGCTTCACCCCACCGGGGAGGGCGCGGGCCACCAGCTCGGCAACCAGCCCGTCATCCACAGTGCTCGTCGCACCCACAGCGGCCTCCCCGGCCACGTTGTCACTTGTCACGCCAGTCATCAACTGCCGCTTCCAGCTCGGGAGTTACACCGATGACCGTACAGACCCTCCCAGAACTGCACGATCGGGACCGCGGCCTGAGCGGTGATCAGTTCGGCGTTCGCCGCGACGATGCGACACAGTTGGTGAGGGCTCTTTCACAGGAGCAGCTCGTGCCCGAGGGAGATGTCTTCGTCGTCGATGACGTTCCGCTTGACCCATATGGAGAAGGGCACTCCGTCAGCTGTGCACTTGTTGTAGTACTCGTTGGTGGTCAGGGTGTGTTCGGTGGTGTGCCTCTTCGTGTTGTGGCCCCAGTCTGTGAGGAAGTAGCTGTAGTGGATGTCGGCCTCGTCAAGCCGCTTGATGGAAGCCTTGGCGTGGGCTGCCCAGTCGTCGATGAACTCGTTCGTCTGGGTTGACTTGTGGTTCAGTGCGGCGCTGAAGCGGGTGAGGGTGTCGTCGTAAAGAGTGTTGCTGTGCAGGTACTTGATGTTGTGTGTCATCGCGTCCGTGCGGTGGATGAGGGCGTTCTCGAAGAGGTCGGTGCCGATCTTGAAGCCCAGGGTCCTTGCGCTGTCGGCTTGCCAGGTGCTGTCCAGGATTTCGCTCCATCGGGCAGTTTCGATTCCCACGCCGTCGGAGAGGCAGTAGAGCTTCGCTTCTGTGTAGTGGTCGGCGATCTGCGGCACGTAGAAGGCGGAGGCCCAGGCTCCGGAGCTTTCGCCGGAGACCATGATCTTGTCGACGTCTGGGAAGTTGACGTAGACCCAGTCGAGCACGGCTTTGCAGTTCTTGCGCCCGTTGTGACGGACCTCGATGTTCTTGCCTTTGTGGGTGTATGTGTTGGTGGCGTTGCCTACGTGCATGTCCCCGGTGCTGTAGGGGACGAAGACGAAGTTCCAGTCGCGGAAAGCGTTGGTGGTATCTCGGCGGTCAGCCATCCCGGCGAGTGCGGCGGGGAACAGTCTGGTCAGCGAGTTGAAGTAGAACATCTTCAAGTCTCGCGTGTACCCGCGCAGCGCACCCACGAGCTTGATCGGGCGACTGGCAGTTTCACCGTCCCAGCAGGCGCCGCCACCAGAGAAGTGGATCACAAGATTCTTGGATGTGCCGCGCCTGACGAACATCGCGTAGTCGGAGCCGTCGCCGCTCGTGGTCGTGTCGCCCAAATCAACCGTGTGCCATTTGGTGTCGGTGATCTCGTCGAGGCTGGCTACGTGGTTCGGGCGGGCGAAATGGACGAAGTACAGGTAGAGGAATCCCAGAACGATCACGGCTGCGATCGTTGCTGCGGTCACGAGTGCATTCACATAAAGACCGGAGACCACAGCGCAGCCGGCCACGGCCGCGATCCACTTGGTTGCTTTCATTGATTTCCTGCCTGTCCTTGTCGTGGGATGTGCATCTGGAGTGTTTTTGTCAGGTCAGTCGAACAGAGCGAGGTCGATGGACTGCGCCAGGGCGGCGTATCCGGCATTGCCACGGAGGTGGTCTCCCATGTGCAGGTCGCTGCGGATGCGGCTGGGGTCGGCGGGGTCGCGCCAGACGGCGTCGAACCCGCCGCGGCGGGTTCGTGGTCTCTAGCCTTTCGGGGTGCCGAACCACTGCGTGGCGGCTCCCTCGAACTCTGTGGGGTCGAGGGTGCGGGCGCAGGCCCAGGCCACAACACCGTCGGGGCGGATGAGTAGAGCAGTGAGGCCGAGGCTGTTACGCACGGGGCCGGCTGCGAACCGAATCCGGCCCTGCCACTTCTGCACCGCGCCGTGTAGTGCCTGATCGTCTGTGAAGTCCAGCGCAGCGCCCTGGCCGCTGTTGAGCAGGTCGCCGAGTCGGGTGCCGTCCTCGAAGTGGAAGTCCGGGGCGCTGGTGCCGAGAATCGGGTGGCCGGCACCGAGGGCGTAGTGATGGAACAGGCCCGAGGTCCTGCGGTAGACGTGCGTGGTTCCGCCCGTCGTGCGCATGAGGTCGCGTACCAGGTTGCGCAGGGCAGGGGCGTTGGGGCCGGGTTTCATGGTCGCTACCTGAGCGCGGGACCAGCCGAGGATGGAGGCGCCGACGGGGAGGCGCTCGCTGGTGTAGGTGTCCAGCAAGCTGGCCGGTGCGGTGTCCTGGATGGTGGCGGCGAGCTTCCAGCCGAGATTCATGGCGTCCCCGATGCCGAGGTTGAGGCCCTGGCCGCCCAGCGGCGAGTGGATGTGCGCGGCGTCGCCGGCGAGCAGCACACGGCCCTTGCGGTAGGCGGTCACCTGCATGGCGCGGTCGGTGAAGCTGGAGGCGAGGTGCACTTCGTTCAGTGTTGCGTCGGTGCCGGAGACGCGGCGCAGAACCGTCTGCAGATGCTCGCGGGTCAGAGGCTGAGAACGGTCGAAGGTGCCGCCGTCGAAGTCCATCATGCCCAGGTGCCCTGCGAGGGGCGTGCGCAGGTACATGCCGCTGTCGGTCAGGTTGAACCCGAGGGGCAGCTGCTCGGGGTCGGCGAAGGTGACCTGTGCGACATAGCCGGTGAACGATGGCTCGGTGCCGACGAATTCGAAGCCGGCCAGCTGGCGCACCATGCTGCGGCCACCGTCGCAACCCACCAGCCACCGCGAGCGGTACTGCTGCGCACCCGCGGTGATGACAGTGCCCTCGCCGTCCTGACTCACCGCCGTGACCGGCGCATTCCGGATGATCTCAACGCCGAGCGCGGTAGCCCGTTCGGCCAGCACCGTGGTGACTGCGTCCAGGCTCGTCATGAACCCTTCCATGGCCGGGCCGGGCAGCCTGAAGGGCAGGGCGGTGGTGTCGACATCGGCGGCATCGAGCGTCATGCCCGCGAAATGGCTGAGCTCACGCGGGTCGGGCGCCTCGACAGCTTCCGGATCCGCACCGACTTTCTGCGGATCGGCACCGGACGCCTTCATCGCCGCTTCCAGCAGCCCGCGTCGGTAGAACGTCTCGGCGGATCCGGCGTTCAGGCCCCTCAGCCCGAGTGGAAGGGCCTGCAACGGCTGGTGCGGCTCCGGGTTCCGCTCCAGGACGAGGACGGAGCAACCGCCCAGGGCCAGCTCGCCGGCCATGAACAGTCCGACGGGACCGGCGCCCGCGATGATGACGTCGTGCATGAGCGTCATGAGCGTTCCCCTTCTGAAAATCACTGACGGGGCCTGCCGGACCGTGGGCGGGTCAGTGCAGGCGGGCGAGGCCGTCGAGGATGACGGCAATGCCGGTGAGGAACTGCTCGCGATCGTCGTGCTCTCGCATCTGGCCGACGACGGCGTGCATGAACGGGTAGGTGTCGGCGGCGAGTTCCTGCCATGCCGCCGAGGCCGCATCGAAGAATTCGTCCCGGTCCACGTCCCCATCGATGCCAGAGGTGTCCCCTTCGATGCGGGCGTTCTGGCTGACCGCTCCGAGGATGTAGTGAACGAGCGTCGAGGCCGCGTCGAACCAGCGCTCCCTCGGCACGCCAAGGGCGCCTACCTGCTGGCCGATCCGCTCGAAGATCTCGACGGTGACGAGTCCGACCGGATTGCGGACGATCTGGAGGGTCAGCCGCGTTGCGAGCCACTGATGATCGGCGATCGCATCGAACAGAGCCAGCACAACGGCCCGGATCTCCTCGGCCGGCGTGCCCGAGGTCTCGACCCGCCGGGCGCCCAGGGCTCCAGTCACGACCTCCTCCGTCGCTGCATCCAGCAGATCGTCCCGCCTGCCCACGTGATAGGTGATCGCACCGGACCCGGTCGACAGACGGTCACTGAGCGCGCGGATGGTCAACGCGCCCTCGCCTCCCGCGTCCAGCAGTTCGATGGCGGCGGAAAGAATCTGCTCCCGCGAGAGCACCTGATTACGCCGCTGGGACCGGCGCGCCGACGGTGTCATGCCTTCACGATGTCACATTTAGTACGCCGTGCCAATTTGGAGCAGTGCACCAATGCGTCGTGGTGTTGATTTCGGCGCGCTGCACCAAGAAGAGGCCGGTGCTGCATCGGCCCAGCTCGAGAGAGGGGTACATCACGCAAACGTGTCTTCCAAGACTTTCGTAGCCGGTGATCGTGCCTGGTGAGGGATGCTGATCGGAAAATCGAGGTTCGGGAGGGCAGGCGGCAGCATCCGGGCCGCTTGCGGACCGGATGACGGTGGGTGGGGCGGTCAGGCTGATGCTGTTGTAAGTGCGACCTGATGGCCGAGGGCCTGGAGCTGGCGGACGAGGTCGCGGGTCTTGCGGGCGGGGTTCAGATGGCGCTGGTGCCAGTCACTGCCGAGTTCCTGGTAGGCCGCGTCCGGGTCGTTGATCAGGTGCCAGGTGATGACGAGTATCGAGCGGGCGACGGCGACCAGAGCTTTGGCGTGTCCGCGGCGTTTGACAATGCGCCGGTAGCGGGCGCCGAGGAAGGTGTCGGTGCGGGCGGCGGCGTTGGCGGCCTCGCCAAGGGCGCCCTTGAGCCAGGGGTTGCCCTGTCCTGCCGGACCTGCCGTGTTCTTCGCCCCGGACTGGATGGTCCGTGGACACAACTTGGCCCACGAGACAAGGTGTTCGGGGCTGGGGAAGCGGCTCATGTCCGTGCCGATCTCGGCGAGGATGATCTGCGCGGTGGCGAGTCCGATGCCGGGGACGGCATCCAGCTTCTCGGCCAGGATGCGAGCGTCCATGTGGCCGGTGGATGAATCGTCTGCGAGGTCGTCGTGCGGGGTGGTGATCTCCTCCAGGGTGTGGGCGATGAGCCGGTCGAGTTCCTGGATCTGTGCGGTCAGATGGTCGACGGTGCCCAGCAGCACCCGTAACAGCCGTGCGTGGTGGTCCTCGAACTGTCCGGTGAGGGCCTCGATGAGGGCGGGCTTCTTCTTGATCAGGCTGCCCTTGGCCAGGTCGGCGAGACTTCGCGGGTTGCGTTCGCCGGCGACCATCGCGTCGAGCATGGCCCGCCCGGACATGCCGAACAGATCCGAGACCACGCCGGACAGTTTGATCTGCGCATCCTGGAGGGCCTTGTCGACACGGTGCTTGTGGCGGGTGCGTTCCTGCACGAACACGGTGCGGGTGCGGGTGAAGTCCCGCAGCTGCCTCACCTGTTTCGGCGGGACGAACGAGGCCCGGACCATGCCGCGTTCGGCGAGCTTGGCCAGCCAGACCGCGTCCAGTTTGTCGGTCTTCGGCCGGCCGGGGACGTTCTTCACGTCACGTGCGTTGACGAGCCAGCAGTCCAGGCCGCGGGCTTCCAACAGGTAGAAGAAGGGGCGCCAGTACGAGCCCGTCGCTTCCATGACCACCCGCTCGACCCCCTGGCAGACCAGCTTGTCGCCGAGTTCCAGGATCGCGTTGGTGGTCGAGGCGACCGCCCAGACCTGCTGGACGTGCCGGCCCTCAATGGTGTCGTGTGGGACGCGCAGGCAGACCATTCCGGATGCCTTGCCGATGTCGATCGCCGCGACCCTGGCGACCGTGCCGTCGTCGTGGTCTTCTCTCAACTCCTCCATGATGTACCCCCAGTTGTGATCGTGCAGGCAGGGGCTGCCCGGGAAGCCAAAGGGGTAACAGAGAAGCTGATCGGCGTGCTCAAGGCGACAGTGTGCGGCCCCCTCGGACGGCTCCCTCACCAGACTCCTATGCGGGCTCACAGCCCAAACATCAAGCGGCGTCGGCGGACAGCCCCTGTACTGATTTTCACGCCTGCGGGGCGTCACCGCAGGTGAACGGTCGACTCCTATGGATGTCAAGCGGTTTCGGTGAGGCCGCGACGTGCGGCACGGCGAGCCTGGCGTAGTCCGCGCCGGAGATGGCCAGCGAGCGATCAAGGCGGGCTGCATTGAAGTAAAGGCAGGGCCGGGCAATGACGTCCGGGTCCGCGGGTGCGGCCCTGGCCGTCACTGAAGGTGGTGGTCTTGATGGTGTTCTGCCTCTTCTTGCCGGACACGAACGCCTTCCGGCCGGGGCGGCCCGCGCGCGGGCGCCGGACCTGCACCTCCGTGCCGTCGATCCGCAGCCTGACGCCTCCGCGGCGGTATAGGCGAACAGATCCTCCAGCGTGTGCAGCCGCAGCCCCGGCCGGCCGGGCAACGCGAAGTCCCGGGCCACCAGCAGCGGCCGGAGCTCTCGGATCGCGCCGGAGACGGTCGAGCGGTCCACCCGGTACAGCTCGGCCAGTGCCGCGTGCGGCAGGCCCAGCCGCAGGTGGACCAGCGTTACCAGGAGCCGGTCGGTGAACACCAGCCGCTGCCTGCGCCCGGCCCCAGCGGCCCGCCGCCGTTCCCCGCCCCGCCGCTCGCGCAGTGCGGACTCACGGCGGGCTTGCCACTTCGGGGCGAGTTCTTCGAGCAACTCGCCGAAATGTGCGCGAGAGACCCCGGTCAGGGCAGGATGGGAACAGGCCGCGCGGGCCCAAGTAGGCGTCACAACTCACCCAACCCGCACGGCCTTTCTCATGTCACGGTCAGGCCCGGCCGGCACTGCCCCGAAACCCGCAAGGGCCGCCCGGCCCTGGCGAGACGCCCGTCATCCCGTCATCCTCCCTGCGCCTTGACGTGCTCGATGACCTCGTTGAGATCCTCGGTCGGCGAGAAATCGATGTACTCGCAGTCTTCGAGCGCCACCGGGGCGTGGCCGGGCGGCCAGTAGAAGGCCTCACCTGCTTCGTAGAACTCGTCACCGTCCGGCGTCCGCATCTTCAGCCGCCCCTTGAAGAGGTAGCCCCAGTGCGGGCATGGACACAGGTCGCCGGCCAGGCCCTTAAGAGCCGGCCCCATGTCGGTGCCCTCGGGAAATGTCACAAAGGCAACGGACATGTCTCCACCGACGTCCTGCATACGAAACTCCACCCCGCCACCTTCGATGGCGACAGGAGTGTCCTTCCGCGTCGTTGCTGTCATAGCTCCTCCCTGCTCACCCAAGGGAAACAGCAGACCCCTCCCCTCCAGCATGGACCCTGGAGCTACACACCGCGATGCGGATTTGGGGGCGAGATCAGAAACCGAGACTGGTCCTCGCCCGCATGACGACCCGCTGATCACCCACCAGCCGATCCGCCAGGCCAGCAGTGATCAGCAGGCCCCAACGTCAATTACTCCCAAGGTCGTAAGCACGATGTCCGCCCGGGCGCCGCCCTTGCCGAGGTTGGACCACGTTCCCGTCGCGGGCAGCGGCACCTCGGTCGCGTAGGAGGCGATGGTGCCCAGCCCGGCCGGTGCGTCGACGGCGTCCTGCGCGGCGGCGAGGACGTCGGTCGGCTCGCTATCGAGCTCGGTCAGGTCCGGCTTCGGGCGCAGCAGTGCGAGCAGGGTGTCGTTGACGGCTATCGGGTGGGAGGCGCCGCTGCGTCCCGCGCCACGGGCCGGGCCGCCCATCTCCCCCACCGGACGTCCAAGCTCGTAGGAGGCGGCCTTCAGACCCATGGGCGTGAGGTTGCGCAGGGTGTCCCCGCCCGAGGTCTTCCCGCCGTTCTCCACCAGGCCGTGCTTGCGCAGATCGGAGAGCGCCCCGAGGTGCGAGGCGGTGCGGGCCTGCTTCCGCTGGGAGGGCTTGTCCTTGTCGGTGTGCCGGTAGCTCATGTGCGGGGCTGAGATCTGCTGGATCTGTTCGACGGTCGCGACCTTCAGCACTCCGAGCACGCGCAGCACGTCGCCGCGCAGGTTGTTCGTCGACCCCGCCGGGTTCGTCTTCCGCTTCCCCGCCATCAGCCCCGCTCCCTTCCCCTCGTTGCCCACGCGCGGCCACCGGCCGGGCGCCGGCCACGCCCGGCCGCAGAGGGCGTCCGGCGCCCGGACCCGATGATCTCCTCCTCCACGGACATCACACAGAAGTTCAGGAGGAGGAGAGAAGAGGGTTGTGACAACGCGGAGCGCGACCGTATCCGCGTGGTGACCTGCGGTTTTTCCGTCCTGCTCGATGTCGGGCACCAAAGTGGGTTCCACCGTGGCATCCCAAGTGCGCACCGCAGGAGGCCGGGACGGCTTGCCCGGTGCTGGTCGGGCCCATGGTCGGGGCGAGCTCGCCGGGCGCCTGCCGGTGGTCGGTGCTTGGTCATCGCGGTGGCTCCTTCGCTTCGGACCGCCCTTCGGTGGGCGGTGATCGAGGAAGCAGCGTGCCCGGGACCCCATTCCCTGCGGTCTGACGGCGGCTCGTAGCAAGCGGGTCTAGGGGAAACGGAGCGATGACCGGTGTGGCGGCTGGCCTGGACAAGGGGTCGTGGCCGGGCTCGTGGTCGGGCCGACCATGGTGGACAAGGGGGCCGGACTTGGCCCTGGCAGACCGATTCATCCTGTCCGGCGGGGAGGGAGAATTCTCCGTCCTCTGTCCACAGGCCAGCACGCCGACCATGCGAGAACGCCGCCGCGAGTCGCTCGGCGGTCATCGTCACCGCGCTGGGGAGCGCGGCTGTGGCCGTGAGGAGAGCTTGATGCCGTACCTGATCCCGTCCCGTACACCGATGACACCGGAGTAGGTGGAGCGGGGCTTCGACTACCTCCTGGCGCTGCAGATGGGTGGCGGCGCCGCTGTCGCCGGGTGGACGGAAGCGGAGCTGGCGTTCATCCTGCTGCGGCTTGCCGAGGACATCGTCTGACCCGTCACGACCGTGGGCGGAGAGGCAGACCCGTGCGCGGACTCCTTCGCGCTGGACGAGGTCGGGTGCGTGCTGCTGTCCGCGCTGCGGGACTGGGCGCGGGACTCCCCCACCACGGCGGCGTTGGGCATCGCCCGCAGCATCATCCGGTTCACGGTGAACGTCATCCCGGACCCCGACCATGCGGACACCGCCAACACTCTGGAGGCGATGCGAGACGAGCGCCTGGTGTTGGCCCCGGTAGCCGCACCACCGTGGGAGTGGGTGCGCACCTGGTGCGGTGGTGCGCACCCACCCGTGCGCACCGAGTTACGGCGAATCCACCACGATGCGCACCGCGCGCGGTTTTCCTGGATCACCAAACCTGGACACTGTTGGCCAATGCGTTGGCGGACCGGCCGCCCGGGGGGGGGCATCGGTCGCGGAATACGGAGCATCCAGGGAGTGCCTTTGAATCCACCACCCTGTCTGTGAGTCTGCGGCACGATGACTCGATGACAGACGGATGGGGGACGGTCACTGCAGTGGTGGTGACCATCATTGGAACGATCGTGGTGGGCATCCTTGCGTACCGAGCTGGTCGTGACCAAGTGAGTGATCAAGCACGCGTTGAACACGGCCAGCGGGGCCGCCCGATAGCCCGTCAGGGTCCGGGTGGTGGGAAGTTGCACATGCCGTAGCGGCATATGGTGTCGTCGAGGGCACCACAGCACGAAAGGCCCTGTCTGCGATGTACCCCTCCGCCATGCCTCCCCGCGAGGTCAAGATCGGCGATGCCGCCGCCTTCGCCGGAACCACCCCGCGCGCCATTCGTCACTACCACCAGATCGGTCTGCTGCCGGAGCCCGAGCGAGGCGGAGACGGACGCCGCCGCTACGCCTACGACGACATGATCCGCCTGCTGTGGATCCGCAAGATGTCCGAGGCCGGCATCAGCCTGGACGACATGCGGGCCGCCTTCAACGAAACCCGGGACGTTGAGGACGTCCTGGGCCGGCTGGAGGAAACCCTGGCCGCCCAGGAGGCCGACATCAAGCGTCAGCGGGCGGCAGTCCAGCGCCTGCGGGTCGTGGGCAGCCCACTGGGCCTGCTCTCCCCGTTGGTCACGGACCGGCTCAGCCACCTGCCTTCTGGCGCACTACGCCCCTCCGACCTGGACGCCCTGCTGGTCACGGAACGGATCTTCGGGCCGCTGGGAGCCGCAATTCAGGCCAGCGTGTTCATCATCCTGGCGACCCATCCCGGCCTACGGGCCGAGGCAGACCGCCTCGACGCGGCCGACGCCGCCCTCGATGACACCGTCGACCCCCACGACCCGCAGGTCGAGGAACTCGCCGCGCAGCACTGCGCCCACCACAAGGCCCTGCACCAGGCCATTGAAGCGGCCGGACTGGACGTGGCCGAGGAGAAGCTCTTCGATATCTACGACGCCGAGGCGAGCGGCGAGGAGGAGGTCCAGATGAGCGCCTTCGAAGCGATAACTAAGATGCCCTACGGCTTCTCCGCGGCCCGGACACGGTGCGTGGAACTCACAGGACAGCTCCTTGCCGAGCTCCTCTCCACAGACAGCTGATCGCTGGTGTGGCCGTGCGTGAGGATCCCGGATCGGCCACCGACACGAAGCCAGCCTCTCGACGTCTCGACACGGCCCGCACACTCCACGAGCGGGAAACCCAAGCCGACGACCCGCGGGCCACGCTCCTTGAAACTCCCCACTTCGTTGAACATTAGAGCGAGCGATGCAAGGAGCATGCCTGGCCGTTTTCAAGAATCCCCATCACAGCGACCGGCGGGACCGGCGCAAGGTCTTTTTCCAGGACCCGGGCGACCACGAGACCTGGCACGTCCTGCGCTGGACGGGGCCTCCGCCTCAGGGCGAGGTCCCGGCATTCTCAGACAAGACCGTCGAAGCCCTCATGGCCGACGTCCGTCTCGGCAAGCTCAAGGTTCTCAGCGACACCGAGCTCCTGCCCCCGCTGCTGGACATCCTGCGATCGGCGACCCCTGTCGATCAGTGGCCCACCCAGATGACCAGGAAAGAGAAGGTGTCCCGCTCGCGCCTGGCCTCCCAGGGCCGGGCCGCGGCAGCCGACCGCCCGCCTGCGACGGTTCCGGCGGCTGGGGAGACAGCTTCGTACGCCGACGACGGAGAGCTGGCCGGACCGTCCTGGCCCCGGGACGCGCGAACCGTCCAGGCCGCCGTCGACGCGGACCTGCGCCGGCGCCGGGAGGACCTCGACCAGCATCCGGAGGCTCCTCACCTGCTGGACGACGCTCTGCGGTGTCTTCCCCGTCTGGCTGCTGACAACGTCGACGCGCTACTGCCCCTCCTGCCTCGCCGGCGACGGCTCGGCCATCCAGCAGCGCCACAGCGGCCCCTGGCAGCTGGCCTGGCGGTTGGCGGCCAACTTCGCTTGTCTGGAGCACCGGTTCCTTCCTGCGCACCACCTGTCACGCCTGCGGGCTGCCGGCCCAGAGGATCCGCGGCAGCTCACGCGGTCTGATGGTGGAGCCGCACGCCGATCCCCTTCACCTCGCCCAGTGCCGCAACGTCAATGACCCCGAGCAGGGGCCCTGCGGCGTCCGGCTCGACGCCGCTCACCTCACCGACAATGACAGCCCCTCGGACGACCTGCTCAACCTGCAGCAACGCCTCCTGCACGCCCGCCCCTACGGCGCCAGCAGCTCACTGGACCCGCTGGCCGGCCACAACCGCATGACCGACCTCTTCGTTCTGGCCGCGCTCATCCGCGCCACCTGGCCGCTGACTGCACACCTGGCACCGAGCCCGTCCCTCGCGCGCGCCCTCGATCACGACATCGGCCGACCCGGGCCGGCTCCGTCACTGCGAATCTCCACCACTGCCCAGTAGCGCTGGACAGCGACGTCTTCTCCGCCCGCGGCACAGCCGCCCTCCTGTCGATCTCGGCACGAATTTTGAACCTCTCCCTGCCGGAGCTCCGCCTCGAACTCAGGCGGGTCATCGCCGAGATGCCTCCACTCGACGACGCTGCATGGGGCCACACATGGCTGAACCTACGACGCGACAGCTCACCGCTGTTCCGGCACGAAGTCCTCCAGTTGCTCGACCAGCGGTTCCCCCGGCCCCTTCCCACTCAGGTTGCTCTGCCGGGGTTTCTGCAGATCCGCCGGCGCAGCTACTCGGCGAAAGCGGTCCCCCAGTTCCTCCCCGGGGAATGGGCAGAGATCATCACGGGACCGCTCGGCCACACATCGGGCCGCTCTCCTGGGAACGTCGCGGTCCGCAGAGGCCTTGCAGCCCATCTCGTCCAGGCGGCCACGGGCATGTCGTTGAACGAGGCGGGAGCCTATCTCGGCATCCCTCCTACTTGGATGGCCGCCTGGGGAGGTTCCGCCCCTTGGAGGAGCGCTTGTACGGTCGCCGAGCCGATCTGTCCATGCTGTTCCAACGTCTCACCGATCACGTCGCTGACCAGCCGGCCGTGGACTACGCCGCTCGACGGAAACGCTTCGAGAACTGGACTCTCCCCGAGTCGGACCTGCAGAGGATCGTCGAGAACTACCCCAGCAGACGCCGACTCATCGTCGGCGGCTCCCAGGGAGGGGCTCGGGTCCGCGTCGGCTTCTCCGCCCTGGTCTGGTCCCGGCTCACCGGCAGCGAGTGGCGTCTGGCACCTGACCTGCAACCACTCCCCGTGGAGGGAGTCGCCGTGGTCGATGCCGCAGTCATCCACCAACTCCAGGGCCGCAATCCGGACCATCAGCCCTTCTACACCTACCTCCATAACCTCTTACCGGACTACGCCGACGAGGCCCTCGGACAGTGTGGGTTCTCAGCTGAGCTGGTCTCTTCTCACCGGATCTGATCCGTACCTGATGGGTCTCATTGGTTCTGATCCGCCCGCTGCGGGGGCCAGTGGAGGATGTCGAGAACCTTTGCCGGATATTGGGGCCGGGGAGGGTGGGTTGGACGGTCTGGTGGCGGTGCGCGGCATGGCGCCAGCGTCGTTGTCGGGGTTCGCGGTCGGGTACGTCGACGCGGACGGCCGCGAGCGGCGCGACGGCCTGGTAGAGGCGGCCGCGGTGGCGTTCGAGTCGGTGCCGCCGGTGCGCTCGTTCCCGGTGTATCGGGGTCAGCGCAACAACACCGGGTTGGTGGTCGGCTACGACCGGCGGGCATGTGGGTTTCGAGGCTTGGCTGGAACGCGATCACCTGCGGCCGCTCTGGCCAACCCGGACCTGCCGGCCCGCCTCCAGTCGAACGCCCCGCTGAACGCGGCCGACCCGGCCACCTTCTACGGCGGCGACCGCACCGGATACACCGACTACCCCACCCTCGACGCGGCACAGAAGTGACATGGCACCGGCGCGCGACCCGTCGCGCGCCGGTAGAGGCGCCACCTGAGGGTGAAGGGACAGGGTAAGTCGATCAAAGTGGTTGGGGTAGGAGTGCCAGGCCGGTCTCCCAGAGGTCTGCATCTCCTGGTGAGTGGCGTGGTCCGCCGGCCCGCGACGAGTAGGCTGATCGTTCGTTGTCGGACAGGGGAGGCCGGCGTGGACTATGGCGACAAGCTCTTCTGGCTCTCGGTCGTGATTCAACGCAAGTACGCGCAGATCTGCGCCGGGTTCGACCTGAC
>NZ_JBEZJY010000071.1:0-35491 GCF_040651415.1 Streptomyces sp. NPDC048484
CTGGCAGAACGCCACCAACACCGACCAACGTCAGGTGAACTGGCAGTTCACCACCCACGACGCACGCATCAAACTGCGCCACCTATATCCCAAAAGACTGCCGCCGGGGCGGGGCCCAGGACCGGCCGTCAGACCGCCGCCGATCTGGCCTTTCTGGCCCGGGCGATGAAGGCCCCGGCCCTGCTGGACGCCGCCGAACGCCTGGCCGAACGCGCCTTGAAGGAGACCTGGCCGCACACCGAGTTCCCCGTCGCCTGCCTCCAGCGGGAGGTCTCCGCCCGTGAGTCGCACGGCGGCGAGACCCGCATCCGCTCCGCCCGTCCGCGCGCAGCACGATGCCGTCACGCATCTCCGCCGGAACATCGAACTCGATCTGCATCTCCGCCATGTGCTGCTCCTTTGCGCGCCACGACACTGTCGTGCGCAACCTGGTCCCTGTGACGCACTCCGCCCGAACGGGGGTGGCCACGGCGCTCTCGGGGCGGTCAGGCCGCCGCCGCGTTCAACAGGCCGGCCAGTACGTCGGGCCGTTCCAGAGCGATGAAGTGGCCGGCCTTCGGGACCTGCGTGAAGTCGGCGGCCGACAGCAGTTGCTTGTTGGCTTCCCGGTCGGCGGGACGGGACCAGTCGTTCTCGCCGTAGACGAAGTGGATGGGCGCCTTGACCTCGGGGTAGCGCGAGCGGGCCGCGATGAGGCTGGGCAGGGCCTGGTACACGGCTCGGGAGACGGTCGGGTAGCCGGGGCGCCTGCCCACCTGGAGGAGTTCGTCCAGGTAGTCCGCCCGCAGCGCGCACTTGTCGCCGAGTCCGCCTTGCAGGATCGTGCGGAGGGCGGGCTTGGGCTCCACACCGGCGATCACCGGGCCCACTCCGGGCATCAGGACGCCGCTGACCACGATGCGGGCGAGGAGGCTGGAGCGGGCGATCCCGCCGCGGAAGTCGTACGCGTTGACCGCGACGACGCGCCGTACCCGCTCCGGCAGATCGGCCGCGGTGGTCAGGGCGAGCACCGCCCCCATCGACTCACCGACCAACGTCACGTCGTGGAGGTCGAGTTCGGTGAGGAGCCGCTCGACGCCCGCGCGCATGGCCGGCTCGTCGTAGGACGCGCCGGGCACGATCTCGGAGTAGCCCATGCCCGGCAGGTCGAGGGCGTGGACGGTGTAGTGGTCCGCGATCAGCGGGACGAGGAGGCGGAAGTGCTCGGCCTGGGTGCGCACGGTGTGCAGCAGGACCAGGGGGGGCTCCGGTGCCTGCCTTGAGGTAGCGCAGCGTTCCCTCGCGGCCGCGGCCTGCACGGGGGGCGAGGGTGTGACTGGTTGCCCCCGGAATGTGAATCGTGGGACGTGAGTCCTGGGTGGGCATGTCGCCGTCTCTCTGTGTACAGGGGCTTACTCGGCCAGCTGGGCGTAGAGGCCGGCCAGGTCGCAGGCGAGGACCATGACGGACTCCACGCAACGAGAAAACTGATCGGTTGCCGCCGTGGTAAACCGATCGTTTCCAGGCGCAAGCCCGGCGCGCCCCCCTGGACGCGTTCAGCTCGGCGCTTGACGGGCCGGCGGCACCGCGCTCACAGGATTCAGCGCCCGGTGGCGAATACCGGCCCGTCGGCGATGTCGCGGCCGGCGGTGTCGCCGTGGACCACCGACTCACCGACCAAGTACACCTGGGCGTCCCGCGGTCTTGACGGTACGGCGCAAAGTGTCGGGGCAGCGGCGCCGGCCTGCGCGGGCTTCGACCTCGACGAGCCACTCCAGGGACGGAAGCAAGTCGTTGACTTGCACTGTGGAAACCGATCTGTTTTCCTAGTGAAAACAGATCGGTTTCCGACCGATGGTCGGCCCACGCCCAGCGACTAAGGGGAAAAGTGAGTACCACCTTCGACCGCGGGGCGCCCGCCCCCGGGAAAACAGACTCGGGCCGTCGCGGCTCACATGCCGTGCGCTGGTGGGTGCTTGTCGTGCTGGGCGTGGCACAGCTCATGGTCACGCTCGATGCGACCGTGGTGAACATCGCGCTGCCCGCGGCGCAGCATGACCTCGGCTTCAGCGACGGCAGCCGGCAGTGGGTCATCACGGGTTACGCCCTGGCGTTCGGCAGCCTGCTGCTGCTCGGCGGCCGACTCGGTGACCTGTTCGGCCGACGTACCACCTTCGTGACCGGCCTGATCGGTTTCGCGGGAGCATCCGTTCTCGGCGGCGCGGCAGGCAGCTTCGAAATCCTCGTCACGGCGCGGGTGGCCCAGGGCCTCTTCGCCGCACTGCTCGCACCGGCGGCACTCTCGCTGCTCAGCGTGACCTTCACCCACCCGTCCGAGAGGGCGAAGGCGTTCGGCATCTTCAGTGCGTTGGCCGGTGCGGGTGGCGCGATCGGGCTGCTGCTCGGTGGCATGCTCACCGAATGGGCGTCGTGGCGCTGGGTGATGTACGTGAACGTCGTCTTCGCGGCCGTCGCACTGGTCGGTGCGGTGCTGCTGCTGGCCAAGCCGGCGGTCACCGAGCGGCCCAAACTCGATATCCCGGGCACCATCGTGGTGAGCGCCGCCCTGTTCGCCATTGTCTACGGGTTCGCGCACGTCGAATCCACCAGCTGGACCGACCCGGTGACCCTCGGCTCCATGGTCGTCGGCGTGGTGCTGCTCGCGGTGTTCGTATGGCTGGAGTCCAGGGTCGCGCATCCGCTGCTGCCGCTGCGAATCGTGCTGGACCGGACCCGCGGTGGTTCGTTCCTGGCGGTGTTCGTCATCGGCATGGGGATGTTCTCGATCTTCCTGTTCCTGACCTACTACCTGGAGGCCAGCATCGGCTACTCGCCGATCAAGACCGGTCTGACGTTCCTGCCGATGGTCGCGGGCATCGTCGCCGCGTCGACCACGGTGCCTGCGCTGCTGCTGCCCAGGGTCGGTCCGAAGGTCGTGGTCAGCGCCAGCTTCCTGGTCGCCGCATCCGGTATGGCCCTACTGACCCGGCTCGACCTGGACAGCGGCTACGTCGCCCACATCATGCCCGGCATGATCCTGCTGGGTCTCGGCCTGGGCGGGGTGATGACCACCGCGTTCCAGGGTGCGACCGCAGGCATACATCACGAGGATTCGGGCGTCGCCTCGGCGCTGATCAACACCGGCCAGCAGGTGGGCGGCTCGATCAGCACGGCGCTGCTGACCACGGTCGCCTCGTCGGCTGCGACCGACTACCTGTCCTCGCGCAAGCCGGACGCCCTGACCGTGGCGCAGGCCGGCGTCGAGGGCTACACAGCCACCCTGACGTGGGGTGCCGGGTTCTTCGTGGTCGGTGCGGTGCTGGCAGCGTTCCTGATACCGAACGCACCTCTGGCACCGTCGGAAGGCGAGCCCGTGATCGCCCACTGAGCCTGAGCCCACCGAGAGCACGCTGCCACTCACCACGAGTGGACAGCGAGAAATACCCTGCCACCTGCGATGACTGGTGTTCTCACGGCATAGGCCATCGCAGGTGGCCAGGGCTTCCCCCTGCCGCATTCGGCACCCCCGGCGTGCCGGGGGTCACACTCAGCAAGCGCCGTAAACCGATCGGTTTTTAATTGGTGGGAATCGAGTTAACCTCACAATATGACCACCGAGACCAAGCCAGGCTCCCGAGAGCGGCTGCTGGAGGCAGCGGCCACACTCACCTACCGAGACGGTGTCAACATCGGCGTCGACGCGCTGTGCAAGGCGGCGGGGGTGTCGAAGCGCTCCATGTACCAGCTCTTCGAGAGCAAGGACGAACTACTGGCGGCGAGCCTGGAGGAACGCACCTCCACCTACGTGGCCACCCTCCTGCCCACGGCGGACGACGGCCGTTCGCCCCGCGAGCGAATCCTGCACGTCTTCGACCAGCTGACGTCGCAGGCGGCTGCGCCCGACTTCCAGGGCTGCCGGTTCCTGGTTGTGCAGATCGAGCTCAAAGACCAGAGCCACCCTGCGAGCCGGGTGGCCCACCGGGTCAAGGAGAACCTGACAGCCTTCTTCCGTGCCGAGGCCGAGAAGGGCGGGGCGAGCGACCCGTATCTGCTGGCCCGTCAGCTGATCCTGGTCTTCGACGGCGCCAGCGCCCGCGCGGGAATCAAGGCCGACACGCCGACAGGGCTCATCACCCCCACGGTGACCACCCTGCTCGACGCAGCGAACATGCGCTGACACATCGCGTTCACCGGCAGTCTCGGTGACCGACATGCTCGGCGAGTACCTGGAGTGCGCGCAGGTTCGCAGCTGCTCTCCGGCATGTCGTCAGTCGCATGTCAGCACGTCCGTGACCTGTGTTCGACGCACCCTTCGAAGGTGTGAGTTTTCGGCAGTCACTCGGAGAATATGCGAGTAACTACTCGTAATCCGCGTGCAGGTGGACGATTTCAGCAGACGGTCGACAAGCTCGTGAGACCCGTCATCGAGACTGCGAGTACCTGGATCTCGTGCCGTGGCGGCTGGAGCCGCGAGATCTTGACCGTTACTTCGCCGGGCCGGGCAAGAGGGCGCCATCCACGGTGCGCACGAAGATCAACACTAGGGACGGATACTTCGCGTTCCTGGAACAGAGGTACGCAGGTGAGCTCAACCACCGCTTCGGTGTGACGGTGGAATCGCCGGTCGATCCGTTCCCATAGTGCTGCTACGACCAGTGCGAGCAGTGTGACGGGCATCGGCGGCAGGGACTGTCGACGGCTCCCAGTTATTCGCTCAGTTCACTCAGGGCGCCCATCGCCCGATCCACGAGTTCGGACAGCGAGGTCGTCCCGTCGCCGTCCGTCCAGGCGTCGGTGGCGGCGTTCAGGCAGGCGATCGCCGACGCCACGAGTGCGCGGGCACGGAGGTCATCGGCGGGTTCCGATCCGTCGCCGAGTCGACGGGAGATCTCCGGGACCAGCACGCTCTGCCAGCCCTGCGTCTTCTCCCACTGATGGGTCATCAGGGCGCAGGCGTCGTTGAGCAGCCGCATCAGGTGCAGGGACTGCTCGGGGTCTTCGGGATCGGTCCGGGCGACCACGTCGAAGGTGCGGCGCAGGGAATCCCAGGGCCGCTCCCCCTCGGGGCGGGCGGCGAGCGCGGCGGCGACCTCGACGCCGACCTCGCCCATCTTGCCGAGGACGACCTCCTCCTTGGTGCCGAAGTACCGGAAGAAGGTGGTGCGTGACAGGCCCGCTTCGGCGGCGATCTGCTCGACGGTCGTCTTGTCGAAGCCCTGCTCGGCGAAGAGCCGGAACGCGACCTCGCTGACCTCGGCGCGCATCGCGGCTCGGGTCCGCTCGCGCAGCGAGGACCGCTGGGGCGGCGCGGTGCCGCGGGCGGATGAAGTCCTGGATGTCTCGGCCATGCCACGAGTGTAATACAAAGACCCTAAGTGGTACTGCGTTCCATCATGGGTTACTGTTTCTAACGTTGACTTCATTCCACTTTTGAGGAGTACTTCCATGAGCAAGGTCTGGTTCATCACGGGTTCCTCCCGCGGCTTCGGCCGCCGGTTCGCCGAGGCGGCGCTGTCGCGCGGCGACAAGGTCGCGGCGACCGCCCGCAACACCGACTCCCTGGCCGACCTGGTCGCCGCCCACGGCGACGCGATCCTGCCGCTGCCCCTGGACGTGACGGCCAAGACCGCCGTGACCGCCGCCGTGCAGCAGGCCCACGAGCACTTCGGGCGCCTGGACGTCGTCGTCAACAACGCCGGCTACGGCCTGTTCGGCATGGTCGAGGAGCTCACCGAGGACAACGTCCGCGCCCAGTTCGACACGAACGTGTTCGGCACCCTGTGGGTGACCCAGGCCGTGCTGCCCTACCTGCGAGCCCAGGGCAGCGGCCACATCATCAACGTGTCCAGCCTGCTCGGCCTCGCCGCCTTCCCCACCACGGGTGGTTACACCGCCGCCAAGGCGGCCGTCGAGGGGCTGTCCGACTCCCTGGCCCAGGAGGTCGCCGGCTTCGGCATCAAGGTCACCGTCGTCGAGCCCGGCCCCTTCGGCACCGAGTTCGGCACGTCCTCCGCATGGTCGGAGCCGGTGGCGGCCTATGACGGCGTACGGGAGGCGGTCAACGCCGGCTTCGCCACCATGCCGAATCCCGACCCGGCTGGCGTCGGCCCCGCGCTGCTGAAGGTCGTCGACGCCGACAATCCCCCGCCGCGCGTCTTCTTCGGCACCCTCGCCCTCCAGGTCGTCCCGCAGGTCTACGCCGAGCGGATCAAGGGCTGGGAGGAGTGGGCCTGGCTGTCCGCCGAGGCCGAGGCCGGCCAGGGCTGAACACATCCCGACGACGGCCCGGGCCCGTGAGCATCTCCCGCGCCCGGATCGCTCAACCCGCCCCGACCGCACCACGGTCGCCGAGCGACAACCTGGCCGGCCACACCCCCTTTGTAGGGCACGGCGGCTGCGCCGGCTCCTTTCCGTACCAGGTCACGCACGGACCTCAGGTCCGCTGATCCCGTCGCGCTGGTGGGCGCCCGGAGCGGGCCCCGTCACGGCGTCCAAGGAGTCGAACATGACGTCCGCAGCAAGCTCCGTCCGGCCCGCGGTCGGCCGGAGCCTGGCTATCCTCTCCCTCGCGGCCCTGTCGTTCTCGCTGATGCAGACCGCGGTGGTGCCCGCGATCGGCGACATGGCCTCAGTCCTGCACGCCGACGCGCAGGACACGACGTGGACACTGACCGGATACCTGGTGTCCGCGGCTGTCCTCACCCCGGTCCTTGGACGCCTCGGCGACATGTACGGCAAGCGCCGCCTCGTGGTGATCTCCCTGGTGCTCTTCGCCGCAGGTGCGGTACTCGCGGCGCTCGGAACGAGTCTGGGCCTGGTGATCGCGGGCCGTGTGCTGCAAGGGGCGGGAGGCGGCGTCCTGCCGCTGTCGTTCGGCATCGTGCGTGACGAGTTCCCCGCCGCACGACGGCCCGGGGCCATAGGGCTGCTCTCCGCCGTCCTCGGCGTCGGCGGCGGGATCGGCCTGCTCATGGGCGGCCTGCTCGTGGATCACGCGTCCTACCGCTGGATCTTCTGGGCCGGGGCCGCGATGGCTGTGATCGCCGCGGTCTCGGCTCAACTGCTGCTGCTGCCCGAGTCCCCGGTGCGCGTACCGGAAAAGGTGGACCTGGCGGGCGCGGCACTGCTGGCCGTGGTCGTCACTGCTCCGCTCATCGCCGTCAGCCAGGGCCGGGCCTGGGGCTGGACAAGCGGCCGCACGCTCGGGCTGATCGCCGCCGGCGTGGTGGTCCTGGCGGTTTTCGCGCTGGTCGAGCGGCGCAGGGCCGCACCCCTGGTGGACATCCCCCTGTTCGTCCGGCCGCCGGTGCTGATGACCAACCTCGCCACGCTGCTGGTCGGCTTCGGCATGTTCGGCGCCCTCGTCCTCATTCCGCAACTGGCCCAGACCCCGGCCTCCTCCGGGTACGGCTTCGGAGTCGACGCGACCCGGGCGGGGCTGCTGATACTGCCGGGCTGCTTGATCATGCTGGTGACCGGGCCCCTTTCGGGAGCCCTCGCCGAGCGCTTCCACGCGAAGCTGCCCCTCGCGTTCGGCGGCCTGTCCTCCGCCGCAGGGCTGGTCATGCTCGCCTTACAGCACGGCTCGCAGACCGCGGTACTGGGCTGGACCACGGTCCTGTTCGTCGGCATCGGCCTGTCGTTCGCCGCCATCCCCAATCTCATCGTCGAAGCCGTTCCGGCGGCCAGGACCGGCGAAGCCACCGGTCTCAACGCGCCCGTACGGTCGGTGGGCTCCTCGCTCGGTACGCAGGTCGTGGCAGGCATCCTGGCCGGCAGCATCACCACGGCCCGACCACTGCCCACGGACCACGCCTATACGATCGCCTTCCTGGCCGGCGCGGTCGGATCCCTGGTGGCGGCAGTCGCCGCGGCCTTCGTGCCGCGGGTGAGGGCACACGACACCACTGGCACTGCTCGTGTCACAGCGAGGACCGGCGCATGAGACCGCGGGCCGAGCAGAGAACCGGCGCCGTCCATCCCGCGCCATGAACGTCGTACGGATCCGCGTCGAGCCCATAACGGCAACGCCCAGGCCGCGAGCCACAGGACCGACGATCAGGCCCGCGAGAGCCCGCACCCTTCACGCCGTGGGCCGCCGACTCACCCGTGGGGCCACCGCGGCAGGTGCACGACTTCAGATCGCGCCACTCGGCATGCACGCAATCCGCCCCGCACATCCGCAGATCCCTGGCGTCCTTGACGAAAGGCGAGTACTCCCATGACCACCCGCATCACCACGCCCTTCACCGCCCGCTCCGGCGCCTTCGAGGTCATCGAGGGCGTCGACCTCACCGGGCGCCGCGCCCTCGTGACCGGCGGCGCCTCCGGGATCGGCGTCGAGACGGCCCGCGCGCTCGCGGTCACCGGGGCCGAGGTCACCCTCGCCGTCCGCGACCTCGCCGCCGGCGAACGCACCGCCGAGGACATCACCACCGACACCGGCAACAAACAGGTCCACGTGGCGAAGCTCGACCTCACGGACCAGGCATCCGTCGCCGCGTTCACGACCGCCTGGGACGGCCCGCTGCACATCCTCGTCAACAACGCGGGCGTGATGGCCGCTCCCGAGACCCGCACCCCGGAAGGCTGGGAGCTGCAGTTCGCCACCAACCACCTGGGCCACTTCGCGCTCGCCACCAGGCTGCACCCGGCCCTGGCCGCCGCGTCCGGTGCCCGGGTGGTGGTGGTCAGCTCCTCCGCCCACCTGAACTCGCCGGTCGTCTTCGAGGACATCCACTACCGCGAGCGCCCCTACGACCCCTGGACCGCGTACGCGCAGTCGAAGACCGCCAACGTCCTCTTCGCCGTCGAGGCGAACGAGCGCTGGGGCGACGACGGGATCACCGTCAACGCGCTGCACCCCGGCGGCATCCTCACCAACCTCTCCCGCCACATGGACCCCGAGGTGCTGGAACGCAGGACGGCTGATCGCACGAAGCCCATGAAGACTCCCCAGCAGGGTGCGGCCACCTCCGTACTGCTCGCTGCCTCCCCACTCGTCGAGGGGGTGGGCGGCCGGTATTTCGAGGACTGCAACGAGGCCGGGACAGCGCGGGACACACAGCCGTACCAGGCCGGAAGCGTCAGCGGCGTGGCCTCCTACGCCCTCGATCCCGAGGCCGCGACGCGGCTCTGGGAGATCAGCCTCGACGCGGTGCGCCGCCACTGAGGTCGCTGAGGCGCCCGGACCGTGTCGTCCGCGATCGGCCCGAACGGACTTCCCGCCGGCCATCGTGTCGGCAGCAAGGACAACCAGACCATACGTGACCCGCTGACGTCAGGCCCGCGCGACTCGGTGCCCGGGCACAGTGTGGCCGGGCACCGAGGAGGCACACGCATCTGGCGTATGCGGATCCCGGGGTGGGCGCGACGATCACCCCGGGACGTGCTGTGGCGGAGACCGGCCCGGTCAGGCTTTGGTCGGCAGTTGGGCCGGGACGGCGGGGTCCTGTTCGAGAGCCTGTACCTGTCCTTGTTCTTCTCGGGGCTGGGGTTTTCCGGTGTGCAGGACCTTGTTGACGTACGTCACGTCGAGGGCGTTCTCCCAGCGGGCTACAACGAGGGTGGCCACACTGTTGCCGGCGAGGTTGGTGAGGGCGCGGCATTCGGACATGAACTTGTCGATGCCGAAAATGAGCATGATGCCCGCCGCGGGGACGGTGCCGGCGGTGGTGAGCGTGGCGGCGAGTGCGATGAAGCCGGCGCCGGTGATGCCGCCGGATCCCTTGGAGGTGAGGATCATGACGGCGAGCAGGCCGAGCTGCTGGCCGATACTCAGGGGGGTGTCGGTGGCCTGGGCGATGTAGACGGTGGCCAGGGACAGGTAGATGGAGCTGCCGTCGAGGTTGAAGGAGTAGCCGGTCGGGACGGTCAGTCCGACGATGTCCCGCCGGACGCCGAGTCCTTCGAGCTTCGTCATGAGGCGGGGAAGGGCGCTTTCGGACGAGGATGTGCCCAGGACCAGGACGAACTCCTCGCGCAGGTAGCGCAGCAGACGGAAGATGTTGATCCTGAGCGCGGCGGTGACCGCGCCGAGTATGACGAGGACGAAGAAGGCGGATGTGCCGTAGAAGAGGCCGATGAGCTGGCCGAGGCTGGTGAGGGTGGAGACGCCGTACTTGCCGATGGTGAAGGCCATCGCACCGAAGGCACCCACGGGGGCGGCCAGCATGACGTAGCTCAGGATCTTGAAGACGACGGCGGTGAGGCGGTGAATGCCGTCGACGAGGGGTTCGCCTGTCGGTCCTACGGCCTTCAGCGCGACGCCGAAGAGCACGGAGAAGAAGATGACCTGGAGGATGTTGCCTTCGGCGAACGCTCCCACGGCGCTGGTGGGCACCAGGTCGGTCAGGAAGTGCCACCAGGACTGGTCCTCGCCGCTCTTGACGTATTCGCTTGCGTCGCCGTGCAGTTGCAGGTCGCCGGGGTGGGCGTGGACGCCGGCGCCCGGCTGGAAGACGTTGACGGCGATCAGTCCGACGAGCAGGGCAGCCAGCGTGCCGGCCTGGAAGTAGAGCAGCGATTTCAGCCCGACACGACCCACGCGGCCGAGGCTGTCGACACTGCCGATGCCGCCCACGATGGTCAGGAAGACGATCGGGGTGATGAGCATCTTGATGGCCGAGACGAAGGTGGTGCCCACCGGTTCCAGCGCGGTGCCGGTGGAGGGCCAGAGCCACCCGGTCAGGATGCCGGTCACGATGGCGGTCAGGACCCAGAAGTACAGCTGCCTGTACCAGGGCTTCTTGGCGGCTGCGGGCTGTGGCGGGCTGGAGGACTCGGGTGCTGCCATGGCGTTTCTCCTCGTTGAGGAACGGGCGCAACCGGGACGCGAACGGTCCACGCGTGAGGGAGGGCCGGTGGGGGCGCGGCTCGGGAGGAAAAGGAAAGAGGAGGGGCGGCACGTCCTTGCCACCCCAGATGTCAACTCACGTGTCGGCTACAGCAGTTCGAGCAGCTTGTCGGTGAACTCCGACGTCGTGGCACTGCCTCCCAGGTCACGGGTGCGGACGTCGGTCTTGGCCAGGAGCGTGGCGATCGCGTCGGTGATGTCCTTGGCCGCCTCGGGGTGGCCCAGGTGGTCGAGCATCATGGCCGCCGACCAGATCGCGCCCAGCGGGTTGGCGATGCCCTGGCCGGCGATGTCGGGAGCGGAGCCGTGCACCGGCTCGAACATCGACGGGTACTCCCGCTCGGGGTTGAGGTTGGCGGCCGGTGCGATGCCGATGGAGCCGGCGACGGCCGCGGCCAGGTCGCTGAGGATGTCGCCGAAGAGGTTGGAGGCGACGACGACGTCGAAGCTCTGCGGTTCGAGGACGAACTTCGCGGCGAGCGCGTCGATGTGCTCCTGGTTCCAGGCGACCTGCGGGAAGTGTGCGGCCCGCTCGGTGACGAGCTGGTCCCAGAAGGGCATGGTGTGCACGATGCCGTTCGACTTCGTCGCCGAGGTGACCCGGCCGCCGCGCTGCGCGGCCAGTTCGAAGGCGTAGTCCAGGACGCGGGTGACGCCCACGCGCGTGAACACGGCTTCCTGTACGGCGAGTTCGTCGGGGAAGCCGGTGTTCATCCGGCCGCCGACCTCGCTGTACTCACCTTCGACGTTCTCGCGGACCACGACGAAGTCCACCTCCCCGGGCCGGGCGCCGCGCACCGGGCTGTCGACGCCTTCGAAGACGCGGATGGGCCGGAGGTTGACGTACTGGCGGAAGGTGCGCCGGATCGGGATCAGCAGCCCCCACAGCGAGACGTGGTCGGGAACCCCGGGGTAGCCCACCGCGCCCAGCAGGATGGCGTCCTTGTCGCGGAGCCGGTCGAGTCCGTCGGCGGGCATCATCGCGCCCTCGCGCAGGTAGCGCTCGCACGACCAGTCGTAGGAGGTGTAGGTCAGGCTGAAGCCGTGCCGGCGGCCGAGAGCGTCGAGCACCTGTCGCGCGGGCGGCAGCACCTCGGCGCCGATGCCGTCGCCGGGGAGCAGGGCAATGCGGTGGTTCGTCATGCCGTCGATTGCAGCAACGAGTCTGGTGGGGCGTCCAAGACGCAATCGGTATCTGCCTTATAGGAAGCGCCTATCAGCGGTCCCGGTGTCAGGTGTTCGTTCGGTATCAGACGTCCGTCCGGTATCAGGCGTTCGTCCGGGCCTGTCCGACCTGGAGGCGGCCCCCGGCACCTCCCCGTTCGACCACTTCGACATCAGAGGTTCGTGCAGTATCAAGTGTTCGTGCGCGCGGCGATCCTGACGAACGCCGCGGCCGCCGGGGACACGGTGCCGCGCCGGTTCACCAGCGCGATGTCCAGCGTGGTTTCCGGTTCGATGTCCATGACGTGCACGCCTGCCTGCCGGGCGATGTCCCGCCACGACTCGGTGACGACGGCCGCACCGACGCCGCCCAGCACCAACGGCAGCAGCGCCACCCGGTGCTCGGTCTCGACGGCTACGGTGAAGTCGATGCCCTGTTCGCGCAGCGCATCGACGTAGGCGCGCATGCCGGTCCCCCGCTGCCCCACGATCAGCCGCTGACCGGCCAGCTCCTCACAGCCCACCGCCGCGCGCCCGGCCAGCGGGCTGTCCGGCGGGACCATCAGGACGAACCGCTGCCTGCCCAGCTCACACGAGGCGACCTCTTTGTCGGAGACCGGCCCGGCGGATGCCAGCAGCCCCAGTTCGACTGCTCCTGTCCGCACCATGTCGATCACCTCCCGGGAGGTGAAGGCAGCCCTGATGGCGACGGTCACACCCGGATGGCGCCGGCTGAACGCGCAGACCAGCGTGGTGAGGGGCTCCACCGCCTGCGACGGCATACACGCCACATCCAGGCGCCCCTCGCGCAGCTCGTGCACGGCCTCGACACTCGACCGAGCCGTCTGCAGACTCCGTACGGCCTCACGGGCCGGGTCGATCAGCGCCTTCCCGGCTTCCGTCAGAGTGGCCCGGCGCCCGATCCGGTGGAAGAGGTCCGTTCCCAGGTCCCGCTCCAGCGCCCGGACGGCCTGCGACAGCGAGGGCTGGGAAACGTACAGGGCCGAAGCGGCGCGGTTGAACCCCCCGTGATCGACGATCGCCAGGAAGTACTCCAAATGCCTGATGTCCATACACACTCCTACTGCCCGGCGGCCGCCCCGAACACGTTCCGCATCGCCAGGCAGCGGGCCACGAGCTCCAGGCCGTCATGAGGCCACCATCGAAGCACCGAATGCGCCGCACGGCCGCCACGGGTGACTGAGGCGACCGTCAGCCGTATGCAGTCGCGGCGCGAGGTCGTCGGCCTGCCGGCCGGCCGCGCCCCACCGGACGGGTACCCCCTCGACTCACACAGCGGCCTGGGCCTCACGGTGTTCTCCCACGCGCTCATCCTCGTGGTCGTCGGCATGTTCTCCGCCAACGTCCTCAGCGGCCAGGTCGACCACGCCCTCGGCTACAGGCACGACGACATGGGCCCGGCTTCCACCGCTTCCTCGCGGGAGTTCGAGCCGCTGCGGCAGATCACCGGCGGGACCCGCTCGATCCTCTATTACGGCGCTCGGTGCGACGCGGGTCTGACGCGGGGCTGGGTCATGATGGCGGCCGGACTCGCGGCGGCCGCACTGTTCGGCTTCGGCGTACTGGGGTGGTACGACCGCAAGGGACTGCACCGCATCCCGGCGAAGACGACGCGCGACAAGACCGCCGTCCCGGCATAGCGTCGGGTCGCCCAGGACGGGGCCATGACTCGGAGTGGCCCCCGTTGTGTGTCGCCGTGCCGGGGACGACAGGCGCGCACACCATCATGGCTCAGTGATCCCAGATCCTCATCCAGCCGGCCCGGACGACCTCGCCGATCAGGTCGTCGCCCTGCGCCTCGGCGGCCGCCACGACGGCGTAGCCCTGCATCTGCATCAGGAGCGTTTCGGGGCGCGTCGAGATCAGTTGCGCGTAGGCGTTCGTCATGGCCCGCAGAGCCCGCTCGCCGCCCTCCGTTCCGTCGGCTGCCCTCTCGAATACCAGGCGGGTGTCGTCCATGCTCCTCACCAGCGCGGCGACGAAGATCGCCCTCTTGTCCGGGAAGAGCCGGAAGAGATACGGCTGCGCGACTCCGACTCGCTGGGCGATCGCCGCTGTGGACGTGCCGTGGTAGCCCGTGCGCGCGAACTCTGCGACCGCCGCGCGGATGACACTCTCCCGCCTCTCCTGTGCGCCGATCCTGCCCATGCCGTGACTCCCCTGCTTGAACTTGCATGCGGAAACCGATCGGTTTACTGTAGCGGAAAACGATCGGTTTCGAGTGAGCGCGGGAGTCCATGATGACGACAGATCGGCCAGTGGCACTCGTGACGGGTGCGTCGTCCGGCATCGGCAAGGAGACCGCGCTCGCGCTGGTCGCGGCGGGTTTCGACGTCGTCGGAACGGGCCGTGACACCTCCCGCGTCACCCCGCTCGGTGGTGTGACGTTCCTCGACCTCGACGTGGTCGGCGACGCCTCGGCCACCGCCGCGGTCCAGGAGGTGAGCGAGCGGTTCGGGCGGATCGACGTCCTGGTCAACAACGCCGGCGTCGGCTCGACGGGTGCGGCGGAGGAGACCTCCGTCGAGCAGGCCCGGTCCGTCTTCGACACCAACGTCTTCGGGGTCATGCGCATGGTGAACGAGGTCCTGCCGCACATGCGCGCTCAGCGACGCGGGCGCATCATCAACATCTCGTCCGTGCTCGGGTTCCTGCCTCAGCCCTACATGGCCGCCTACGCCGCCTCCAAGCACGCCATCGAGGGCTACACCGAGTCCCTGGACCACGAGATCCGTGACCACGGCATCCGAGCGCTCATCGTCGAACCCGCCTATACCAGAACCGGATTCGAGGCCAACAGCGCGAAGCCCGACACCCCCCTGCACGCATACGCGAAACAGCGGCAGACCGTCGCCCGCGTCATGGCGGAGGCCGTCAGAGGCGGCGACGCCCCCGCCGTCGTCGCCCGGGCGATCGTCACGGCAGCGACCGCCCCCAAGCCGAAGCCGCGCTACACCGCCGGCCCCCTGGCCGGACGCGCACGCGTACTGCGCCGCCTCGCCCCCGCCGGGGTCTTCGACAAGCAGATCCGCAAGATGAACCACCTGGCCGGCTGACGCGCGTTTCACGCGGAGACGGCCCCCTGGGCCTTCCGGACAGCGCCCCACCTCCACCGGACAGAGGACACCTTGATGCCAGAGCGCAATCCCATCCTGATCACCGGTGCCGCCGGCGAGATCGGTGGTGTGAGCCGGACGATCGTCGACATGCTGCTCGAACAAGGGTACCCGGTGCGCGCGTTCGTCCGGCAGGACGACGAACGCGCGCACTCGCTCCGCCAAGCCGGGGCCGACGTCTTCGTCGGTGACCTGCTCACCATCGCGGACGTGACCGCCGCGCTGAAGGGCGTACGGCGCATCTACTTCAGCATGAGCCTGTCGCCGTACTACACCGACGCAGTCAGCCTGATGGCCGCGGCGGCGCGGGCCCAGGGCGACATCGAGGTGTTCGTCAACATCTCCGAGTACGAGCAGTCGTTCATGACCTTCGACAAGATGACCGCGCCGGAGGAAGAACGGCGCGCGTGGCTCGGCGGACTCATCGCCGACTGGTCACCGCAGCAGCGCGCCCACTGGATCGCCGAGCAGGTGCTGGACTGGTCCGGCCTCCCGACCGTCAACGTCCGCGCAGCCATGTTCGTCGAGAACCCCCTGATGACCTGGCTGGCACTGGAGTCACTGAGCAGAGGTGAACTGCGCCTGCCCTTCGGCAACCACCGGCTCGCGCCCATCGCGGGTTACGACGTGGCGGAACTGTGCGTGAAGATCCTGACCGACCCGGCACCGCACATCTCGAAGTCCTACGACCTCAACGGCCCGGAACTGAAGGACATGCACGAGTTCGCCGAGGACTACGCGGCCGTACTGGGCCGCCCGGTCACCTACGTCCCCGTCGAGATCGAAACCTGGAACGAGACCTACGTGGACACCGCCCTGGCCTCGTTCCCGCACACCGCGGAGCACCTGAAGACCCTGACCCGGCTCATGGGCGGCGGGGGGTACCGCGGCACCACCAACCAACTGGAAACCCTGCTCGGACGCCCGCCGAAGACCGTGCGCTGGGCGTTGGAAAACCACCCGCGCATCCGGAAGGTGGCAGTTGCCTGAGCCGCTGCGCGGTCCGGAGCAGACGAGAACACCGCGTCGGAGTCTTTCACGCCGAACTGGTCCTGGGCGGGCCGTGTGTGCACGTAGAGAGGCCGGTGGAGCTGTTCGGGTCGGGTGATGACATGGTTCGGGAAGAACCGAGTGTTGCTGCCGGGTAGCTCGGTGATGGACTGGCGAGGCCGTGTCCTGGGGCGGCCTGGGCGCGTTGAGTACGTGACACGTCACGTACGGCATGTCGGCGGTCTGGGCTGGGGCCCTTCCATACCCGGGCGGCAGGCCGGCCGCAGCTCTCCCCGGTTGTACCGGTCGGCGGGTGACGGCCCGGGGAGGTCATGGCGTTGAGTCCCGGGGCCGTCAACCGTCCGCAAGCGCGAGATGTTCGCGGACACGTCCGGTGCGGGCAGCGCAAAGACGCAGTGAAAGTACGCAGTCGCAGTGCGGCTGCCCCAGGAATATGCCTGGAAGAGTGGGGGACGGTGGTCGTCCATTGTCGGCGATGGACGACGGCCGCCATGCGCGAGGAAGTCGCAGGCCCCTCTGTTGTGACGCCCTCGCGCTGGATCGTCCGTGCGGCCTCGGGCCGTGCGGGGACTCTCCCCGGCTCAAGGGTCGCGCACGGACGAGGCCGGGGCCCGCAACGTGGCGCGAGGTGCGGGCTCCGGTTAGCCGTGAGCGGTGGTGTCGCTGCCCGCGCCGGCACGCAACGTTCAGCGCCCGACCCGAGGCAATGTCGAATCCGGGCGGGCGTGCGGTTTCGCCGGGCGGAACTTCGACACACGCAGCAACTGCGGCCTCACAGGGAGCAATTCGCGTGGCGCCTTTGCCTGCATCTGGGCGGTCGCGCCATACTGGACAGGTGGATCCCGAGACCCCGGACTCCTCTTACGTCCGCCGCTCAGCCTTACCGCCAGCCGGGTCTTTCGCTGTGCTGGGCGAGCAGTACGCCCACAGCGGCGCCTGGGTGGTGACGGTCCGCGGTGATCTTGATCTGGACTCGATTGCCGGACATCGCACCCGGCTGACGCGGACTGCGGCCGCCTTTCCCGTCCTGGTCCTGGACATGGCCGCGGTGACGTTCGCCGACTCCACCTTCCTCAACCTGATCCTAATATTGCGCCGCACTACCGACCTGCGACTGGCCAATGTTCCCGACCTGGTGATGCGGCTGCTGGAACTGACCGGCGCCGACGCGGTACTGCAGCTGTATCCGACGGTGGCGGACGCGCTTCCCGCAGACACGCCCGCCAGCCCCTGACAGCGTGCACCGGTCGCGGGACGCTGCCGCCGGCGAGTGACGGTCAGTCCCGGGTCAGCGCAAGGCGGCGGGGGCCAGGCGAATCGTCTGTGGCTGGTGCATCCGGATGCGGATGGGCTTGGGGCTGCCGGCCGTTTTCACCGGCTCGACGGGATGTGGCGAACTGCGGGGCGGGCGGGGAGGCCGGGTGAGGCGGCGGACCATGAGGGTGCCGAAAGTCCAGATGATGCGGGCCTCGCTGTGGGAGATGAGCCGTTCGTAGTCGCGGACGTCTCTCCTGGCTCTCATGATCCATGAGATCGCCCGCTCAACGCGCCACCTCTTCGCGAGGACGGCGAATCCGTCCTGGTCCTTTCGGCGGGGCACCGTCTTGAGGGTGAAGCCGAGAAAGGAGTCCGCCCAGGCGATGAGGGTGCCCCCGTAGGCGGAGTCGGCCCAGACAACCGTGACCTCGGGATGGGCAAGGCGAAGACGAAAGAGCAGGTCGCGGGCGGGGACGCTATCGTGCGGGGAGGCCACGCCGACCATGACGGACAGCGGCATGCCCCGCATGTCCACGATCAGGTGGCGCTTCCTCCCATTGATCAGCTTCCCGCCATCGAACCCTCTGCTGTCCTGGCCCACTGTCTCGGCTCCTTTGACGGACTGCGAGTCCAGGATCACCGCCACGGTGCGGGGATTGAGACCGTCGTGGACACGGACCATCTCGTGCAGCTCAGCATGGATACGGGCCAGGGCCCCGCTGGCCCGCCAGCGCTGGAAGAACCCATATACAGTCCGCCAGGGAATGCCGAAGTCAACGGGAACGGACCTCCACTTGATCCCGTTGTCGTTGACGTACCTGATCGTGTCGACGACGTTGCGGCGCGGATGTTTCTCCCTGCGCCCGCCCGTGGGCAGGGTGCAGACCATCGGCGGCAGCAGGGGTTCCAGGACGGCCCATTCGGCGTCCGTCGTGTCGCTGGGGTAGTGCCGCTCACGCACGGCCGGCTGCTCGTTGTTCGCGCAGGTCATGGTCAGCGTTCCATGCGGGTGAGGACTTCGAGGGTGGCTTTGACGCCGCCGAGCTGTTCGAGGACCAGGCGGGCCCACTCGTCTTCAGGGGTGCGCTTGGCGTGCAGGGCGACGATCCCGGCGATGAAGTTGGTGATGCGGTGCAACTCGGCCCTGAAGATCGCGCGCTCGTAGACGATCCAGATCTCGGGCTCCTCGGACAGCTGGAAGCCGTCCTTGCCGTAGGTCACCGGCGGTAGCCCTAGGTGGACCTCGATGAGGCCCTGGCCGAGCTGCTGCGGGGCCAGTAGTCATGAAACGGCGGGCGGGACTGCCCGCTCATGTCCACGGCGAAGCGGTACGCAAGGCCCTGCAAGAGGGCCGCCCTGCCGGGCTGAGTCTGAAGCAGCTGGTCAGAGCCGCCAAGGTGTGGCGGCAGCCGCGGGTGGGGCACACCAGATGCCGCACTCGCACCCGGACCACCACCCGTCGATCATCGACCGGCACGTCCGCGGCTGTCCGCCAGTGATAGCCGTGCACGCGTTCCGACGGGGTCCCGCACACCGGGCAGACCGCAGTGTCCCGCGGAGTCCGTGCCCGCACCACGATCCGCTCACCTTCGTCGACTACATGCTCGATGACCAGCGGGGACAGGCCCGAAAAGACCGTCTGCACGAGATCGTTGACATCCTTCACACGAATGTCAACGACCCATCACAACGCTCCGTCACCACCGAAAGCGAGACAGGGCCGCTCGCTCTACAGACCCAGCTGTCTGCCGGAACCGGGTGCCCCGGCAGGCAGCTGTGGACGCGGTGGTCACTGCGGGCTACGGTCGTCCCCAATGTGCGGATGACCGGGGGCGAAGGATGTTCGCCGGGCGTCGTGCTGCGCGGGTTGCCGCTCGGAGTGTTTGCGACCGAGGTGCGTCAGAACCACTTCTGCCACCCGAGCGCGTTGCAACCTACGGCGCGGAGGCCGTACTCGAAGCTGTCGTCCAGGCAAAAGTCTTTGGTCAAGGCCTGGTTCCTGAACGCCAGACCGTCCCCGTAGCGGTCGACGTACCAGCTCTGCTCCTGCGAGTCGTTGCAGGTTTGGGGCCCGACGGCGAAGGACACGCCCGCGCCGACATACGACAGGCACCTGCCGGTCGCGACGTTCTGCAGACGGCGGGTGCCGTCACCCCAGGCGTGGACGTACCACTGCTGGGCCGGACCGTAGTTGCACGAGTGGGTACGCAACCCGCTTCCGAAGCTGTCGTCGAGGCACTCGTTCGTTGCTCTGTTCTGGAAAGTGTTGATCGGGTCCGCCGCGGCGGACGCCCCGGGCGCGGCCGTAGCGGTACTCGCCCCGATCCCGGTGGCCAGCGCGAGCGTGGCGAACACAGCGGTGAAAAGTCGAACGGCTGACATGTATGAGCTCCTTCGAGCAGGCTGTCCGGGGCAATGCCATGTACTACACGCGGACTCCAGGCATCCCCGCACGGCCGTGTCCCCCGGTTCACGCGACCACACAGTTCAGCCCTCCCCCCTCAAGCACCGCGCCGGACTACTGAACGCATCTCCCCGAGCACAGGGTGGTGAAGCTGCCCGGGCCTGCCAGGGATGCAAGTGATTCGAAAGCGTTCCGCCCGGCGGGCTCTCCGTCCCCAAAGGCCGCCCAAATGGCCCCTGTCCGCCGGTAACCCCACCCGTGGCCCTGCAGCATCGAGTTGAACGTCCGCAGAGTTGTTCAGCAGCCCCTCTGGCCCCTGTGAACAATCCTTGCCGGGTTGCGAGAAGTGATGGGTCCGCTTGTGGGCGTCATTTCGCCTGCTTAACGTGAACGTCGCATAATCGGGGCCGATCGAGGAACGGGGATGAGCACATGGGGCGTAGTGAGGCACCGGTGGATCCGGATGACGGACCAGTGCAACGGTTCGCCTCTGAGTTACGCAAGTTGCGCAAGGACGCCGGAGGGCCGACCTACCGGGCGATGGCGAGGCAGGCCGCGTATTCGGTGACGGCTCTGTCTCAGGCAGCTGCCGGGCGGCGGTTGCCGTCACTGCCGCTCACGATCGCCTACGCACAGATCTGTGGTGGCGACGTGACGGAGTGGGAGCGGCGCTGGCACGAGGTGGCCGGGAAGGAGGCGGCGCAGCGGCCGGTGCAGGACGACGCCGATCCGCCGTACCGGGGCCTGGCGCGCTTCGAGCTAAGTGATGCAGCGCTGTTCTTCGGCCGTGATCACCTTGTGGACCGGTTATTCGACCTCACCACGGCGCACCGGTTCACGGCCGTCTTCGGGCCCTCCGGGAGCGGCAAGTCGTCGCTGCTGCGTGCCGGGCTGATCCCCCGGCTGCGGAACGCGGACCGGTCCAGCCTGAGCCCGGCGGAAATACGGATCCTCGCACCCGGTGGGCACCCGATGAGGACTCACGGCGAGCGCCTCGCCGCCTCGCCGCACAAGGGCGGCGACACCTGGCTGATCGTCGACCAGTTCGAGGAGCTGTACACGCTCTGTACCGACCCGGCCGAGCGGACCGCCTTCATCGAAGAGCTCCTGACGGCGCGGAAACCCGGCAGCGGACTGCGGGTGATCGTCGCGGTGCGGGCAGACTTCCTCAGCCGCTGCGCCGAGCACGCCGAGCTCACCGCCGCGTTGCAGGACGCCACCTTGCTGACCGGCCCGATGAGTTCCGAGGAGTTGCGGGCGGCGATAGTGAAGCCGGCTGCGGCCGCCGGACTGATCGTGGAACGTTCTCTGACCGCTCGGATCCTCACCGAGGTCGACGGGGAACCCGGTGCCCTGCCACTGATGTCGCACGCGCTGCTGGAGACCTGGCGCCACCGCAGGGGTCGTACCCTGACCGAGGCCAGTTACGAGGAAGCAGGCGGGCTGCACGGTTCCATCTCCCGTACCGCCGAGGATGTATACACCCGGCTCACCGATGCCCAGGCCGTCCTGGCCCGACGTGTCCTGCTACGTCTGATCAGCCCCGGTGACGGCGCTCCTGACACCCGCCGCCCCGCCGACCGAGCCGAACTCGACCTCGCCGACGATCCGCAGGACAACAACACAGTCCTGGAGAGCTTGGTACGAGCCCGGTTGCTCACCCTTTCCGAAGGTACCGTCGACCTAGCTCACGAGGCCCTGATCACGGCCTGGCCCAGGCTGCACGGCTGGATCGTGCGGGACCGCGAGGCACTGCGCATCCACCGCCGCCTCACCGAGGCGACCGACGTGTGGGAGTCGCTGGATCGGGACCCCGGCGCCCTATACCGGGGCACGCAGCTGGACCTGGCCCGCGACCTGACTGGACTGACCCCGCGGGAACGAGCGTTCCTCGACGCGAGCGTCACCGCCGAGGCCGCCGAAGCAACGCGTGGACGCCGTCGAGTGCGCCGGCTTCGCCAACTCATCGCGCTCCTGGCCGTCCTGTTCATCTCCGCGAGCGGAGCGACCGTGTACGCCGTACACGTCGAAGGCAAGGTCGCCCAGCAGCGCAATACGGCTCTTGCCCAGAAAGCCGCCGGGGAGGCGGTAGGACTCCGCCTGCTCAGGCCCTCACTCGCCGCACAGCTCAGCCTCGCCGCATACCGGCTCGCGCCCGAGGACTCCACCCGGGACGCCCTGCTCAGCACCATGGCCACCACCCTCAGCGGCCACACCCAGGTTGTCAGCTCGGCAGCGGTCAGCCCGGACGGCCGCACGCTCGCCACCAGCAGCTTCGACCGCACCATCCGCCTGTGGAACATCACCGACCCGTGGCGCCCCGTTGCACTGGCCACATTCACCGGCCATGCCGACACCATCGCCATGGTCGCCTTCAGCCCGGACGGCCATACGCTGGCCAGCGGCGGTCGCGATCACACGATCCGCCTGTGGAACATCGCCGACCTCCACGACCCGTCCCCGCACGGCCCGCCCCTCACCGGCCACACCGACACCGTCTTCTCCGTGGCCTTCAGCCCCGACGGTAAGACTCTGGCCAGCGGCAGCTACGACCACACGGTCCGACTGTGGGACGTCACCGATGCCGCCCGGCTTTCCGAACTGACCGGGCACACCCTCAACGTCAAACCCGTGGCGTTCAGCCCCGACGGCCGCACCCTGGCCTCCGGCAGCGACGACCGGACCGTACGGCTGTGGAACGTCACCGATCCGCGGCGCCCCGCCCAACTCGCTGTCCTCACCGGCCACAAGGACTTCGTGGACGCCCTCGCGTTCAGCCCGAACGGCCATACCCTGGCCTCCGGCAGCGACGATCGGACGGTGCGGCTGTGGAACATCACCGACCTCCGCGACCCCTCCCCCTCCGACGTTCTGCGCGGCCACCAGGACGTCGTCAGCGGGACCGCGTTCAGCCCGGACGGCAGGACCCTCGCCACCAGCAGCTACGACCGCTCGGTCCGCGTATGGAACCTGGCCCGCGCCGACCGTCCCGCATCCCTAGCCGTCCTCACCGGGCACCTCGGCGCCGTCCAGTCCGTGGCGTTCACCCCGAACGGCGGGAGGATCATCACCGCGGGCGCCGACCACACGGCACAGATCTGGGACACCGACACGCGGACCGCTGTCTCCCATGCCTGCGCCCAGGCTCACCCTACGATCACCCGAACCCAATGGTCCCGATACTTTCCCGGACTGGAGTACCGGCCGCCCTGCGGCTGAGCGCCCTGATGGGAACCGCTCCAGGATCGGTGGAGCCTCCATCAGCCCCGGAGCGGTTCAGTTGGCTGTATAGAGTCGCCCCAACGGGAGGCCGACACCTCATGCACGGGGTAGGCAGACGCCCCCGGGGAGGTTGATCGCTGAGTCCATCCCCGCAGGCGCGGGGAGCAGAAGATCACCGAGCGGGACCTGCGGGTGGTCTCGGGTCCATCCCCGCAGGCGCGGGGAGCAGTTCACGAGGCTGGGGCGTCCGCCGCTGGAAGAGGGTCCATCCCCGCAGGCGCGGGGAGCAGCGCTAAGCGCCGGGCGTCCTCCGCTGTCTGTGGGGTCCATCCCCGCAGGCGCGGGGAGCAGTGTGACGGGGACAGAGGCACTCGGGGGCGGCCGGGTCCATCCCCGCAGGCGCGGGGAGCAGACTGCCTGACCTGGGGCTTTATAGGCGCTCTGCTCGGTTTTCGAGCAGTTTCACGGATTCCGACAAACAGTCCATAACGGCACCCACTTGCGTTGCAGTGTTCAGCCGACTCTGCCTCGGCGGCAGAGCTATCGGCGGATGATACGGCTTGATGTGAGCCGTCACGCTGATCGGGCACGAATGAGATCCCCGGTCAGCGGATTTTCCTTATATGGCAGTTGCGGTCTGCGTTTAGCTGTATGCATCAGGTATGACGGGTCAAGGGGAGCCCCGGACGGGGTTGAGCGGGCGGTTGTCGGGGCCGGTGCGGAGCGTGTGGGCCAAGCACAGTCGGGATACCGAGGGTTGGTTGCCGCTGTGGTGCCATATGGAGGACAGCGGCTCTGTGGCCGGGCTGTTGTGGGATCACTGGGTGCCGTCGAACGTGCGGAGTCTGGTGGCCGAGGCGTTGCCCGGCGGGGATGAGGATGCCCGGCGTCTGGCGGTGTGGCTGGCGGCCGTGCACGACATCGGCAAGGCGACTCCCGCTTTCGCCTGCCAGGTTGATCAGCTCGCCGACCGGATGCGTGGGGAGGGGCTTGAGATGCCCACTCGGCGTCAGTTCGGCCCCGACCGCAAGCTGGCCCCGCACGGTCTGGCGGGGCAGGTGCTGCTCGGTGACTGGCTCGAAGAGCGTCATGGCTGGACGCGGAAGCAGTCCGGGCAGTTAGGCATCGTTCCGGGCGGCCATCACGGGTTGCCTCCGGAGCATGGGCAGATCAAGGAACTGGACGACCGCCCACATCTGCTGCGTACCCCCGGGCCCAGCCGCCGGGTGTGGCGGCGGGTGCAGGACGAGTTGCTCGACGCGTGCGCCGACGAGTACGGCGTTCGGGAGCGCCTCGGTGCGTGGCGGACGGTGCGGCTGCCGCAGCCGGTTCAGGTACTGCTGACCGCTTTGGTGATCGTGGCTGACTGGATTGCCAGCAATCCCGAGCTGTTCCCGTACTTTCCGCAGGAGATCCACCGTACGAGCCAGGAGCGGGTGGCCGCTGCCTGGCGGGGGTTGAGTCTGCCCCCGCCGTGGCGGGCCGTCGAGCCGGCGGGGGACGTGGGGGAGCTATTCGCTTCCCGTTTCGATCTGCCGCCGGGGGCGGAGGCCCGTCCCGTGCAGGAGGCGGCGATCCGGTTGGCGCGCTCGATGCCCGCGCCGGGACTGATGGTGATCGAGGCGCCGATGGGCGAGGGGAAGACGGAGGCCGCGCTGGCCGTTGCCGAGATCTTCGCGGCCCGCTCGGGCGCGGGCGGTGTGTTCTTCGCGTTGCCGACCATGGCCACCGGCAACGCGTTGTTTCCCCGTCTGCTGGACTGGCTGGATCGGCTGCCCGCTGAGGAAGGCACCCGGCTGTCCGTTCTCCTGGCGCACTCCAAGGCGGCTCTCAACGACGAGTACGCCGGTCTGATGCGGGAGAGCCGGCAGCAGATCACCGCCGTGGACGCTGACGCGGAGACATTCGAGTGGCGGCCGGGGCACGAAAAGCGTTCCGCTCCAGCAGAGTTGGTCGCACACGAATGGTTACATGGCCGCAAGAAGGCGATGCTGTCGTCGTTCGTCGCGGGGACCGTCGATCAGCTTCTGTTCGCCGGGCTCAAGAGCCGGCATCTGGCGCTGCGTCATCTCGCGGTCGCGGGCAAGGTCGTCGTGATCGACGAGGCACACGCGTACGACACGTACATGAGCGTCTATCTGTACCGGGTGCTGTCGTGGCTGGGTGCCTACCGGGTCCCGGTGGTGGTGCTGTCCGCGACGCTGCCCGCGGCCCGGCGCCGCCAGCTCTCCGAGGCATACGCCAAAGCGGGCACCGTAGCCGGCTCGGGCGCCGGTGCCGCGGAGTTCGAGGCAGTGGCTCAGGCCGACGCCTATCCCCTGCTGACCGCCGTAGCGAGCGGGCAGATGCCCGTGATGGAGCGCCCAGCTGCTTCCGCGCGTGGTGGTGACGTTCACATCGAGCGTCTCGATGACGATTTGGGGGTCCTGTCCGACCGGCTGGCCGCCGAACTCGACGGCGGGGGCTGTGCTCTGGTGGTCCGTAATACCGTCCGGCGGGTCCTGGACACCGCCCGGGTACTGCGCGAGCGGTTCGGCGACGAGCAGGTCACCGTCGCGCACTCGTGCTTCCTCGACATCGACCGGGCAGCCAAGGACGCCGACCTCCTGGTCCGCTTCGGCCCACCCGAGAGGGCGGGAGACCGGCGCCCGGTCAAGCACATCGTGGTCGCCAGCCAGGTGGCCGAGCAGTCCCTCGATGTCGACTTCGACCTGCTTGTCACCGACCTGTGCCCGGTCGACCTGCTGCTCCAACGCATGGGGCGTCTGCACCGACACCAACGGGGCACGGAGCAGGAGAACCGGCCCGAAGGGTTGTGCACGGCCCGCTGCCTGGTGACCGGTGTGGACTGGGGTACCGATGTGCCCGTACCGGTGCGGGGGTCGGTCGCCGTGTACGGGGCGTACGCGCTGCTGCGTTCGGCGGCCGTGCTGCTGCCGCACCTTGAGGGTGCGCGCCGGCCGGTGCGGCTGCCGCGGGACATCAGCGTGTTGGTGCAGGGAGCGTACGGTGACGGGCCCACCGGTCCCGAGGGCTGGGCCGAGGCGATGGCGAAGGCGCTGGAGCGGCACGAGCGGCACCGTACGGATCAGGCGGAGCGTGCCGATGTGTTCCGGCTCGGCGATGTCCAAAGGCCGGGGCGGCCGCTCATCGGCTGGATCGCGGCTGGGGCGGGCGACGCGGACGACACCCGTGCGGGCAGGGCCCAGGTCCGGGACAGCAAGGAGAGCCTGGAAGTCCTCGTCGTACAGCGCCGGGCCGACGGGTCGCTGGCCACGATGCCGTGGCTGGACAGGGGTAGGGGCGGGCTGGAACTGCCCCTGGACCGGGTTCCGTCGCCGAAGGCGGCCCGGGCAGCCGCGGGCTGCGGGCTGCGGCTGCCCATCCAGTTCTCGTACGGCGAGGTGATGGACCGGGCGATCACAGAACTCGAAGAACTCTACGTGCCTGCCTGGCAGGCGAAGAACAGCCCCTGGCTCGCCGGCCAGCTGATTCTCGCGCTCGACGCCGATTGTCAGACCCGCCTGGCAGGCTTCTCACTCCGCTACAGCCAGAGGGACGGCCTTGAGGTGAGCAGTGACTGAAGCGAGCACAGCACGCACGGGTGAAGGCGAGTTGGTATCCGAAGCGCCGTCCTGGGTGTCGTTCGATCTGACCACCCGGCCTTGGGTACCGGTCCAGCGGCTGGACGGCACCCAGGCCGAGCTTTCCCTGCGCGAGGTCTTCGCTCAGGCTGACGGGCTGCGCCGGATCGTCGGGGACCTTCCCACGCAGGAGTTCGCCCTCCTGCGCCTCCTCCTCGCCATCGCCCATGACGCTCTCGACGGGCCGCAGGACATCGAGCACTGGTCGGACCTGTGGGCCGATGACGACTGCTTCGCGCCCCTTCCCGGCTATCTCGCGGAGCACTGCGACCGATTCGACCTGCTGCACCCGGTGACGCCGTTCTTCCAGGTCGCGGGCCTGCGTACGGCGCGGGACGAAGTCTTCTCTCTCAACCGGATCGTCGCCGACGTCCCGAACGGCGAGCCCTTCTTCAGCTCCCGGCAGCCGGCTGTCGACCGGCTCGGCTTCGCCGAGGCCGCCCGCTGGGTCGTCCACACGCACGCCTACGACACCTCCGGCATCAAGACCGGCGTCGACGGCGACAGCCGGGCCAAGGGCGGCAAGGTGTATCCGCTGGGGGTCGGCTGGGCCGGCACCCTCGGAGGGGTCTTCGCCGAAGGCAGCAGCCTGCGGGAGACCCTGCTGCTGAACCTGATTGCCGCGGACACCACCGGCCTGCGGTTCGACGAGGACGACCGCCCCGCCTGGCGCCGGGAACCGTCAGGGCCCGGCGTCGCCGGACCACGGCACCCCTCGGGCGTACGGGACTTGTACACCTGGCAGACACGGCGGCTGCGGCTCCACTTCGACGCGCACGGAGCGTACGGCGTCGTCCTCGGTTACGGCGACCCGCTCACTGCGCACAACATGCACACCCGCGAGCCGATGACGGCGTGGCGTCGCAGCCCGGTGCAGGAGAAGAAGCGCGGTGAGGCGCTGGTCTACCTGCCGCGCGAGCACGACCCCGCACGTTCCGCATGGCGGGGGCTCGCTGCCCTGATCGTGAACCGGACGCAGAGCGCGCAGGGTTCCGAGGCTTCCCAGGGACTGCGGCCGGGGGTCCTCGAATGGGTCGCCCGGCTGGTGACGGAGGGAGAGCTGCCGCGCGGCTTCCTCATCCGGGCTCGCGTCATCGGCCCTGTCTACGGCACCCAGCAATCCGTGATCGACGAGATCGCCGATGACCGTCTCGCCATGGCGGTCAGGCTCCTCCATCAGCAAGACCGTGAGTACGCGCAGCAGGCCATCGACGCGGTCTTGGACGCGGAAGGCGCCGTCACCGCCCTCGGTGACCTCGCCACCGATCTGGCCCGCGCCGCGGGCATCGAATCGGACCCGCTCCGGGGTACCGCTCGCGATCTCGGTTTCGCCGCGCTGGACGGCCCGTACCGCACCTGGCTCAAGGACCTCGCCGAAGCCGACGACCCGTACCAGCAGCGCAAGGTCTGGCAGCGGGACGTCTACCGCTCGATCGCACGGCTGGGCGAACAGCAGATGGCGCAGGCGGGCTGCGCGGCATGGGAAGGCCGGACCGTCGAGGCGAGGAAAGGCTCCCTGTGGCTGAACTCCGCGCTCGCCGACCAATGGTTCCGCAGCCGCCTCAACAAAGCCCTGAGCCATCCGTTCTCCGACCGGGAGGCCGCTCCCGGCCCCGCGCGCGGATCTGACTCCTCTTCCGCGAAGGAGCCCGCATGACCACCGACACCGCCACCACCACCGTGCCGCCCGTCCCGAAACGGGTCGGCCAGATCACCGGCGAGATCATCGCCCCGCTTCAACAGGGCTATCTCAAGGACCAGGCCCACGCGGTGGCGGCGCTGGCCAGACTGCGCCGCGGAGCGGGCAAGAAGTACGAGCAGGTACCGGACCTGTGGGGCCTGGCCGACACCGGCCCGCTCCACGAGAGTCCGCACAACGGCGGGCGGCCCTTGAGCGAGGATGAACTGACCCGCGCGGAGGACGCTGTCCATGTCGCCCTCACACTGTGGGCCCTGCACCAACAGTCACGCGGAACGGCCATGCACCTGCGCGACCGCCGGGAGAAGCCGACGGGTCTGGGCGCTGCCGTGCGGCGGCTGATGCCAAAGGACGAAATTACCGAGCCGGTCCGTAAACGCCTGGTCCGCGCCGGCACCGCGCCCGATCTCCCCTCCCTCGCCCAGCGGCTGCGCGACCTCGTCCTGCTGCTGCGTGGCGAAGACATCCCACTCGACTACGCACTGCTCGCCGAGCAGCTCTACCACTGGCAGCAACCGGGCGGACAGGATGCCGTACGCCGCGCCTGGGGCCGCTCGTTCCACGCCTTCCGCGACCCCGAGGACAGCGGGTTCAACGCTTCGCCTCTCTCCGCCGACACCACCGACAAGGACGCCTCGTGAACCGCATCTTCCTCGATGTGCATGCCCTACAGACCGTCCCACCCAGCAATCTGAACCGCGACGACACGGGCGCGCCGAAGTCCGCCGTGTACGGCGGGGTGCCCCGGGCTCGTGTCTCCAGTCAGGCGTGGAAGCGTGCCACCCGCTCGTACTTCGGCGACGAGCACCTCCTGGACCCGAGCGAACTGGGCGTACGCACGAAGAAGGTCGCCGAAGTCCTCGCCACCCGTATCACCGCGCTGGAGCCGTCATTGAAGGGTGCTGCGGCTCTCCTTCTCGCTGCTGAGGTGATCCAGGGGGCCACGGGGTCCAAGATCGAGGTGCCCAAGCGCAAGGCGAGCGAGGAGAAGGACGGTGCCGAGGAAGCGGCGCCTCAGTCCAAGTACCTGATGTTCCTCAGCGCCCGCCAGCTCGACGGCCTCGCCGCGCTCGCCGTCGAAGGCGCGGCCGACATCAAGGAATTCCTGAAGGACAAGGACAACAAGGCCCGCGCCAAGCAGATCGCCGACACCCGTCACTCCGTCGACATCGCCCTGTTCGGCCGCATGGTCGCCGACTCCGCCGACATCAATGTCGATGCCGCCGTCCAGGTCGCCCACGCGATCAGCGTGCACCGGGTGGACAACGAATCCGACTACTACACCGCCGTCGACGACCGCAACACCGACGCGGAGCCCGGAGCCGGAATGATCGGCACCGTCGACTTCAACTCCGCCACCCTCTACCGCTACGCCGCGCTCGGCGTCCACCAGCTCGCCGCCAACCTCGGCGAAGGGCTGCGCGCGGACGAACCCCGCGTCACTCCGGTGCGCCGAGCGGTCGAGGCGTTCCTGCACGGTTTCGTCGCCTCCCTGCCCACCGGGAAGATCAACACCTTCGGCAACCACACCCTCCCCGACGCGGTCGTGGTCAAGCTCCGCACCACCCGCCCCATCAGTTTCGTCTCGGCCTTCGAAGAGCCCGTATCCGCCGTGCGGGGAAGCGGACATCTGCGGGAGGCATCCGCGCGCCTGGCGGACTACATCCCCGACATCGAGCGTGCTTACGGAGACGAGGAGTCGACCCTGACCTGGGTGCTGCGCGTCGGCTCGAACACCGAGAAACTCGCAGGAATCGGCACCGAAGCCGGCAGTCTCACCGCGCTCGTCGAGTCGGTCGGCCACGCGGTCGCCGAACGCATGGAGAAGCCCGCATGAGCGTGCTCACCCTGCGGCTGGCCGGCCCCCTGCAGGCCTGGGGGGCCTCCGCCCGCTTCGTCCGTCGAACCACCGAGCCGGCCCCGACCAAGAGCGGGGTGATCGGCATGCTGGCCGCCGCCCAAGGACTCCAACGCGGCGACGACGCCGGGCTGGCCCGGTTGGGCAGCCTGCGCTTCGGCGTCCGTATCGACCAGCCGGGCACGCGCATACGGGACTTCCAGACCGCCCACCACGCGGTCACCGGCAAATCCATGCCGCTCTCCGAACGCTTCTACCTCGCCGACGCCGTCTTCGTCGCCGCACTCGAAGGCGACAACACGCTCATCACCGCACTCCACACAGCCCTGCGCGCACCGGTCTACCCGCCCTACCTCGGCCGACGCTCCTGCCCGCCCGCACTCCCGGTCGAACTCGGCCTCCACCCCGACATCAGTCTCGACCAGGCGCTGCGGGACGAGCCCTGGCAGGCATCCGCCTGGCACCAAAAGCGCCACCGCAGCCAGACCACAGTGGCGCTGGTGACCCTGCGGGAGGCCACCGGCGGCGAACGCGACGGGGAGGAAGACGTATTGCGTGACCAACCGCTCAGCTTCGCCGCCGAACACCGTCGGCACGCCCTGCGCACCGTGATCAGTACGACCGTGAACGTCCCCAACCCACTGGCGCGGGCCGCACGCACGCCCGCGCCCGGCCACACCGTGCCGCACCACGACCCGCTCGGTGCCCTGGAGGAGGAAACCGCCTGATGTATCTGACCCGTTTCCGCGTGAACACCGCGCGCCCGGGCGCCCGTCGGCTGCTCTCCTCACCCCAGTCGCTCCACGCCGCGGCCATGTCGTCCTTCCCCGGCCTGCTACCGACCAAAACCGACGGACCCAGGGTGCTGTGGCGCCTCGACCACAACGCGCGCGCCGAAGTCTTCCTGTACATCGTCAGCCCCGACCGGCCTGACCTGACCCACCTCGTCGAACAGGCCGGCTGGCCCGCCGCCGCCCTCGACCCCGACACACCCGGCTGGCAGACCCGCCCCTACGCCCCGTTCCTCGAACGCCTCGCGAAGGGCGACACCTGGGCATTCCGGCTCACCGCCAACCCGGTGCACCACATCCGCCGCAAAGACGGCGAACCGACCAAGCGCACCGCCCACCGCACCCCCGTCCACCAGAAGGCATGGCTCCTCGACCGCCAAGAACGCTCAGGCTTCCGCATCGTGGAGAAGCCCGACGAGAACCGGCTGCTGCCCAGCGGCACGACGCACAAGGGTCACAGGCACCACGGCGACCGGCACGAGCTGACCGTCCGTGAGCCGCGCTCCCTGGCGTTCTCCAAATCCGACGAGGCCGCCCCGAAACGCCACCGCGTAACGGTGGTCACCGCCACCTTCGACGGCCGCCTCGAAGTCACCGACCCCGAGGCACTGCGCCGCACCCTCACCCAGGGCCTCGGCAAGGCCAAGGCCTACGGCTGCGGCCTGATGACCCTCGCCCCACTCACCCCCACGATCGAGTGAACCCGTGACGACTGTCGGCAAACGCACCGCACTCACCCCACGGCACCTCACCCGCACCACAGAACGCCTCTCCTTCATCTACCTGGAACGCTGCACCATCCACCGGGACGCCAACGCCATCACCGCCGAAGACGCCGACGGCACCACCCACATCCCCTCCGCCACCATCGGCACCCTCCTCCTCGGCCCCGGCACCCGCATCACCCACCAGGCCATGAGCGTCCTCGGCGAAACCGGGGCAGGCGTCGCCTGGGTAGGCGAACACGGCGTCCGCTACTACGCCGGTGGCAGGGCACTGAGCCGCTCCGCCGCCCTCGTCGAAGCCCAGGCCACCCAATGGGCCAACATGCGCAACCGCCTCGCCGTCGCCCGTGCCATGTACCGACTGCGCTTCCCCGACGAAGACCCAACCGGCCTGACCCGCCAACAACTGCTCGGCCGCGAAGGCGACCGCGTCAAAAACTGCTACCGCACCCAAGCCACCCGCACCGGCGTCCGCTGGCACGGCAGGAAGTACACCCCGGGCGACTTCACCAGCGGCGACCCCGTCAACCAGGGCATCACCGCCGCCGCCCAGTGCATGTACGGCATCGCCCACGCCGTCGTCGCCTCCCTCGGATGCAGCCCCGGACTCGGCTTCGTCCACTCCGGTCACGAACTGTCCTTCGTCCTGGACATCGCCGACCTCTACAAAACCGAGATCGGCATCCCTCTCGCCTTCGACATCGCGGCCGAAGCAGACGAGGACGTCGGCCCCCGCACCCGCCGCGCCCTACGGGACCGCATCAACGACACCGGCCTGCTGAACCGCTGCGTCAACGACATCAAACACCTCCTGCTCCCGAACGACGCCAGCGGCAACGAACTCGGAGAAGAAGACCGCGTCACGCTCCAGACCGACGGCAGCCACGAAGTCGCCGCAGGACGGAACTACGGAGACGCCGACGAAGCAGTCATCTGGTGACCGTCATCGTCCTCACCAACTGCCCGCCCGGCCTCCGCGGATTCCTGACCCGCTGGCTCCTGGAAATCTCCGCAGGCGTCTTCATCGGCAACCCGTCAGCAAGAATCCGCGACGCCCTGTGGGACGAAGTACAGCAGTACGCCGGCCAAGGCCGCGCCCTGCTCGCCCACACCACCAACAACGAACAGGGCTTCACCTTCCGCACCCACGACCACGCCTGGCACCCCACCGACCACGAGGGCCTCACCCTGATCCGACGCCCAAACAACAACGCCCCACCACAGAACACCGGACCCAGACCCGGCTGGAGCAAAGCATCAAAACGCCGCCGATTCGGCAGGACCTAATCGACATAGATGCCCACTTTGAGCGAATTGCCGGAATCACTTAAAGTACTCAGAAACCGAGCCGGACTGCGGTAAACGCACAGGTCGCAGAGTCTGCTCCCCACGCACGCGGGGATGGTCCCGGGAGGGCTCGGACGGTCCCCCCGGCGGCGGCCTGCTCCCCACGCACGCGGGGATGGTCCCGATCATTCCGGCGCGCTCGGCCGCGCCAGCCACTGCTCCCCACGCACGCGGGGATGGCCCCAGGCAGGGCGTCAGTTGAACATGCTCCCCGCGCTTGCGGGGATGGCCCCGAGAAGAACGCGAGGTCGGCGGGCGCGAGTTCCGGCTCCCATATCCGCAGGGATGATCCCGCGCCCGCTTAGGCGCCGATCCCATCGCCGAGGCAGCCGCGCGCACCGACCGGCAACTGACCCGCCGCCGCACCGCGCTCAACCTGCAACGGCTGCACACCACCCTGGGCCACGACAACGTCCACTACGTCACCTGCGATATCACCGACGCCGCCGCGGTGGCCGCCGCCGCGAACCAGGTAGCCGCCCACCACAGCGGCATCGACCTGTTCGTCCACGCCGCAACCCGCAGCCGCAGCGCACCCCCTGGGCCGCAAGAGCCTCGCCGACTTCCGGCTGGTCCGTGACGTGTAAGTCCGCGGCTACCACCATCTGCGCGACGCTTTCGCCCCTCTCAACCCCCGCCTGTGGTGCAACATCGCCTCCGTCGCCGCCGTCCACCCCCTGCGTGGGGAGATCGACTACAGCCCCGCCAACGCCTTCCTCACCGCGGCCGCCGACCACCCCCTCAGCACCCGGGAACTGACCATCGGCTTCCCGCTGTGGCGCGACAGCGGCTACTTCGCCACCCGCCCGTCCCCTCATCGCCGAAATCATCAGCCAGGGACGCCTGACCGGCATCACCGACACCGAAGGCACCTCCCACTTCCTGGCCGAACTCGCCGCCGACCGCACCGCCACCAAGGCCAGCGTCTACCTCGGGGAACGCGAACGGCGCCTGCTGCACCGCGAACGCCCCGGCCTGCTCCACGACACCGCCGCCCAGCCGCCCGGTGCGCCCTCAGCCCTCGCCGACACCGCCAGGTCGTCGGCACACGTCCTGCTCAGGGGACCTGGCCGGCCGACAGAGGACGGCTCCATCGAGTGGGACCTGGACCTCGACGCAGGTCGGCACAGCTATCTGGCCCATCACCTGGTCAACGGCCACCCCACCATGCCCGGCACCTTCCTCCTGGCCGCAGCCGCAGAGGCCGCCCAGACACTCCACCCCGGCCAGCCTGTCACCGCCGTGCGCGACGCCTCATTCGACGTCTTCGTACGTCCCACGAACGACCGCGCCCGCTACACCCTGCGCGCCCGCGACACCTCAACCCCCCAGGAACAGAGAGTGACCGCAGAGGTGTACTTCACAGCACACATCGTCCTCGGCCTCCACCGGGCCGTTGCCGCCCCTCTCGATCCGGCAGACCCAGAACCACAAGCCGACCCGCTCCTTCCCGACCTCTATTACTTCCCAACCGCGCCCGTCTACCTGAGCGGACCCTTCGTCAACACCCGTCGCTGGCGCTCCACCCCCGACGGACCCGCCGCTCTGTGGAAACCACCCAGCGACGCCTTCCGCCTCCATCCTGTCCTGCGGCGATTGCCGCTGCCAGCGTTGCTGTTGTGCGCCGTACTACGCGCCCGAACTCTGGAAACACCCCCAGACGGCACCCGGCAGGTCGTCGTTCCTCGGCACATCGCGTGCATTGACCTTCGCAGCACCCGTGGCAATGACCACCAGCTCACGCTCGACCACCCCAAGGGAATTACCACCCGCTACCACCGCAACGACGGCAGTTACAGCGCTACTGCGCCCGACGGCAACGTGCTCCTGCGCATCACTGGCTTCGAAGGCACCCGACTGGGGCGCGTCTGACGGGTCGTGTAAATCCGCTATCCAACAGGCTGGCCGAGGCCCCAGCCTTGTTGAGCCGCTTGCGTGAACCGTGACCTCACTATCCAGTGAGGCCCGTCCGCCCACGATACCCACCTTCGCGATAAGGGCTGTGCCCCGTCAGGCGCCGGGGCACAGCCACGTCCGGCTTCGAGCGCGCGTATCAGTGGGTGAGCCACACCGAGACCGCTCAGGCGACGGTCATGAGAGCGCCGACCAGACGGTAGGGCGGCCGCTGCAGGGTGATGCACAGTTCCGCGAAGCGCAGTTCGAGGAACTGAACTCGACCGCCTGATCCCCGGCGCCGATGTCGGCCAGCGGGCCTTCGCGGCCCGGCTCGCCACCGTCACACGTGAGGCAGTCGGCGACCTCGCCGCGTACCTACCTCGCCTGCGCCCGGTCTGGACAGGACCGACTTCACGAGGTCTGAGCAGTCTCACTGACATTGCGTGAAGGCACGGTGTGGAGGTCACCGTTTCCCGCTTGAGTCGTTATCCGATCATGAACA
>NZ_JBEZJY010000072.1:0-33319 GCF_040651415.1 Streptomyces sp. NPDC048484
TTTACCCCCGGGTGGCTTTGGGGGCCCACCTCCGGCGGGGGCGGGGGGCGGCCCGTGGCTGCGCAGTGCACCGACTGCGCAGCCACGGGCGAGTCGCTGCGCACGCGCTGCGCACCGGGACGCGGGTCTTGCGCAATCGACTTGCGCGTGTGACTGCGCAGCCCGGCCCAGCGCTCTGGGGATCCGGCTGCGCATCCGCAAACTGGTGCGCAGTCCCCCGCAGCGGGAGGCGAGCGACTGAGGCCCGCAGGCGTCATCACGCGTGCGCACTACTGCGCCAGCCACCCTGACCACCATGCGATCCCCCGCGGCGAGGCGGGACTCCACACGGTGCGAAATGTCATGGTCGGGTCTGTGGTCGGGCCGACCACAGACCCGACCACGGGTTTTGTGTCCCTTTCGTGATCGTGGTCGGGCCTTCGTGGTCGGTGGTCGGGTCGGGGGTGGCGGGTTGCCTCGGGTCAGAAGCAACAACTCGCTCTGACCTGGGAGTTCGGAATGTCTCGTGCCAAGCAGTCACGGGAGGAGCAGGCTGCTCCTCCGACAGCTCCGGACGCCCGGCTGCAGCAGATGCGGCGCCGGGTCCACCTGGGCCGCCTGGGCGTGTGGGCCGCGGTGGCGGCCGGTCCCCTCGCCCTGGCCGTCGCCGTCGCCACACCGGCGACCGTGGTCCGTGCCGCCCCCGCGACGAAGCCGACCACCGTGAAGACGACCGTGTCGGCCAACCCGTCCGGGTACGCCACGGTGTTCCTCAGCGCGTGGCTGCGCAGCCGCGCAGGTGCCGAGAGCACTGCGCAGGCCCGGCTTGCGCAGTCGATGGCCCCGGACGTTGATCTTCCCGGGACGGCGGATGCGCAGCCCGAGCCGGTGTCGGTCGTGGCGGTGCGCAGTGCGCAGCGGGCCGGCCAGGCGTGGTCGGTGACGCTGGCTGCGCAGTACGCCGACGGACGGTTGCGCTACTTCGCGGTGCCCGTCGTCGCCGACTCGGATGGCGCCTCGTTCACCGTGTCCGGTGCCCCTGGGGTGGTGGCCGGCCCGGCACGCGCCGAGGAAGGGCAGTCGCCATACACGGTGACCGTCCCGACCACCGGCGATCTATCGGCCACGGCTGGGGAGTTCTTCGCCGCGTATCTGACCGGGGCCGGCGAAGTCGACCGCTACCTCTCTCCCGGGGTTCAGCTGTCGCCGGTCTCCCCCGCCCCGTACGAGACGGTCACCGTCCGGCAGCTGCTCGGCGCCGATCAGGAGGCGTCCGCCGAGTCCGTCCCGGGGGACGGGACCCGGGTGCGGGTGACGGCCCAGGTGGAGGCCCGCGACCGTGACGGGCGGTGGCCGCTGGCGTACGAACTCACCCTCAAGACCCGCTCAGGCCGCTGGGAAATCACCGCACTCCAGACCGGCACCACCGCCCAGGCGGGAGGTGACCGGTGAACACCGCGCAGAACCTGATGCTCGCCGGGGAGTTGGACGAACTCGGCGACAGCTGGATCGACATGTTCATGGGCTGGGCGACCAAGGGCCTGCAGGCCGGGCTGCTCGTACTCGTCGTCGTGATCATGATCCAAAAGTTCTCGTTGAAGGCCGGGATCGGCGCCCTGATCCTGATGGTGATCGCGCTCGGCCTGTACAACTCCCGCAACGACCTGGCCAGCATGTTCGAGGACGAGGTCAAAAACCCGTCCAACGGTGCGCCCGCCGTCCCCGGCATCGTGCCGGGTGGGCCTGCGGCCGGCCGTGAACACTCCGCAGGTGTCGGAGGCCGGCTGTGAGCGCCGCCGCATCCGTGCGGATGGGCCGTTTCTACACCGCGGCCCGCCGTCATCCCTGGGTACTGGGCAAGGTGGCCGACTGGCGCATCCCGCTCGGCCCGTTCACGCCCGCGCAGATCCTCCTTGCTGTCGTCGGCGGCTTCCTTCTGGTCAAGACGATTCCGTGGTGGTCGTGGATGGGGCCGGTCCCCATCGCCGCCTGGCTGCTGGCCATTTGGGCCGTGCGCCGTCAGAAGATCGGAGGCCGTGCCCCGCTCCCGGCAGCCCTGGGCTGGCTGCTGCTGTGCTGGCAGCCGCGCGGAGGCCGGATCGGCGGCCGGGCGGCCCGCGACCACGCCGCCCGCCCTCTGACCGGCGGCTTCGTCATCGAAGGGGCCACACCGGCCGCGCCGGTCGCCGCAGCTCAGCGGACGAAGACGTCCGCCGCGCGGCTGCCACGCCCGGAACCGGCACGGTCACGGTCGGGCCCTCGCCCGGCGGCGCCCGGGTCGGAGTTGGCGCGGCCGGTGTCGGGTGTGCAGCAGCTGCTCGCGCTCGCCGGACAGGGGGGTGCGCGATGAGGGTGCCGATCCGTCACATCGCCGGACATCTGGTGTGGTCGACGCACGGCAGCGTGTGGGCCCTCTACCGGCTCCACCCGGGTCCCGACGCGCAAGGCCGCACGGAGGAGACCGTGCAGGGCACCTATGTGCCGGCCACCGTACGGGAGGAGCAGCTCGCCAAGATCACACATCTGGTGCGGTCATTGTCCGGGTCCGGGGCGCCGCGGCTGCTCGGCCTGTGCGCCCGGGTCGATCCGGGGGAGGTCGCGCTGCGCATGATCGAGGGCATCGAACCCTCCGACACCCCGCCGGGCCAGACCCATCCGTGGGTGGAGAACGTCGAGGCCACGCTGGATCTGCTGGACGGGCAGGAGATGCACCGCCGCACCCTGTGGCTGGCCATCCCGCTATCCACTGATGGCGCCGGACTGCAGATGACGGCTCAGTTCGGCGCGATGTGGGCGGAGATCGCCCCGTCGCTGGGCATGCGGCCGACACCGGTGGCGCGCCGCGAGGTGACCGCGTACCAGGAGCAGGCCTCCCGGGTGGAGGCCTCACTCGCCGGCGGCATCGAGTTCCGCCCCGCGCGCCCGGCGGAGATCGTGTGGATGATCCAGCACGCGCTGCACCGCGGTATGGAGGAGCCGCTGTTGGCCGAGGCCGAAAGCAGCGAGCTGTACGGCGGACAGGTGCGCGAGGGGGTACTGCACTCCCCCAGCTACGCCGATCTCGGGCAGGCCCGCCTCCAGGAGGGCGGCATCGACCCGGACCTCGACAACGTCGACGACCTCAAGAACGCCGACCAGCTCACCCGGTCGGGACGCAAGGCCTGGTGGCGGATCAAGACTGCCTCGCCGCTGCGTAGGCGGTGGCTGCAGATCGAGTCCGACGCCGGCACCGGCTACCAGGCACAGCTGGCGCTCGCCGAGTGCCCGCCCGCCATCAGCGCGGATGCCGCCGACCTGTTTGCGCAGTTGGAGACGCTCGATTTTCCCGTCGATTACACCGTCGACCTCACGCTGGTGCCGGCGGAGAAGGCCCGGGACCAGGTGCGGCGCAAGCGCAACGAACTCGTCGACCAGGCCGACCAGTACGACGCCCGGCCGACCGGGATGCCCGCCTCGCTCACGGACGCCGCCCGCGACCTGGGCGAGCTGGACGCCCGCCTGTCGCGCACCAGCGTGGAGGTCGAAGTGCAGTCCGTGACCGTGCTGACGGTGTGGGGGCCGACCGCCGCGGTCTGCGACGCCCGCGCCCGGGCCCTGACTTCGCTGCTCGGCGGCGCCGACTACCGGGCCGTGCGCCCGGCCGGCTTGCAGGAGGCGCTGTTCCTGCTCGGGCTGCCGGGCACCGCACGGCCAGGTGTGGTGCGGGAGTTCACCCAGCATCAGGTCTCCGAGGACTGGGCCCTGGGCGGCGCCTTCAGCACCGGGGAGGTCGGCGACCCCAACGGCATGTTCCTCGGCCTCGACCTGGACTGCGGCACCACCCGCCCCGTCATGATCAACGTCGCGGACGCGCCGAAGCACGACGCCAGCGCCTCCCTGGGCATCGTCGGTGACCTGGGAGCCGGGAAGAGCGTCCTGCAGAAACTGATATCCGAGGCGGTGTGGGCGCGTGGCGGCTGCGCAATCTGTATCGACCGCACCCCGGTGCGTGAATGGGCCGCCTTCGCCCGCACCGCTGCCAAGGGGCGCGTCCAGATCATCGACGCCGCCCAGGCCGAGGTGTCCATAGACCCGCTGCGGATGTTCGACGGCCCTGAAGGCCGCCACTACGCCCTGTCCTACCTCACCCTCCAGCTCGGCATCGGCCCGATGAGTACCAACGGCGAGGTCCTGCACCACGCCGTCGAGCAGGCCGCCGCCAGCGACGCCCCTTCCATGCGAGGGGTGCTTCAGGTCCTGGAGGAGATGGCCACGACCGAGGTGGGCAAGCGACAGGATGCGGCCGCCACCCTCGCCGGCCTCATCCGCGTCGTTGCCACCAATTCACTGGCCCGGATGGTGTTCGACCCCACTCTGCCGCCGGTGCGGCTGGACGCCTCCAGCACCTCCGACATGATCGTCATCACGACGGCCGGTCTGAAGCTGCCGCCCAAGGCCGCGTTCGGCAATCCGGAGATCCTGCATCAGCAGCCGCTGGAAGCGCTGATCGGGCGCGCGGTGCTCTATCTGATCGCTGCGATCGCCCGGCAGACCGCGTTCGAGGACCCGGCCCGGTTCACCGCGGTGGTCGCGGACGAGCTGTACTGGCTCACCTCGTCGGCCGAGGGCACCGCGTTGGTCCACGAGATCCTCCACGACGGCCGCAAGCACGGCGCCGGCCTGCTCGCTGCCAGTCATGACGCCGAGGAGCTCGGCCCCGACCGCGGGCTGATGGCCTACCGGGCGCTCGCCCGCACCGCCGACCGCGAACGCGCCAGACGCGGCCTGGAGTTCGTCGGGCTCGACCCGAACGACCCGGAGCTGCTGCGCCTGGTGACCACCGGCCTGTCCCCCGTCGGACAGAAGGGCCGGGAGGGCGAGTTCCTGCTGGCCTGCCCGCGGCAGAACACCGGCCGGGTCAAGGCCGTCATCCCCCGCATCGAGCGCATCACCACCTCCATCACCACCACGCCCGGCCGCCGTACGAGCGCGAGCACCGCGCACGCCTCCAGCGAGACCGACACGGCCCAAGCGAAGGAACACGTCTCATGACCACGTCCTCTTTCTCCTCGTCCCGCTGCCGGCGCATCGCCGCCGTGGCGAGCGCCCTGATGTTGATAGCCCTGCCAGCCGCCCTGCTCGCCCTGGTGGTGGGGGAAGGCATGCCGGAGTCGTGGTGGCCGCGCACCGGGCGGGCCTTCGCATCCGGCTCCGGCTCCGGCTCCGCGCGCCAGGATCCGTGCGATCTGGTTGGGGGCCCGGCCAAGAAGTACTGCGAGCGCGGCACCAGCTCCACCGTGTCCTCCGCGGGCGAGTCTCGCCGCGACGGCGCAAGCACGGCATGGATGGTCATTGCGCCCGCTGCAGGAGTGGCTGCCGTCGTCGTGTGGCGGTGCCGAGGCGCAGCCGGACACGGGCGGCGCTGAATGCGGCGCCCAGACCGCACGACGCTCCGCTCGGCCGGTGTCGTCGTTCTGCTCTGCGGCGTCTTCGTCCTGGTCAACAGCCAGGTCGTGTACGCGGCGAGCGGCAACAGTGAGACCGGTGATCTCCTCGCCCCGTTGAACATCACCTCCTCCGAGGGGGTGCCGATCAACGGCTACGAGCTGAACGCTGAGGGCGGCTCCATCGTCAGCTTCAAGACACAGGTCCTTGCCTTCGCCCTGTCTGGTTTGTTCACTCTCATCCGGCTATTGGTCGGATTGGGTGGGTGGGCCATTGAGGTCGCCTTCCGGTTCCCGCTGCTGAAGATCCTCACCGACCCTGCGCAGAAGGTCGCCGATGCCTACAACAACGTGGTCGTCGACACTCTCGGGCTGAAGGGGCTGCTGCTGGCCTGGGGTTTCGTTTTCGCCGGATTCATGATTGTGCGCGGGCGGGTCGGCCGCGGTCTCGGTGAGATCTTCCTGACCCTGCTGATCGCGGCGTTCGCCGCGTCCGCCTTCGTCCGCCCCGACTACCTGCTGGCCCAGGACGGACCGCTGGGACAGACCCAGCAGGTGGGCGCCGAGGTCGCCCAACAGAGCGTCAACTCCTACAACTGGGGCGGCAAACTCGCCAGCCGCGGCCCCTGTGACGGCATGGCCGGCATGCAGGAGATCAAGTGCCAAGAGCTTGAGGCTGCCAAGCCGGCGTCAGCGGAAGACGTGGCCCGCCCGCTCCAGGACTCGATCACCAACGCCATGATCGTCAAGCCTTACATGCTGCTGCAGTACGGGCGCATCCTCGACCCGGCCAAGACTGCCGACCGCAAGGCCTACGCCGTCCACTTGAAGTGGGTCACCGGCGGCTACAAGGCGGGGGCCGACAGCTCGGACGACCGGAAGGACACGTGCGACCTGGTCGTCGGCCCTCTCAAGAAGTACTGCGAGCGCGAGGACACCGACGACGAGGACAACTGCAGGCTTCTCGATGGCCAAGCCAAAGAGGTGTGCGAGAGCGACTCGCTTCCTGAGCTGACGCCGGGTGGCGACCTGCTGGACGCCTCGAATGCGATCGTCACCGACGAGGACCGTGAGTTCCATGCCTTCCTACAGGATCTGAAGAAGGCCGGTCCGGTCGGTAAGTCGTGCGCCGCGTACGCGGAGAAACCCACCTGGTGGCGGGTCGGCGGCGCCGTCCTGCTGCTGATCGCGGCGCTGTTCATCTGCGGCATGCTGCTGTCCTCCGCGATCGTCCTGCTCGGCACCCAGGGCATCTGCGCCGCGGCCGCGGCCGTCGGCGGCGTTACGTTCGTCGCCGCCATGCTGCCCGGGCCTCCACGTCAATCGGTGTGGAAGTGGATGTCGATCTGGGGTATCGCGATCCTCGCCATGGTCGGCATCTGCGCGTTCATCCCGTTCTTCGGCATCGCCGTCGACGCCACGATCACCGACGGCCCGGACCTGATGGTCGAGCGGATCCTCCTGATCGACGTGCTGGCCATCGCGGGCGCAGCCGGGCACCGCAGACTGCTGACCGGCATCACCTCCTTCGGGCAGCGCATGGCCATGCGGATGCGCTACGCCAAGGTCGGCGGCACCCACCTGCCCGGCGACACCTCCGAACTCGGCGCCGCACTCGCCATGAACTCCCCGGCAGCCATGGGCGGATACGGCGGCTCACTGCGCGCCTTCACCGGCGGCGGTGGCGGCCGGTACGGACTGCTGGGCACCCGGCATCGCCTGATGGGCGCCCTCTCCTCGTTCCTCGACGGTGCGGGCATGCCGGTCGACACCGGGCAGATGTTCGCCGATGCCACTGCGGAGGCCGGGCGAGGCCTCGCGCCGCTGACCGCCGCTGCGGCCGGTGCCGGGATCGGCGCGCGACTCGGGGCCAAGAGTGCGCACTGGCTGCTGATCGGCAGGCGACCGGACAAGGAGCAGTTGGCCAAGTGGCAAAAGCCGGCCGGTGTCGACGGTGAGGGCGGCGCCGTGGGCGGCGGTGATGGCGAGGGTGAGGGCGGCGGTCTGCGGCGCGGTGGCCCGCGGGACCGCTACCGCGATGAGGAGGGCCAGGTCGTCGACCGCAACACCGGTGAGGTGCTGCACGACCAGAACACCGACCGCACCCTGCTGTCCACGCGGGCCCACAACCGCCTGGTTCGCTTCCGCGGCTACCGCATTCTCAACCGAGGCGGCCGGGCCGCCTACGGAACGACGGCGGGTCTGCCGGCCAACGTGCGCCGGGCCGGGCAGAGCGGCTCGCGCTACACCCAGGACGCCCGCCAGCAGGTTCAGGTGTGGCGCAACACCGTGCGCGAAGACCGGCGGGCCTGGGGCGACGTGGGGCGGCACACGGCCCAGGTGATGCGCGACCACAACGACGACAGAGGCGAAATAGCCTTCCGCAGCCGCCGTCTGCCCACCGGTAGCACGACGACACGACCGAGCTCCCCCGGCACGCGGCGCTCGGCGCCGACGCCGTCCGCTCCCCCGCGGCGGCTGACGGACGCTCCCTCCGAGTTGCGTCGTCGGCTCCGCGACGCATTCGACCGGGGACACGACGACGGTTCGCGGCCGCGTCCGACGGACGGTACGGACAGCACCCGCGACGGTGGTGATGGCGAGTGAGGAACCGTCGTGGCCGGGTGGCCAAGTGGGGCTGCGTGGTGGTGATGCTGCTGTTCGCCGCCGTGTGCTGCGCCGCGCCCGTGGGCAACGCGATCAGTGCGTACGTCGCGCTGAAGGCGGGTGCGCAGGATGACGGCGGGATCGCCGAAGGCGGCAGTGCCGCGGACATCCCGCCCCGGATGCTGACCGCGTATAAGAAGGCCGTCCAACAGGTCGACAAGCATGTGCCGAAGTGTCAGGGCATGCGCTGGCCGGTCCTCGCCGGGATCGCCAAGGTCGAGTCCAATCACGCCGTCGGCCGCAACATCGCCGACACCGGAGACATCCGCCCGAAGATCTACGGGGTGCTCCTCAATGGTTCCGGGGCGGGTGGCAACACCACGTCCTTCCCGGACACCGACGGCGGCAAGTGGGACGGCAACTCTCAAGGCGAGCGCGCTGTCGGCCCCTTCCAGTTCCTGCCCTCCACCTGGGAAGGCGTCTGGAAAGACGCAGGCGGCACCACGGTTGCCGACCCGCACAATGCCGACGACGCCGCGCTCGGCGCCGCGATCTACCTGTGCGGCAACGGCCGGGACCTGACCAAGCGCGCCCAGCTCAAGGCCGCGATCCTGCAGTACAACCAATCAGGTGAGTACGTCGCCAACGTGCTCGGGTGGATCGACCAGTACACGGCGGCCGCCAAGGATCCGGACCTGAAGAACGTGTCCGGGAGAGTCCGCACCGTCATCGAGGCGGCGCTCTCCCAGCGAGGCGTGCCCTACTCCTGGGGCGGCGGCAACGCCAAAGGAAAGTCGTACGGGATCTGCTGCACGCGCAGCGGAAGAAGCGGCACGGGGATCAAGGGCTTCGACTGTTCGGGGCTGACCCAGTATGCGTACGCGAAGGCCGGCATCAGCCTGCCGCGTGTCGCGGCCGCCCAGGCCGGAGTCGGCCAGCGGATCCCGGCCAGCCTCGGCACGCTCGCGCTCAAGCCCGGTGACCTCGTCTTCTTTGCCACCGCTCCCGGACGCGACGCGACGATCTATCACGTGGGCATCTACCTGGGCAGCGGGCAGATGGTCAACGCCCCCAAACCGGGGACGGTGGTCCGCCTGGACGGCGTGAACACCATGTCCGGCTTCGCGGGGGGAGCGAGGCTCCTGTGACCACTCCTCCGGCGCGATCGCCGCGGCTGCTGATGGTGAGCGCCGTCCTCCTCGCCGTCGCGGGCATCGCCTTGCTGGTCGTACCGCACAGCCAGGAGGCGGCGGCCCCCGAGACGTCGTCCTCCGTGACAGCGAATCAGGCCTCTGCGGCCTCAGAGCCTCCCGACGGCAAGTCAACCACCGCGTCTGTCTCCATCACGCCCGCCGCGCCGACACCGTCAGTCCTCGAGTCCGCTCTGCCTCCGCACGGCGAAGGCGTGGCCGGCAACCGGGCCCTCCAGCAGTCGCTGGAGGCAGCCTGGCCATCGGACCTTCCCGCCGACGACGAGCGGCAGTTGCTCACCGCCGGCCGGGCGCTGCTGCGAGCGGACGCCACCGGAGTCGGCCGGACGAAGTGGCCGGGCGTCTTCCCCGACACGGACCAGGCGGTGGCTCCGGCATTCGCCACCGTTCGTTTCCGGATCCAGGCCGCGATTGCCCGCCGCGACGGCAGCCCGGACAAAGCGGTGGTCCATCTGGTGTGGGCCGGCACGGACCGCGGCGGTACCTACACCGACCTCCGTATCACCGATCTGTTCTTCACCCGCACCCTCAAGAAGGGAGAGCCGACGTGGACTCCACGGCCTCGCATCTGACGGAGCATGCCTCCGAGGAGACTTCCGGTCAGGTACTCGGCCTGGTCACCTGGCTCGTCGGAGCCGTCGACTGGCTCTACGGGCACTGGTATCTCCTCGCCCTCGCCATCGCCATTCCATACGGCGTGGGCGAGATGGTGGTACGTCGCCTCGCGCAACGGGCCTCGGCCGAGCGAATGGCTGTGGAGCTCACCTCCACCCGGCACTTCGACCCGGGCATCGAGGAGATCTTCCGCCGCGGGGTGCAGCTGGCGCGTGCCTCGGTGAGCATGCCGTGGTGGGCGCCGCGCCGGTCGAAGACGGTGCAGATCAGGCTGCGCGCGGACGGCACCGCGCCGCTGCGCTACCGCATCGAAGGCCCTGCGGGTGGCGAACGGCTGCTGTCCATCACGCCGTTCGGGCCGAACGTCACCGTCGACCGGGTCCGTCCGATCGTGGACAAGCCACGCGACCATGTGGTGCGGGCGGAGTTCATCCTGCGCGGCAGGCTCACCTCTCCCTTGCGGGAGGTGCCGCTGGAGCCCGACCCGCTGCAGCCCCTGGTCGACGCTGTGTCCGACCTGCGCGCTGAACTGGGCGACCTCGCCGAGGTCCGCCTGGACATCCAGCGCGCACCCAAGTGGACCCTGCGCGCTCGCCGTCTGCAGCTGATGAGTGCCGCTCGCCGCCAGGAGCGCCGGGAGACCCAGCGCGCGTCGCGCTGGGTGCGCCAGGACGCCACCGGGATCGAGGACTCGTTGGCCTGGAACCTGCAGGCCCTGGTCACCGGCAAGGACGGATCAGCCGGGCGGCGGCTGGTGATGCCCCCGGTGCCGCGTCGGGTGGACCCGGCCGAGGCGCTCGGCAAGCTCGCCCATGATGACCACCTCGTTCGGGTGCAGTTGCTCGTGATGTGCGCGTCGAACGTCGAAGGCCGTGCCCAGGCCCGCCTCGCTCAGCTCCAAGCCGGTTTCGACGTGTTCGGCGGCCGCTCCCGGTGGGCCATGCGCGGATTCCGGCTGGGGCCGTGGCGGTTCGGTGCCGATCACTGGCCCACCCGGCGCAGCTTCGAGCGGCGCTGGGAGTTGGGGCAATGCCATCCGCCCCGTGCGAACTGGGTGAGGCTGGACGAATTGACCGGACTGCTCAAGCCGCCCACCGTCCACTGCCGGCTTCCGTTGCTCGCCGGTGACCTGCCGACCTTCGAGTTCGGGGATCCTGAGCTGCTCCTGCAGGGCATCTACCGGGGACCCGACGGCCGGAGGCGTCTGGTCGCCACCCGCACCGTCGAGACGCTGTTCGAGTGTGGAGTGGGCAAGGCCGGTGGTGGGAAGACGGAACGTGCTCTGGCGCAGGCGATCGCGTGGGCGCACGCCGGCGGGGGGTTGATGTTTGTTGACCCACACCGCGACTCCTGGCCACGCGCCGCGACATTCCTCGCGCACGACCACCTGATGCAGAAGATCGCGCTGATCGACCTCAACGCAGCGGGCCCCTCTCCGATGCTGAGCTCGTGGAATCCGATCGCCATGCACCATGGGCAGGCCCCACACGACGTCGTCGAGGCGGTCACTGACGCCTTCGCCTCCATCCTCGGCTGGGACGATGCCGCCGCTCCTCGCGCGCTGACCATCCTCACGTCGTCCCTGGCCGTGCTGGTCGCCGTCAACCAGGCCGCCTGCCAGGCCGGCCGCCGCGAAGACCAGACCACCATTTTTCACGTGCGTTCCCTGCTCTCCGACCCCGGGTTCCGGGGCGCGGCACTGGCTGCTGTGGCGGACCGGCTCGACGAGGAGACGCGCGCGTGGTGGCGGACGGTGTTTCCGACGTTTCCCCCGGACGCGTTCGGGGTCGTCCTCAACCCGCTCGCCCGGCTGGCCGCCAACCCCGTCACCCGCGCCTTTCTCGGTCAGCCGGTCGGCGTCTACAACAGCCGGGCCGCCATGGACAACGGGCTGGTGGTGTGGGTGTGCCCGGCCGGGAACGGACCCACGGACCGGTTGCTGACCGCGCTCATCGCGCGGGACCTGTTGCGGGCGGTGCGCTCACGGCGGGACACGCCTGAGGAGCAACGGCGGCGGTTCAGGCTGTACTTCGACGAGCTGATCACTCTGACGGGCGCTGCTCCGGAGACCATCGCGTCGATGTTCGAGGACTTCCGCAAGTTCAGGGTCTCGGTGCACGGGATGACTCAGTTGCTGGGGCGTCTGCCGGCCCCGGTGCGGATGTCGTTGACGCAGAACGCGTCCACGCTGGCGTCCACGGCGGGTTCCAAGACGGCGATCGCGCCGATCACCGCGGAGTGGGGGGACCGTCCGAGCGCGGACGAGGTGGCAGTGCTCGACCGGTTCGAGCACTACATGTCGCTCACCGTCGACGGCCGCCGTATCGGACCTGTCCGGATCACCGGCCCGCATCTGGACGAGGTATTCGCCGAGTACGCCCGTCCCGGCAAAGTCGCCGCCCTGGAGCACGCTGCCCGTGTCACAGCCGGGGCAAGGCCCCTCGATGAGCTCACCGCCACCGCTGCCGCTCAGCAGGCCCGTGTCGTCGATTTCCTCACCCAGCGCGCTCCCGCGGCCACGGCGGATGTGCGCCTGGGAAAGCGCACGGAGGGATACCAGTGACCCCTACCGCCGTCGCCGAGCCCAGAGGTCCTGGCTCACGCTCGTCCCCGTCGAGCCGATTCCGGATCTGCGCCTGGCCGCCCCGCGGGTGCCGCTGGCCGGGGGCGAGCGTCGCGTTGGGCCTGAGCGATGAGGCCGATCCCGTGGTGCGGACCTCCGCGGTCAGGTGTCGATCTTCTGCATGGGGGCGTAGCGGAGCTGGATCCGCTTGATGGTCTTCAGGGGACCGAAGGACACGTGAGCGACGGCGCGGAGCCCGTTGCCCTCTACTTCGATCACAGTGCCGATGCCGAACCGGGTGTGCTCGACGACGTCGCCGGCCACTACGGCGTCGACACGGGGCCCGGGCGCGGGGCCGCGCACGGTTTCGTGCTGCTCGGCGCGGTACTCCGCGACGGCCTGGACGCCTGTCGCGAAAGTGGTCCTGGGCTGTGCAGGGACGACGGACCCGCCCGACCACCAGTCGAGGTCCGCCGCCGGCGAGTCATCGTGCAGAGGCTCCGCCTCGGGCAGGGGCACGGTTCGCTGCAGGGTCGGGGCGAGTGCTTCCCACCACGCGCGGGTCCTGGAGGCTGGAGCGAGCTCGGGTGCTCGCTGCTGCCGCCCTTCGATGGAGGCGGAAGAGTCGTGCAGCATCGCCAGCAGGGCGGCGGCAGCGGGACGGTTCGCAGGCTCCTTGTGCAGGCAGGCCGCAAGGGCGGACCTCAGAGCGTCCGGGACCGGCGCGAGGTCCGGCTCGTCGTGCACCACGCGGTGCAGGAGCGCGGGCACGGTGCCGGGTCCGAACGGTCCGATGCCGGTCGCGGCGTAGTACAGCACAGCGCCGAGGGAGAAGATGTCGCCGGCCCGGCTGATGGTCTCGCCGTTGGCCTGTTCCGGGGACATGTAGCCAGGTGTGCCGAGGACGCCGCCGACGGTGGTGAGGGGGTCGTCGGTGTCCGCTCGGGCGATTCCGAAGTCAATGACTCGGGGCCCGTCGTCGGTGATCAGGATGTTCGCCGGTTTGAGGTCGCGGTGGATGAGGCCTGCGTCGTGAATGGCTGCGAGCGCTTCGGCCAGGCCGGCCGCGAGCCCAAGGAGGTCGGTGACAGGCAGCGGTCCGCCCCGCCGAACGTGCTCGCCGAGGTCGGGGGCGTCGAGGTACGCGGTCGCGACCCATGGGGTGGCCGCATCCGGGTCGGCGTCGACGACGGGCGCGGTCCAGAAGCCGCTGATGCGGCGGGCTGCGGCGACCTCCCGCCGGAAGCGCTCCCGGACACCCGGGTCGGCAGCCTGGTCGGCACGGATCGTCTTGACCGCGACCCGGCGGCCGCCGGGCGACTGGGCGAGGTGGACGGTGCCCATGCCGCCGGCGCCGAGGCGGCCCAGCACCAGGAAGGGCCCGAACCGGTCGGGATGTCCCGTGCTCACTGCCTGCTTCCCTCTTCCGTGACGCGTGTCGTTGACCGGACATGGCGGCCATTTCAACGTACCTGCCCGAGTGAGGTTGTGAGCACACGGGACAAGCGAAGGGATAGGGCGATATGCCGCCTCGCTGAAAAGCCCGCACACCCTCACCGTCCTACTCACCCACCTGGTTGCTGCGGAAAAGAACGCTCCATTCAGGGCTGTTGTCCCCGATATGTTCTGCCTCCTCGCCGCGGCAACCGGGACGGCGTGTCCTCGGGGGTAGCGATCGTCTCGGCGGCCAGGTGAAGTTCCGCCCGCACGGTCGCGGACGACAGGTCGAGAGACAGTTCCCTGCTGCACCTACTCAGCCAGTCGGTGAGCGTACTGCGGCTCAGGCCTAGCTCGGAGGCAGCGGGCGCAGTGCGGCCACGGTGTTGGAGCCAACATCGAAGGGCGATACGCAGCGGCCTGTCCAGAGGCCTGAGGAGGGCGGAGGCCCAGCGATGGGCGTCGTCGGGGTCAAGCAGATCGGTGGGCAGCGGGAGATCGGGAACAAGACGTGCGGATGTGCTGACTCGTTGGGAAGGAACCGGGGCTCGCAAAGCCAGCAGGAGTTGTGCCTGCACGGTGGGGTTGCCCAGTTCGGCGGCCAGGAGGGTGCCAATCCCGCGCAGGCGTGCACGAACGGTTCCTTCGGACACATCGAGCACTGCCGCGGCGGCCTGAGCAGACCCCGACCGCAGGTATGCCTCCAGCGTCCGGTGCTGCTCGCGGGTCAGGGGCGTGAGGATGGCAGCGGACCAAAGGGCGAGCCGGTCGGCGGGCACGACGCGGAGCAGCCCGTGCGACCCAAGGAAGGTCGCGGACGCCAGGTAGCCGGACGTTGCGCCGTGCCGCGCGGTCCCTGCCTCGGCCCACGCCGTGGCGACCATGTCCAGCGGCAACGGGTCCGAGACGCCGCCGGCCAGTTGATGCCGGGCTGCGATGCGCGCGACGACGGGGCGTGCCACGTGGCGGTCCTGGTCGAGGCCGTGGAGCGCGACGACCACCAACTCGTTTCCCTCCATGCACACCAGCATGCGGGGGGCTTTGGGAGACGCGCTGGGCTGCGCTGCTCGCCAATGAGTCTGATAGGCGGCATGCACCAACTGGCCGGCCAGCCGGAACACCGTGGCGTGTGTGGCGGCGGTGCCCAGCACGTCGGTTGCCAGATGGGGCTGGCCGCTCAGCAGGAGATGCAGGACGGCGGTGTGCAGTCTCTGCTCAGCGTGGTGGGTGTCCTGCTCCCGCCGGACCCGAGCCCGCCCTCTGAGTAGATCGACGCAGGTCCGCGCGATCAGGTCGATGCGGGATGCGGGCGATGCCGTGCCGGGACGGACCACGAGGACGGCACCCGCCATTCTGCGGATCGTCAGGTTCGGGTAGAGCTGGGGGTGCGCGGCGGCACGCACCCCCTCAGGTCCGGCGGCGCGGGGGGTGCTGCAGACGACGCCGCCCATGAGGTCAGCCAGGACCGCCCAGCCCTCGGCCAGGGCCGCGGCTTCGGCAATCAGCTGGGCGTCCGAGTGGGCCGCGGCACGGGTGAGTCGTCGCACCACCTGGTACCGGGTCACCTTCATGGGAAGGGCACGCGTGGGCCCCGCACTGCCCGGCGTCATCGGATCCGCGCCACCCCGCCCCAGCCCGCGCGGTCGGTGAGAGTGCCGGTGTTCGCGTCGGGTCGCCAGCGCGGCCAGCTCGTAAACCCGGGTTCGACCAGTTCGGTGCCCGCGAAGAGCTCGACGGCCACCGACGGCTCACGGAAGATGTAGGGAATCGCACCGGAGCTGTTGTACTCGTCCTGGACCGCTTGGTGTTCCTTGTCCGCGGCTGTGGAGTGGCTCAGTGACAGGTAGCTGCCTGAGGGAAGCTGCTCGACCAGCCGGCGCACCAGGCCCTGGGCTTCGGTCCAGTTCTCGATATGGCCCAGCACGTCATTGATGACCAGAGCGGTCGGCTTGGTCATGTCCAGTGTTTTGGCCGCGCCCGTTAAGACGGCGTCCGTGTCCCGCATGTCCGCCTGCACGTAGTTGGTGGCGCCCTCGGGGGTGCTGGTGAGCAGCGCATGGACGTGCAGCAGCACGATCGGGTCGTGGTCTATGTAGACCACGCGGCAGTCGGGCAAGATCCGCTGTGCGACTTCATGGGTGTTGTTGCTGGTCGGAAGCCCGGCACCCAGGTCGATGAACTGCTTGATGCCTGCTTTGGCGAGGTAAGCGGTGGTGCGCCGCAGGAAGTCGCGCGATTCCTTGGCGAACGGGACGATGTGGGGGTACTTGCTGCTGTAGGCGTCGCCGGCGGCCTGGTCGGCGGGGTAGTGGTCTTTTCCGCCCAGCCAGTAGTTCCAGACGCGCGCGCTGTGTGCGACGGACGTGTCGATCGGCTGTTGCGGGCGGGTCGGTTCCGTCATGTCAGTACGTCCTTCGATTCGTTGGGGTGGGGGGCGATGACACAGGTGTGGTCCATCAACAGGTGATACGCCGACACCGCGTGCAGGCTGTTCGAGACGTCGGCGGTTCCGTGCAGATCCCCTTCACGGGCTACGTGGTCGGGGATCTCCGGCACGTCGACCCGGTACAGGGTCACGGTCGGCATGCCTGTCATGGGGTGGCAGCGACCGTCCAGAGGGTGAATCTGCAAGGTCACGTCGGGGCGTTCGAGGGCAGCCCTCAGTGCCTGCCGCTGCTCGGCCATCACGTCCTCGTTGCCTACGGACGTATACAGCGCCGCGGCGGACATGATGGCCCAGATGCTCGTGTTCTGGTGACGCAACCGCTTCTGGCGTTCCATGAGCAGCTCAGTGCGCCGGTCCTTCTCCGCAGGGGACAGGTCAGGTCTGCGGACGTTGTCGACGGCGCGAGCATAGGACGGTGTACGCAGCAGGGCAGGAACAAGTGCCGGCTCCCACACGCGGATGATCCGGGCTGCGGATTCCACGCTCATGAGATCCAGCTGCCATGGGTCCATGACGGACCGCCACGGATGCCACCACCCCGGGAGGTTGGCGGCCGCGAGCTCTCCGAGGAACGCTTCGATTTCGGCGGTGCCCGCGCCGTACGCCGTGAGCAGGGCATGGACCTGACCCTCATCCAGGGATGTCTCGGCCTGCTCGATGCGGCGGACCGTTGCGGTGTGAGCCCCCAGTGCGTTGGCGGCCTCGCCCCGGGACATCCCGGCCGCCTCACGCAACGTTTTGAGCCGGGTGGCTAAAACCAGGTGCGCGACGGTCCTGCCAGACCTCTCGCGAGCCACAGAATCCCCTCCCGGCACTTTCTACAACCTGCTGTAACTGCAAACTCTGTACCTTGCAATCTTCGTTCACAACCCTTTGAGTATGTCTAACCCGCCTCAGCCGGCGCGCAGTTGGCGAGTGACGGCAAGCCGCGAGATCGCGGTCGGCCGCCGACGGGGCTCCGTTCACATTCGTGCCGTCGCACCGGGAGTCTGTCGGGTGCGGTCGACGCCTGGGATCGGGAGGACGCATGGACAGGCGTGACCGGTTCGGTGTGCCTGCCGACGAGACCAACTACCAGCCCTTCGACCCGGTCCGGCTTCTGTGTGCCGGCGCCGCCGCCCGGGCTCCACACACCCTGTCGGCATCCGAGTGGGATCACTGGTCCACCACGGCCAGCGCCGCGCCATTGTCGTGCGGCCACCATGCGCCTGCGGCTGTCGGCTGCGCACCAACCAGGGATGCGCAGCCGACAGTCCAGGTCAGCGCCCCCAGGTTCCCTGCACGTCCGCCGCGCTCAGTGGCCGCTGGCCTCAGTCCCGTCACAGCTGATCTCTGGAGGGCCCGCCGTGCACACCTCACCACGCCGCCCACTTCTGCTGGTGGGTGCCGGCATCCGCGAGTACCACGCACACAGTCTCCTGCAGATCGCCGCCGCACATCCGTTGGTCCTCGTCGACGGCACCATCCCGCCCTGGACCCGCCCCTGTCTGGCAGGAGCGGTCACCGCCAACCTCTCCGGCCCCGGCGAAGTGAGCGCAGTCGTCGGAGAGTTCACTGCCGACCACCCTGTCGACGGGCTCGTCACCTATCAGCCCCGCCATGCCAGGCTCGCTGCCCACCTGGCACAGCATTTAGGTCTGCCCGGCAACTCCCCTTCAGCCGTGGCCGCGTGCCAGTCCCCGGTCAGAGCCCGCCGCGTGCTGAGGGAAGCCGACGTCCCCTCAGCACAGTCGCACGCGGTCGACGACGCACGCAGTGCGCTCGCCGCCGCGCGCACGCTCCGCTTCCCGGTCTCCCTCACAGCACCCGCGCGAGCGGCGTTCCGTCCCCCACGACCAACTCATCGCCGTACAAGGAGAGAAGAGCCTGATGACGCCCCGCCCCCACACCCCCGCCGCCGGCAGGCAACCCGCACGGCCGCGGCCGTGCTCAGCGTGACCACGGCCGCCGCCCTTACCGCCTGCGGGGCAGGCTCCGAAGAGGACGCCCAGACCAACGGCGATGCCAAGGCGAGCGCGAGCCCCATTCCCGCGGGCGCGATCACAGCTGCCGATGCCGAGAAGGTCGTGGACGCGTACGAGAAGGCCAACAACGAGGCCAACAAGACTCAGGGCAGCCGTGGCGCAACGCTCCTGGGCACGGTCGAGGCTGGTCAAGTCCATGAGCAGTCCCTGGCCGACTACGAGCAGTTCAAGACCTGGCCGAAGGCCGAACAGGCGAAGTACGGAAAGCCGTTCGTCTACACGTCCCGGGAGTACTACATCCCGGATGCCGACCGCTGGTTCGCGGTCAAGGCGACAACCACCGGAAGCAAGTCAGAAGGCCTCCTGATCTTCGACAAGGTCGGCAGCCGCTTCAAGATGGTCGCCTCCGTCTACACCGAGGACAAGACCGCGATACCCGAGATCGCTGTCCAAAACGGACTCGCCACGGCCGTCGACCCGTCAAAGCGCGTGGGAACGCTCGCCCCGAACCAACTCGGCACCGCCTTCGAGGACCTGGTGGAGAGCGGCGGCAAGAAGGAAGGGCAGCAGCTGGCCCGCCACGCAGGCCACCACGGAGTTCACCAAGCACTACACGGACCTCACCAAGGCCAAACAGGCCAGCTTCGCTACGGTCAACTACTTCGACGGGAAGCCATCGCACCTCAAGGTGTACGTCCTAGGCCTGGCCGACGGCGGCGTCCTCGCACTCTTCCCGGCCGCGTACACCATCGAGTACCTGCACAAGCGGTTCATGAATGGCGGCCTGATCATCCCGAGCAAGGTGGAGTCGGTCTACAACGGCGATCGACGGTCCGTAGTCACGGACGAGTACCAGGGCCAGACTCTCGCCACGCTCACCCCATCGGAGAAGCCCAAGGTGATCACCCGCAGGTACGCGATGGTCGGCTCCCGATGAGGCGCGCCAAGACCTCCCGTCCGCGCACGCCGCGATCGCTGCGGCTGGCGTCCGTGACTGCCGACGATTGGGCCCGCAGCCGCGACCAGCGGTTCGCCCTGTTCCTCACCAAGCGGCTGGCCGAGAGCGAGCGAATCGGCTGCTGCCTTGCCGAACTCAAGGCGCTGGCCGGCGTGCAGGACGTTTTCGCAGAGTGGCTCACCCAACGTGAGCTCTCCGCAGGGGGTGACGGTGACCTGCGCCTCGACCAGAGCAGCACCCTGGGCTGGGCATTGCGCAGCATCGCTCACAGCATCTGGGCCGGCCATCCCCAGTGGGAGTTGGCTTTCCATCCCAACGCCACCAGGCCACCGATCGACCCGATTAAGACCTTGGCATACGCGAACATCCCGGAGTCCTGACCGCCCCTCTGCCTCGCAACGTGACCGATGCATTCCCAGTCGAGCGTGTGAACTCGACGGTAGAGCCGAGGAGTTGATTGGCACATGCGTAGTCTTCTCGATACGCAAACACACCATCGCAGCTTGACTAAGCCGCAGATCTGGACTGCCGTTCGTCGGCCCCTGGTGCAGCGGCCCTGTCGCACGACATCGCAGGGGAGACAACGTGACACGAGCATCCCGACGCCCGGCAGGGCTCACCGCCGTTCGCAGCCGAAAGCATGCAACGGCTCTGCTGATCGCAGGCGGTCTGGTCGTCCTGGCCGCCTGCGGGAACGACGACGATTCCGGCGACTCGGCCAAGAGCCCGATGCCCACCAGCAGCGCGCCTGCCCCCGAGACGTCGTCGCCCAGTGCCGATTCCCAGGCCCAGGCCAAGGGCGACGTGTTGCAGGCGTACGACGACTTTTGGGCCGGGCAGGTCAAGGCCTACGGGCAGGCCGACATCAAGGGCACCGACCTGAAGAAGTACGCCACGAAGGAAGCACTCGGGCGGGCCATGGGCGACGTGCTGGTCATGAAAGAGGCGGGCACCGCCACCAAGGGCGCCCCGGCGCATGACGCGCAGGTCACCTCTCTCACGCTCACCGGGAAGACACCTAAGGCCAGCGTGCGTGACTGTCTCGATATCTCGAGCTGGAGGACGGTCAAGAAGAAGACGGGTGCCGTGCAGCCGTTCCCGTCCAATCAGCCTCTGCGTTACGTAACGACGGCCAAGGCGGAGAAGTGGGGGAAGCAGTGGATGATCACAGAACTCACACCAGACGGGAAACGCACGTGCTGAGGCGTTCCGCGCTGGCAGCAGTCCTTTCCGCCGCCGCGTTCTGCGCTTTCGCGGCGTTACCGGCCCACGCGGAGGACGACCCGGTCATCGGCGGTGACTGCGACGGCGCGAGTTCCTTTGTCACGGTCTGCCGACAGGAGCCAGGCAACCCGGGCGGCCAGGGCCAGACAGGCGATCAGTCGGGCACCGGCACCGGTAAGGGCAGCAAGCCCCGGCCGCAGAGCTGTGCGGTCGAACGACTCGATCCGCAGCCGCCCGCAAGCGACCCTAGTTGGAACGGCCACAAACCCAGTGTCGGCGCGATCTACACGCGGATCTGCCTCAGCGATGTGCTGGGAGCCGCGACAGGCGCTCAGATCGTCCCGCAGGTCTTCTGGGCGGCCGCGGCCCCTGCGGTCAACGTCGACCCGGAGCAGCTGGCACGTGAGGCCGTCGACCGGATGCTGTTGACCGGCCCGGACATCGCCAGCCCGCGCGCCGTTGGCAAGTACATCGTGGGCGTGCCGATGTGGATGTGGGTCAACGAGAGCCCCATCACGTTCGGGCCCAACTCGGCGTCGGCGGCGCTGGCTGGTGTGACCGTCACCGCGAAGGCGAAGGTCACCAAGATCGACTGGAGGATGGGCGACGGCTCGGCAGTCATTTGCAACGGGCCAGGTACGGCGTACAGGGCTGCATACGGCAAGCAGGAGTCCCCAACCTGCGGCCACACCTATACCAGCACGTCGGCCTCTCGGGCTGGAAGGAAGTACAGCGTGACCGCGGCCGCGACGTGGACCGTGGACTGGCAGGTGAACGGTGGCGGGGAGACGGGGCAGTTCACCGAGATCCGGCAAACCAACGTGCAGGTGGCGATCGGCGAGCTGCAGGTCGTCAGGTAACGCGGCCGGAAGGACAGAACGTTGAGCGAGACCCAAGAACGATTAGACACAGTCAGCTCGAACGGCGTCCTCCAGCAGGGTCATGTCGCCGGGCCCGTCGCTCCCCCGCGAGTGTCGGCCCGCCGTCGCCGACCGGGTGTCATCGCCCTGTCGCTGGCACTGATCGCTGCCGGAGGGGCCGGGGTTGCCGTCCTGCTGTTGCAGGTCGGCAACCGCACCGAAGTGGTAACGGTCGTCCGTGACGTCCAGGTCGGCCAGGTCGTGAGCGAAGACGACCTGGGCAAGGCCAGCATCGCCCTGGACCCGGCCGTGAAGGCAGTACTCGGCGATGACCTGGACTCGGTGGTGGGCAAGCGAGCCGCCGTGGAGCTCAAGCCCGGCTCTCTCCTCGCCCCTTCTCAAGTGACGAAGGACTCGCTGGTGAAGGCTGGCGAGCAGCTGGTGCCGGTCGGGCTTGAGCCCAAGCAGATCCCGGCCACCGCGCTGGTGCCGGGCCAGAAGGTGCAGCTGGTGCATGTCCCGGCTCAGGGTGTGGCGGACACCGGTAAGACGTCCGACGCCGCGCCTCAGACCGTCGACGGACGGGTCGTGAAGGCCTCCAGTGCCGCTCCCGGCACCGGCATCGTGGTCGTTGACGTCGCCACCTCCGCCACGGACGGCCCCACGGCCGCCGCGTGGGTGGCGGCCGGTACCCTGCGCCTGGTCCTCGCCGCCCCGGACGGTAACTGATGGCTGTCATCGCGCTGGCAGGCTGCAGTGGCGGGCCCGGTGTGACCACGAGCGCGCTGGCCTTGCTGCTGTCGTGGCCGCTGGAGCCGGGGCGGCGGATGATTATGGCTGAGTGTGATCCGGACGGTAGCGCTGTGCTGCACGGTCTGTTGCAGGGCACGCTCGGCGACCGGTACGGGCTGCGGAACCTCTCGGTCGCCGCACGGCAGGGCGACCTCGGAGATGCTTTCTGGCGTCAGCTGATCGACCTGGGCAGCGAGGACGGCAAGAAGGAGGCGCCGCGCGACCGGTTGCTGCTGCCGGGGATCACCGATCCCGCGCAGGCGGCGAGCCTGGGCTCGGTGTGGAAGGCCCTGGGGGTCATCTTCCGCGGCATCGAGGCCGAGCACGGCCATGACGTGTTGATCGACCTCGGTCGCCGGGGGGCTTTCGGGCCGTCCGGTGTTCTGGCCGAGCAGGCCGATGCCGTGTTCGTGGTGGTGCGCAACACCCTGCGCTGTCTGCAGGCGGCCGAGGGCCGGGTGCGCGCGTTGGAGGAGCGGATCGGTGACGTCAGCGTGCTGATGATCAACGAGGGACCGTATCCCGCGGGCGAGGTGCAGCGCGTGCTGCAGGTTCCGGTGGTCGCGACCCTGCCGTACGCGCCGAAGGACGCCCGTGTGCTGTCCGACGGCGCGGAGCAGCCACGTCACTTCACCAGGTCACCGCTGATGAAGGCTGCCCGGACGAGCAGCGCCCTGGTGGTTCAGCGGGCTGCCCTGCGGCGGGCCCGCCTCGATCCGGGCGGTGTGCGCGTCGCGGGCGGCGAGGTGAGTCGTGCGCGGTAGGCCCCTGCACACCGATCCCACGGTGGCTGCGCCGTCCGGCCGCCCCCAGCAGGCGTGGCCGCACCAGGTAAACGGAGCCCCCGCCCCGGCCGGTGCTGCGTCGAGTACGCACGGGCTCGGCGCCACACCTCAGGTCACCGTCGATTACAAGGTCGCCCGGCACATCGCGGCCCAGGTCGCCAAGCAGCGCGAGGAGCTGCTGAAGACGACACCTGGTATGGACCGGGCGAGCGAGGAGCAGCGCTGCCTGGAGTGGATCAATGAGGCGGTGGCCCTGTGGTCGGACGCCCAGGCGATGGCGCCGCAGGAGGACGAAGCCCTGCGGCGTGGCGTCTACGACTTGCTGTTCCGGGCGGGCCGGTTGCAGCCGTACCTGGACGATGACCGGGTCGAGGACATCATCATCCAGGGGCCGGGCGAGGTGTGGCTCGACTACGGTGACGGCGAGCGCCGCATGGTGGGGCCGATCGCGGACTCCGAGGAGGAACTGCTGGAGCTGCTGCGGGAGTTGGCCCGGGGCTCCGGGCACAACGAGCGCACCATTTCTACCGCGAATCCCACGCTCGCCCTGTCCCTGCAGGACGGCTCCCGCCTGCAGGCCATCACCGGGCTCGGGCCGATGACCTACGCGGTCATCCGCCGCCACCGGGTCTCCCACGCCAACCTGGACGACCTGGTCCGGCTGGGCACCATCGACCCGGTCCTGCGCGAGTTCCTCGGCGCGTGCGTCCGCGCCGAGAAGAACATCATGATCGCGGGGAAGCAGAAGGCGGGGAAGACCACTCTGTTGAGGGCGATGCTCAAGGAGTTCGGCCCCGAGACCCGCTTTGCCACCGTCCAGACCGAAGATGAACTTTTCGCCCACGCCAACGGCTACCACCGCCAGGTCGTCTCCCTGGTGGGACGGGAGTCCAACGGGGAGAAGGACGTCACCGGCCGCAGTGCCGGCGAGGTCACGCTCCTGGACCTGATGCATCCCGCGTTGCGGATGTCGCTGGAGCGGATCGTGGTCGGCGAGGTCCGCGGCCCGGAAGTCGTCGCGATGATGCAGGCGTTGACGAACGGATCGGGCGGCAATCTGTGCACGATCCACGCCCGCCGCCCGGACATCGTCTTCGACCGGATCGCCGAGCTGTACGCGCTCGCCCAGGACAACCTGTCCGAACAGCTCGCCTACCGGCAGACGGCGAACGGCCTGGACTTCATCGTGTACGTCGACATGACCGACGAGACGCAGATCGGCGGGCGCCGGCACCGCTACGTCTCCCACGTCCTGGAGCTGACCGGGATCGGCGAGTCCGGCCGTCCCGCCACCAACGAAATCTTCTCCCCTGGCACCGAGTTCGGCGACCTGCGGGCGGTGCCGCGGATGGACCCGGGCTGCATCGACGACCTGCGCCGCGTCGGTTTCGACTCCGCGCTGCTGCAGCAGCCCTACGGGGCCTGGCAGGCGCCGCTGCCGCTGAAGGTGGGGGCACGCCGATGACCTTGTTGTGGGGGCTGCTCAGTGGGATGGCCGTCATCGGCGGGCTGGTCGGTGTCGTGGCCGGGTTCGTGGGGACGACGGCGCCGCGCCGGGCTCCGTGGTGGCAGCGGTGGCGGTTGGCGGGTGCGGGGAAGGACCGAAGTGAGGACGTCCGGCTGCGCCGGCGGACTCTCGCCGTCGTGGCGGTGGTGGTCTTCGCGGGGGTGTGGCTGCTTTCGGGGAACTTCGTGGGCGGCGCACTGCTGGGTGCGGCCGTCATCGGCGTGCCCTGGCTGGTCGCGCCGGGGCAGATGGCGCGGGAGCGCATCGGTCAGCTGGAGGCTCTCAGCGAGTGGACCCAGCGCCTGGCCGGCCTGCTGCGGCTGGGTATGGGGCTGGAACAGGCGATGATGACCAGCCGTAAGGGCGCGCCACACGAACTTGCCCCGCAGATCGTCAACTTGTCCGACCGGCTGCGGCTGGGGTGGCGGCCGGAGGGTGCGCTCCGGGCGTTCGCCGGGGAACTGGACGATGTGACCGCGGACAAGGTGGTTGCCGCGCTCATCCTGTCGGTCAACGACCGCGGTCCGGGGCTGGCGCAGGCGCTGGAGGACCTGGCGGGAACGGTGCGCGATGAGGTCGCCAGGAAACGCAGCATCGAGGCGGACCGGGCGAAGCCGCGGACGACGGTGCGGTGGATGACCATCATGACCGTGGGCGTCGTGGTGGCGGGCTTCTTCGTGCCGTCCTACACCAAGCCCTACTCCACACTGCTCGGACAGTTGGTGCTCGCCTTCCTGACGGCCGGGTTCATCGGCGTGCTCGCCCTGATGCGGCAGCTGGGCAACTTCCGCCGCATCCCCCGCTTCCTGATCACCGACCCGACCAGCACCGTCCGGCTGCCCGCACCCGCAACAGGGCCGGACGTCCCGGTCGCCGCCCGTGAGCCGGAAGGAGTCACCTCATGAACCTGCTTCCCGTCGTCCTGACCGGCGGCACGGTCGGCGCAGGCCTTGCCCTGCTGGTGCGGGAACTCCTGCGCCCCCAGCCCGCGTTGGGGCCCGCCCTCGCGCGCAGCGCCCCGGCCACCTTGACGATGCCTGAGCCGGAACTGGACCGTGAGGAGGTGTGGGGCCGGTGGCTGTTGGCACGCCTTGAGCGGCTGCCCGGCGTGCGGATCCCCACCGTCAGCCTGGCCTTGCTCGGGCAGGGGCCGGGCCAGTTCATGCTCAAGAAGACGGCGCTCGCCGCGCTCGGCCTGCTCTGCCCGGTGATCGCGACGATTCCATGGATCATCGCGGGCGTTGGCCTGCCGTTCTACGTGCCCGCCGGTGTCGGCCTTGTTATCGCGGGGCTGCTGTTCATCACCCCGGATCTCTCGGTGCGTGACCAGGCCAGGCGGGCGCGGGAGGAGTTCGCGCACGCCCTGTCCGCCTACCTGGACCTGGTCGCCCTCAAGCGGGCCGCCGACGCCGGCCCCACCGAGGCCCTGGAGAAGGCCGCCGAGGTCGGCGCCGGCTGGCCCTTCCTCTATCTGCAGGGCGCGCTGCGCCGGGCCCGGCTGGAGAAGATCCCGCCGTATCAGGCGCTGACCGAGCTCGCCGCCGAGTACGACCTGCCGGTCCTGGACGACGTCGCCGACATCATGCGGGGCTCGGCCACCGACGGCGCCGCCGTCTACAAGGCATTGCGGGCCCGCACCGCCGCCCTCAACGCCGAACTGCTCGCCGACCAGGCCGCGGAGGCCAACGCCGCCAGCGAGAAGATGACCGCGCCCGGCGCCCTGCTCGCCGTCCTGGTCATGCTCCTGATGGCGTTCCCCGCGGTCATCCGCATGCTCACCGTCTAAGGCCATCTCAACTCGCTGAACCGCTGAAGGAGCAAGGAGTACCGATCATGAAGCACACCGCAGCCCGTACCTACCGTGCGGTGCACTGGCTGACCACACGCCTGCAGGAGAGCCTGGAGGAGGCCCGGCGCCGGCCGGACCGCGGGGACATCAGCACCACGACCGTCATCATCTGGGTGGCCGCTGTCACCGGCGCCGTACTGATCGCCGGGACCATCGCCGTCGTGATCGCCAAGTACAACGGCAAGCTCAACGGTCTGTGATGCCGCGTCCCGAGCGGCTGGCGGACTGGTGGCAGGGGCGAAGGTGGCACGACGACCGGGGCGACACCAGCATCCAGATGGCGATCATCTTCCCGTTCGTGCTGCTCGCCACGGTCGCCGTCATCCAGGCCTCCATGTGGTATTACGCGCGGCAGATCGCGCTGACCGCGGCCCGCGAAGGAGCCACCGCGGCCCGCGCCTACCAGGCGGGCACGGCCGACGGTGCGGCCCAGGCACGCAGCGTGCTGGAGCGCACCGCGGGTGACAGCCTGCGCGGCTACCACGTCGTGGCCGGCAGCAACGGCCAGCGTGTGCAGGTACAGGTATCCGGCACGGCCATCTCCATGATTCCGGGCGTCTCCGGCCTGCACGTGACCCAGTCCGCGTCCGGGGCCGTGGAACGCTGGACGGTCCCGGGAGCGGGAGGGTGAACCACGTGCGACACACGGCCCGATGGGCCCGCAGGCTGCGCCGCGATGAGGGCAGTGCCGCGATCGAGGCCGCCATCATCCTCCCGTCGCTGATCATGTTCCTGTGTCTGGCGATCGCCGGCGGACGTCTCGTCACCTCCGGCGCGAAGATCGACGCAGCGGCCGAGGACGCGGCCCGGGAAGCCTCCATTCACCGCACCGCGGGAGCCGCCCAGAGCGCCGCACAGTCGGCGGCCGCCGAATCCCTCGACGACCAGGGCATCACGTGTGCGTCGACCGGCGTCAGCATCAACACCGGTGGCCTGAGCGTTCCGGTGGGCCAGGTCGGCACGGTCACGGTGACCGTGACCTGCACGGTCAACTTGTCGGATCTCTTGTTGCCGGGTGTGCCGGGGGCCCGGACGCTCACGTCCACGGCTATCTCGGTGGTGGACCAGTACCGGCAGCGAGGTGACTGATGAGCTACCGGCACAGAAGGCAGAACGACGCCCGGTGGGATGACCGGGGAGGCGTCACCGTGTTCGTCGCGGTGTGCGTCATCGCGCTGATCGGCATCATCGGCGTCGCCGTGGACGGTGGCAGCAAAATGCGCGCGGTGGAACGCGCCGACTACATCGCCGGCGAGGCCGCCCGGGCAGGCGGTCAGGCCATCGACCCCGCCGAGGCCATCAGCGGCAACGCGATCGTCGTGGACCCGCAGGACGCCCAGGCCGCAGCCCAGGCGTACTTGCGCTCGGCCGACGCCACCGGCACGGTCGGCGTGTCCGGCGACGGCAAGACCCTCAGCGTCACTGTCAGCGCCACGTACGACACGAAGTTTTTGCCGGTGGTCGGGATCGGCTCGCTGTCGGTGGCCGGCCAGGGCAGGGCCACCCTCCTGCACGGCGTCACCGCTCCCGGAGGAAACTGATGCGCACCACCCCCTCTCCCTCCGCGACGGTGGCCCGCAGCCTGGCCCGTGGCCTCAAGGCTGTGCTGAGCCTGCTCGTTCTGGTCGCGGCGGTCGCGGGGCTGCCGTTGCTGCTGGCCTGGGCCACTCCGGTCATCTGGGCTTCCACCCACAACGACCTCACGCACCTGCTGGACCGGCAGGACACCGGCGGAGTGTTCCTACTGCTGCTCCTCGCGGTGGGCTGGACCGGGTGGGCGCAGTTCAGCTTCTGTGCGGTACGCGAGCTGTTCGCACAGGTGCGGGGCCGGAGCTGGCACGCCCCGCGCGGACTGGGCTCCTCGCAACGGGCTGCGGCTCTTCTGGTCGGCAGCATCCTGGTGCTGCTGCCCACGAGTTCGGCCCTGGCCTCCGAGGCCCAGGCCGCACCAGCTACCACGGCGCCCAGCGTCCCCGGCCAGGGGGACCAGACTTCGCGGGGCGCCGAGGCCGATCCGGACTCGCCGTCCTCCACGACAAGCACGCCGGCGTCCCGTACGCCGTACACGGTGCGCGAGGTGCGGCCGGCGGAAAGCCTGTGGGGCATCGCCGAGCGGGAGCTGGGCGACGGCGAGCGGTGGCGGGAGATCGCGTCCCTGAACGAGGGCCGCGTGATGCCCGATGGCGAGGTCTTCCGCGCGAACATTTTCCTGCAGCCTGGCTGGCAGTTGAAGATGCCCGATGCCGCTGCTGCGGCGGGGGGTGTCCGTACACAGTTGGGGGACGGCCCTGCGGCTGCTGCCAGGGAGAGCGGGCACGTCGTCACGGTCGACTCGGGCGACTACCTGTCGAAGATCGCGGAGGAGGAGCTGGGCGACGGTGACCAGTGGCCCGCGTTGTTCGAGGCCAGCGAGGGCAAGGCGCAGCCGCGCGGCCTGCCGGAGATCACCGATGCGGATGTGATCTACGCAGGGCAGCAGGTCACCGTGCCCGATACTCAGTCTGATCAGCAGGCGCCGCCACGAGACCGCGGCGACGGCGATGGTGCGGGCGATCAGGACAGCACTCCCCCGGCTGCTCAGGCGCCGGACGGCAACCAGAAGCCGGGCGATGACAGGGGCGATGGGCGGGTGCCCGTGCCGGGTCAGAGCATGTCGCCCGCACCTAAGTCGTCAGCTCCCAGTACGCCGAGCGGCCGCCCCGCCGAGCGGCCTGGACAGGAACACTCTCCTTCCGCGACTGCTTCAGCGACGCCGCAGCCCAGCACCAGCACCTCCTCCTCTTCCGCCCCGCCGTCGCCGTCGGCGTCCGCGTCGGCCCCGCCATCGGCGACGGCGACGGCTGAGCAGTCCGGTGCCGCCGGCTCCTCCCCCGCCGCCACAGCGTCCAAAACACCGGCACCGGCACCGGCCGACGGTCTGCTGGTGCTGCGCACCGTGCTGGGCGCCGGCGCGCTGCTGGCGGCCGCCGTCACCGGCGCTCTCGCGCTGCGACGGACGCTGCAGCGTCGCCGGCGCAAGCCGGGTGAGAAGATCGCCATCGCGGCGGAGACGTCCCCGGCCGAGGCGCAGCTGGCGGCCGCCGCCGAACCGGGCGGCGCTGCGCGCCTGGATGTGGTGCTGAGGACCATGGCCCACCAGGTGGCCCAGCAGGAGGGCGCCGGCCTGCCGCCGCTGCGGGCCGCGCGGATCAGCGCCCGCACGGTAGAGGTGCTGCCCGAGGATCTTGCCCAGGCACCGCAGCCGCCCTTCGTGTCCGGGCAGGGCGCCTGGTGGGTCCTGGATTCCGACGCCGTCGTCCTGGACGAGGAGGCCGCCCGCGAGGTGCCGGCACCGTATCCGGGGCTGGTCACGGTCGGCAGCACCAAAACGGGTGACCTTCTGCTGCTCAACCTCGCCCGGGTGCCCGCCGTTGTACTGGACGGCAATCCGGTGCACATCAGTGAGATGTGCACGTCGCTCGCCCTCGAGTACGGGATGAGCCCGTGGGCGGGCGAAGTTGAAGTCGTGACGGTCGGGTTCGGCGAGGACCTGCCGCAACTGCTGCCCACCGCGCGGATCGCCCACATGCGCCAGGCCACACACGCACTGCGGGATCTGAGAGAACGGCTGCTCGAGGCTCACCAGATGCCCGAAACCCAGCATCAGCCCTATCTGCTGCTGTGTGCGTCCCCTCTCGACACGGACACAGCGTGGGAGTTCGCCGACGTCATCGACAAAGCCGGAACGGTCCCCGTCACCCTGGTCGCCCCGGCAAGTACGGCGGCCGCCCACTTCCCCCAGGCGGAGATCCTCAACGCCTCACTCAGCACACCGCAGCAACTCCACTCCGTCGGCACCGACATCACGGTCCAGCGTCTGGAGCACGCCTCATACCTCCAGATCACCACCGCGTTGAAGATGTCCGCACAGCCGGCCCACCCGGCTGACGGCCCCTGGCAGGACGTCCCGGCAGAACCCGACAGCGTGCACCAGAACGGGCAGAGCGAACCCCAGGAGCCGGCCGTGCCCGCAGCCGACGCGGGCACGATCCCCCCGGCGACGCCGGCAGCACACGTGAGCGTCGACGTCTTCCCGGCCCTGCTCACCGCCGCCACCACCGACCCGACCGCACTTCGTCTCCTGCCCACCGCCACACCGGCACCTCAGGCCGGGAAGGGCCCCGCCCCGGATACCGAAACGCCGATGACCACGGCCGCAGCAGGTCCGGCAGCGGAGGAAGCCGACGCCGAGCATGCCACTGAGGAGAGTCCGGCTACGGAGGCGGGGACGGCTGAGAGTGCGGCGCATGACCTGCAGGCGCCGGAGATCCGGGTTCTGGGCCCGGTCGAGGTGACAGGCGTGGACAACACCGGCCACGGCCCGCGGATGGCACAGCTCGCCGCTTTACTGTTCTTCAAGCCCGGGCGGAACGCGGACGCCGTGTGCTGCGACATGGATCCCGTCAACCCGTGGGGACTGAGTACCCTCAACGCCCGGACGCAGGGCCTGCGCCGCTCCCTGGGCAGCGACCTGGCCGGCGACCCCTACGTGCCGCGCCGCACGTCCGGCGAGGACCCCTTCCGGCTCGCTGCCGGAGTGCGGTGCGACTGGACCCGCTTTCTTCACCTCGCCGAACGCGCCCTGCCGCTGGGCCCGGCCGGACTGCCTGATCTGGAGAAGGCGCTCACCCTGGTCCGCGGCAGGCCGTTCGGCAGCACGCCGCTGCCCTGGGCAGAGCCCTACCAGCAGGAGATGGTCACGCGGATCATCGACGTGGCACACACCGTCGCCACATACCGCACCCCCGCGGGCCCGCACCACGACCTCAGCGCGGCCCGTCAGGCGATCGCGACCGGTCTCGATGCCGACGACTCGGCGGAACTTTTGTACCGGGACTGGCTCCGGATCGAGAACTCGGCTGGGAACCGGCAAGGACTGCACACCGCCATCACCCGCGTCCAGCAGGTCAACCGGGCACTCGACTGCTCCCTGGAGACGGAGACCGAGCAACTCATCAACGAACTCCTCAGCCCGGCCCGGGGCCATCACAGCCACAACACCGGGCCCATCCCGCCCTCCGCCTCCACCGGCCGCGGCCGCAAACCCTCCGCCCAGCCGACGTCGGTGCCCGGCCCGTCAGCCGACACCCAGTCGTGAACACCACGCCGACACGGGGCCGTTGATGCAGCAGCGCGAACAGCCACGCACACACAACGAGAGCACCCGCCACACAGCGCGGACCGGCCCCGCCCACCGCCTGCTCACCGTCACCATCGTCGTCGGAGCGGTCGTCATCGCCGGTATCGGCTTCGCCGGTTCCTACGCGGCGGTCCGCGAACTCGCCCTGGAGAAGGGCTTCGGGAACTTCAGTTACGTGTTCCCGATCGGCATCGACGCGGGCATATGCGTACTGCTCGCGCTCGACCTGCTCCTCACCTGGACCAGGATCCCCTTCCCGCTGCTCCGTCAGACGGCATGGCTGCTGACGGCGGCGACGATCGCGTTCAACGCCGCCACCACCTGGCCGGACCCGCTCGGCGTCGCCATGCACGCAGTCATCCCGATCCTGTTCGTGGTCTGCGTGGAAGCGGCCCGGCACGCCATCGGCCGGATCGCGGACATCACCGCCGACAAGCACATGGAAGGCATACGCCTCACCCGCTGGCTGCTCTCCCCGCTCCCCACCTTCCTGCTGTGGCGCAGGATGAAACTGTGGGAGCTGCGCTCGTACGAGCAGGTCATCAAACTCGAACAGGAACGCCTCGTCTACCAGGCCCGGCTGCGCACCCGCTACGGCCGCGGCTGGCGCCGCAAGGCCCCGGTGGAGTCCCTGATGCCACTGCGGCTGGCCCGCTACGGCGTGCCGCTGGCAAAGACGGCGCCCTCCGGTCTCGCGGCGGCGGGCATCGAGCCCGCACTGCCGCCCCCGGCGCCCCGGCAGCAGACGGAACCGCAGCACGTCCAAGCGCCGTCGCAGGCGGGCCCGGCAAGCATGCCTCCCGTCGAGCACCAGCGCCGTCCCACTACGAAGGACCACTCTGCTTTCGATCCGCCGAGCTACCAGGAAAAGGCCAACAAACCGGAACCCAACGCCTCGTTCACTCCCCCGCAGCCCATCCATCCATACGGATACGAACCGCCCCACAGAGCAACCGAACCCGCACGCCAGGACAAAGACCCCTCCGCACCAACTGCACAGACCACGCATACGCAGCCACACGAAAAGGTGGAGTCCCAGCCGCATCCGGCACGGGAGCGACCACACGAACAGCAGGACACTGCACCGAGAACCCGCGAACATCCAGCGCCAGCTCATCCCTCCACCGGGACAATGCACGATGCCCGCTCTCCACGCACTCAGCAGACCGAAAGGATACAGACTCCCCCAGAAGGCCTTCCACCGCACCGGCCCAACCATCCGCAACCAGAAGCAGGCACCGCGCCAGAAGGCCCCACTGCTCCACCACCGCCCAACAGCCGGACGTTTAAAGCCGCATCAAGGAGAACCCTGAACTCACAAGACGAAGGAACACAAAACAGCGTCCAGTCGACCAAGTCCCCCTCGCTCCTCACGGTCGACCGCTACTACCAGGCCTGGCACACCTTCCGCACACAACACGGAAGGGAACCCGATGGCGCCGCCTTGTCCGCCAGCCTCGCGAAACAGGGAATCCTGGCCCGGGACGGCCAACCAATCAAAGTGAAATCACTCGTTCGCTACTACCTCGAATTCCGTCTCTATACCATATGGGCCGAACACCGGGCCGACAGCGACACCCCAGAGCTCGAACAAGTAGCCAAAGAACTCACCCGAGAGGGCATTACTGCGCAGTACCACAAGCCGATCCGGCCAGCCGACCTCGAAAAATATTCGACCACCTTCGAAAACCGATGGCAGACGCTACAACACCACACCAGCAGCACCAAACGAAAAGAGACAATGGCGGAACCTCACCGAGAAGGCGGGCAACCGGCCTCTACCTCTCCCCTCGCAAGGTCTGCCGAACGAGCGGCTCTTTACCGTACTAGGGCGCGTATCGAGTCGTGATCAATTTGTGGGATCCGCCCTCGCTCCAGTTCCTGGTTCGGTATTTGTTCTTGCATGACGCGCGTACAACT
>NZ_JBEZJY010000073.1:0-32308 GCF_040651415.1 Streptomyces sp. NPDC048484
GTCACGGATTCCCGGCCGAAGCCCGCGCCGCGTAGCGGCACAGCAACGGAACGGAAGGCCAGAATCCTCGTGCTTCAGCACGAGGTACAAGTCAATTTTCCCAGAACGAGAGCTACACCCATCCCCGTTCCGCGATCGGCCCCGATCGTGCGACGTTCACGCTAAGGAGGCGAAACGACGCCCACAAGCGGACCCACCACTTCTCGCAGCCCGACAAGGATTGTTCACAGGTGCCAGAGGGGCTGCTGAACAACTCTGCGGACGCTCAACTCGATACTGCAGGGCCACGGTTGGGGTCACCGGCGGCCAGGGGTCATTTGGGCGGCCTCTGGGGACGGGGCGCCCGCCGGCCCGGGTAGATTTCCACCCTGTGCTCGGGGGATGCGTTCAGTAGTCCCGCCCGGTGATTGAGTGGGGAGGGCTGAACTGTGTGGTCGCGTGAACCGGGGGACACGACCGTACGGGAAGGCCCGGAGTCTGCGTGTAGTGCACGGCGTTGCCCCGGACAGCCTTCTCGAAGGAGTGCTCATACATGTCAGCCGTTCGATTCTTCACCGCCGCCTTTGCCTCGCTCGCGCTGGTCACCGGGATCGGGGTGAGCACCGCTACCGCCGCACCTGCTGTGGACCCGATCCAGACCTTCCGGAACGTGGCGACGGGCAAGTGCCTCGACGATAGTTTCGGGGCCGGCGTGCGTACCCACCCGTGTAACTATGGCCCTGCCCAGCAGTGGTCCGTCCACGCCTGGAACGATGGCACGCGCCGTCTGCAGAACGCCGCAACCGGCAGGTGCCTGTCCCTGGTGGGTTTGGCAAGTGTTGGGATCGCAACCTGCAACTCTTCGGAGGAGCAGAGTTGGTTCCCCTTCCACGACGAGTACGGCCGCGTGGCGTTCGAAAACCAAGCTTCAGTACGCGCCAGTTGCCTGGATGACAGCTTCGAGTTCGGACTCCGCGTCATCGGATGCAACTACCAAGGCTGGCAGATGTGGGCCTGAGAGGGCGTTAAGGGAGATTAGGTAGGTGTATGCCGCCTTTGATGTCGGCTGCTTTCGAGATAGTTCGCTCCGTAGGATCGCATTCGCGCACTCCGAGGCGGCGGTAGGAGCGTCCGTTCAGTTCGCACATGCAGCTCGAATTCCGTCTGGTTTAGAAATGCCTGGAAGCTCCCCACCGGTGGGGAGCTTCCAGGCATTTCAAGCCGTGTGCGCTGGCGATGAATACGGCAAATCCTGCCGAAAAGGTAGATGCGAATCGACGCCAAACGCCCACTGAGAGTCCGGTGTTTATACCTTGCTCGCGACCACCATGTAGTTCTCGGCCTCAAGATCGAACGTGCTCAGTTCCGTCTGGAGTCCGACCCGGTGCAGCTCGACTTCGAGTTCCTCGTACCGGTAGGGCCAGCAGGACAGCAGTTCCGAGCGGACAAGAACCAACCCGGTCGCATCAACTTGCGCGATCGCAATCTCGATGTGGTGCTCCTCCTCCCAATGCGGCGCAATCTCCCAGCGGTAGACCACGACGGCATCGCGACCGTTCCGGCGGACGAGTCGGTCACTGATCTCCAGCCGGGAACCTCTGGCCCTCACGAGTTCCCAAGTGCGGGATGTGAGCACCAAGCGCCCGCCAGGGCGCAGAAGCCGTGACATCGACTCCAGAGCAGCACCCCTGCCTGTCGCGCCCGCGGCATGGTGAAGCGAGTTGCCAACGCAGAACACCATGTCGAACGTGTTGTCCTGGAAATGGTCGGGCAACTCTTCCCAGTTCGCCCGTACGGCCCGGACGGATGCCCCGAACTCCTCAGACAACTCTGCAGTCCGACGAACCATCGCCTCGCTGGCGTCAGTTGCGACAACCTGCATGCCGCGACCGGCGAGGCCAATCGCCAACTGTCCGGTTCCGCACGAACAGTCGAGGACGTGAGCGTTCGACGGCAGGAGATTGAGGACGTCGTCGAACGACGCAGCGAACTCGGCTGGAGGCAACTTTGCATCCGAGATGAGCCATTCGTACACCTCGGCAAGCACGCCATAACCTGTCACAACCACCACCTCCGTCACGCGGCAGACTCACGGTAGGACGTCAGTCCACCAGCGGAGCAAGCCGGGCACCAATGGTTTTCGCAAGGATGGCTCTGACGGTGTTTGTGGGTTGTCAGTTGTCCGTCTGTCCTTGGACAGTAAAGCCAGTCGCCGTGTCATCCAATCGAGGCGTTTGACACCGCACCTAGGCGTCCACGCCCTCGCGCCGCCCCGACCGGCCGGTACCCCCGATGGCCGGTACCGCCGCGATCGGGGTTGTTGTGCACCTACCGGCCACCGTCATAAAGGAGGGTTAGGTGCGGCCTACGCCTGAATGCCCCATGGGGCGCGGCGGGTTGGGGCATGCTGGGGGTGCGCTCACGCACTTCACTTCGGTGGTAGGGGGCCGGTCGGTGTTACGCATCCACTTCACGACGGAAGACCTTGCCCGGACACGGGTGGCCGCCACGATCGGCGTCGCAGCGGAGGTCTACTACAGCCTGGAGCTGCTGAGGGAGAACCGGGAGCTGCCTCACTTCCGCTCGTGGCGGTCGGCGGTCGCGGGTCGTCTGGGAGCGGACACGCGCCCGCTGACGTCCCTGGTTCCGGTGCGCGGTCCCGGGCTTGATCTGCTGGCCCTGATGGGTGATGTGCCCTCTCTGGACCACGCCGTGGACAACCTGATGCACGCCCCGGTGTCCCGGCTGCGACGCGAGTTCGAGGGTCTCGACTTCCACCCCGGACACCTGCCGTGGGTCAGACGGGTGTCCGAGGGCGACCGCGACGCGCGGCGGGAGCTTGCCGAGGCCGCGCGCGCCTGCCATCGGCTGACGGTGGAGCCCTACTGGCATCGAGGGCGGGCCGAACTGGCCGCGCTGTCCACCCGTTGCGCGAACCTGGTGTTGGAGGGAGGCATCGATCTGTTGCTGCGTTCGGTCTGCGCCCCACTGGTCCGCTGGCGTCCGCCGGTGCTCGAAGCTCCCTACCCGCGCCGAGTGGAAGTGCGTCTCCAGGGAAGAGGGCTGATCATCACGCCCACGGTCTTCTCGAAGCGACCGGTGAACCTTCTGTGGGACCCGCTCGATACCGCCCAACCACCCCGGCTGACCGTGCCGGCTCTCCGCCGGCCGCTGACCGGTACCGGACCGGCGGAAGCGGACGGCTTTGCCGCGCGGAACCTGGAGTCTTTGCTCGGCCGCACGCGAGCTGCCGCCCTGCACGTGACAGCAGAGGGCTGCACGACGAGCGAACTGGCCCGCCGCCTCAACGTCACAGCCGCAGCGGCCAGTCAGCACGCGACCGTGCTGCGGAACACAGACCTGATCACCACCAGCCGCCGAGGCGGGTCCGTACTGCACCTCATCACCCCCCTCGGGCTGGCCCTGCTGCGGACCGGTGCCCTGACGCAACCGTGAGGCGCCCGAGGACGCCGCGGCGTCGGACCGGTGGGCGCGGCGCCGCCCTGCTCGGCTGCCACCGCACACTCGTGCCGAGGTGCGCGAGGCACCGCGCCTTGCCGTCCCGCCCCCTTTAAGCCGTGACTTAAGAGGTAGGCCGCAGGTGGTCGACCCGCCCAGGATGTGAAGCCGCAACCGGTTCATCCCACCCTGGAGATCGTATGAAGACTCACTTCGCCGCCGCCCTTGGTTCCGTCGTGCTGACCGCAGGCACGTTGCTGGGTGCTCCCGCCGCCGGCGCGCAGACCGACGCCAGCCTGCCCCCCACTTTCAACGTCCCGGTCGGGACCACGTGGACGAAGGGCACGGTCACCTGGTTCAACCGATCGGTCGAGGTGGTGGGGACGCACAAGTCGGTGAGCGCGGCCGGTGATGCATACTGCCGGCGCACCTGGGCGTACACCTACGACTCCCACGACAACAAGATCGGCTCCGCCGGCTCCGCCTCTTCCGATACAGCGTGCGGTAACACCAAGAGCTACCGCTTCACCGTGCCGGCCGATGTCTACGGAGGAGCCACATTCGTACGCGTCTGCCTCGACGACGGCAATTACAAGGACCTGCTCTGCTCTCCTCGTCTCCAACGGAGCTGACCCACCGCCTTGCAACGGCCCGGCACCCGCGCCTGGGGAGGCCGGCGCCTGGGTCAGGTGAGCCTGCCAACCGCAAAACCCCCTCCCCTCCCCATTCGTCCAGCAGATCGGAACGCTGCCACCGCCCCGCCGTCGCGGAGAACTCCCGATGGGATCAGGGCCGCGATCTGGCCGACGGGGAGGAGGACCAGGCCGGGCGGGCCCGGCCGGTGACACAGGCACCCCACCGTCTGACATCGAAGTAAGTCCGCCCAGGTCAGGTGATTACGGTGGACTAAGTTGAATGTCAGAGGACAGTACCGACCGTGAGACGCCGACCACCCGCGAGCGGCTTGTGGAACGCAGCTGCGCCTGGTGCGGTGAACCGGTCGCGTACAGCGGCCGGGGCCGGCCCCCGCGCTACTGCAGTGCTGCGCACCGCCGACGCGGCTGGGAGCTCCGCACGGCACAGGACCGTGCGGAGCGTCCCGTGAGCGACGGTGGCCAAAACCGTGCACCGGTGCGTGAAGTCGTCCAGCGCACCGTCGTAGTCCAGGAGCCTGTCCTGGCCCGGCCGGCGCCGCGCCCGGCACAGCGGCTGAGCGGGCAGCTCTACACCCTGCCCGAGGACGCGGTGGAATGGGTGGAGGCACTCGCGGCCCTGCGGCGCGACGTGACCAACCCGCGGATCTACCCCTTCCGCGAACAGGTCGCCCGGGCCTGCGAGCGGACCGCCCTGGCGCTGCGCGCCGGTGCCCCCGAACCAGGACAGCCGGAGCCCGGCGCCTCGTGATGCTCGGACGCCGTCCGGTACCCGCCGCCGACTCAGCGGCCGTGGTCGGGCCCATGGTCGGGGCAGACCATCTGGGCCCGACCACGGCCGCGGGCATGCCCCGGCTTGCCCCGTCCACGGCTGGTCAAAGGCTTGCCCAGAGGACCGGGCCAGCCCCCCGCGGCGGCCCGCCCGGCAGCGGCACGTTCCTGACTCGGGGTTGCTTCCTTCCGGAATTGCTCCAGCAGCCGCACGCCGCTTCGCCGTGCCTGCGGGCTCGGGACCCCTCCCGACGCCGGGCCGCTACAACGTACGTATGGGCATGGGCCTGGGCGCATACCGGACCGCGGCAGCGGTGACGGTGACCCTGATAACGGTCCTGTCCGGCTGAGGATCGGACCACCCGAGGCGGCTCCGCGCAGGGGACGGAGCCGCCTGCCGCCTGCTGCCGGGACCGGTCCCGGCGCCCTGCCCTTAGCGTCGCCCGGTGCCGCACGACCCGGGCGGCGGCTCTTCGAGGCGGGAAGGACCACCGATGACCGTGTACGACGACGAGCAGCCGTGGCTGCACTCCGCATGGCAGCGTACGGAGACTCCGCCGCGGGCCGGTCAGTGGGTGCCGGCGGCCTTCGAGGTGCGGCTGCTGGCATACGTCCTGGACGTGTTCTTCCTCGGGCTGCTGGTAACGGCGGCCGCCCTGCCGTTCTACCTGTGGGACATCGACGAGGACGGCACCAACTCGGTCTGGACTTCGCTGGTCCTGGCGCTGGCTGTGGGCTACTCCCCGGTGCTCTCGGCGATCTGGGGCGCCACACCGGGCAAGAGGCTGTGCGGTCTGAGAGTCATGCGCCTGCTGACCGGACGACCGGCGTCCTTCGGGCGCGTCCTGCTCCGGCACGTGGTGCACGGATTCATGCTCATCCCCCTGCTCTTCCTCCTGACCCACCTGTGGCCCCTGTGGGACAAGCCGTACCGGCAGACGCTGCACGACAAGTGGACGCACACCGTGGTCGTACGACAGCACCAGTCCCGCACCCGCCGCCGCACCACAGGGTGAGGAGAGGGCTGGGAAACCGAGCGGCCTTTTGCCGCACCTCAGTGTGTGTGCCAGGCGATCCGTTGGTCGGGATTCTGTGCGGGGCGCCATACGGGCGCGGAAGGCCCGTCGCGCAGCAGGTCGGCCATCGGGGCGGCCAGGACGGGAACCTCGCGCAGGCAGCCGGCCGCAGCCGTATCCCGGGCCGCTGCGCGCAGAGCCTGGACGCGGTGCTCGATACCGGCGGGGCCGGTGCCGTCCAGCACGAACAGCAGCCGCGGAAACAGCGGGTAGCGCCGACGCCAGGCTTCTTCCAGCGGCTCCATGGACGGCTGCCGGGGCCGTCCGACCGGCACGGGCACATACCGGTGCAGCCGGGCCCGATCGGGAGCGGCGAGGCCGTCATACCCGACACCCTCCTGTACTACCGGCGTGGTCCCGCCGACGGCGGCCACTGGTCGAGGCTGCGGGCGTTCGTGGAGGTCGACCGGGCCACCATGGGCCCTGAACAGTTGTCCCGGAAGAAACCAGCGGACGCTGTGACCTGCTGCAATGGGCAGTCGGAGGTTGCTGACCTGCACGAATGACCTTTCGACCGTTTCACGCTCGTACCCGTTGATGCAGCCGGAAGTCCCAGAAAAGTCCCAGGGATCTCCCACTGCCCGGAGTCACTCTTTCGGCTCTGTACAGGGCGTGCGGGTGCGGTGTGGGCTGGTGCTCGTGCATCGGTGGGCTGCCCTGAACGAACGGCAACGCGCGCTTCTCGAGCGGCTCGCGGCTGGTGAAGATCCCGCGGCCTGGGCGCCGGGTGACTGGCGGTCGGCTCATGCCCTGCACGACCGTGGACTTCTGACGGTCAGGCGTGGGGGCGGGAAGGCGCATGCGGAGGTCACTGACGTCGGCCGCTTCTACCTTCGGCATGGTCATCATCCTGACCATCCGGGGTTTGCGGACAGTGATGATCAGGCGGCGCCTGCCGGGACTCCGGCTTCGGCGGCAGGTGCCGGGCGGTGCGGATCCAAGGGCCGACGGCACACTCCAATGTTTCGCAGCGAGCGGCCCGTCGCTCGCACGCGACGAACACAGGCGATGGAGTTGGTGGAGCAGTTGGTCGCCGAAGGGCGTGTCCGTGTTGCCGAGCCCGATGACGACGAGATCGCGGAATGGTGGCGCATCGTCGACTACGCGAAACGGCACGGTCTGGAACCGCAGGGCAAGCGCATCGAGAAGACTCGCTTCGGTGCCCGGGGCCTGGAGATCTCCCTTGCGGAGGGGCCGCATCCCAACTCCCGCAGCCAGAGGCCGAAAGGCGACCCGTCCGCCGTGCCCGTTCGCGCACGACTGAGGTCGCCCCATCCGGCCGTGGCCGCGCTCAGGGACGACGAGGAGCGGCTGGTGATTCCTCCCGTGCTGCGCCGCCGGTCCCTCCTGATGCTGCAGGCGCTGGCCGCGGAGGCGGTACGGCGAGGACATGAGGTGAGGGAGGGCCGGTCGTACTACTCACGGCGCGAGGGCGGAGTGGACGTGGTCGTCGACGGCTCGCGTACGCCGTCACCGTCAAGCAGGAGTTCCCGCAGTCCACGAATCCGGAGCGCGCCACCCGCCTCGTCGTGGAACTGGACCACGGTCGGACCAGCCGACCGGGCCGCTGGCGTGATCGGAAACGCGGGACACTGGAGGACATCCTGGGGGTGATTCTCGGGGAGATCGAGGCGCGAGCGCTGGAGGATGCCGAGCGCCGGGTGAGCGAGGAGCAGGCCAAGACGGAACGTGAGATCCGCAGGCGGGCAGTCCTGGAGAAGGCCAAGCAGCAAGCTGTTCAGGACCAACTTGCCGAGGCGCTTCGCGGAGAGGCTGGGCGCTGGCGCGAGGCGGCTGAACTGGGGGCGTACTGCGATGCCCTGGAACGTCGTCTGGCCGAGTTGGGCAGTGTTCCGGACGAGGCGGATCCGGCTGCATCCCGACGCTGGCTGGAGTGGGCACGTGGCTACGTGCAGACGATCGATCCTCTGAACCGACCTCGGGGAATGCCGACTCCACATGATCCGACCCCCGAGGAGCTGAGGCCCTATCTGCAGGGATGGAGTCCTGACGGGTCTGAACGACGGGCTGGACCTTGATGTGCGGGACGAGCGGCCTGCCGAATCAACGGGTTTCCGATGACCGCGCACGTGGAGTGCGTCGCGATCCTGGAACCCACAGGAAAGGGCTCTTGACCTGCGGTTTTCTGACTTCTTTCGTCGGCTCGACCTGTTTGGGGAGGTGGGAACGGGTGAAGGCGGACGATGTCGCGTGACCTGCGCATTCGTCTGAGGGGGAGGGGTGCGTGGCGGTGGCAGAGCCCGTTGGTTCTTGCGGCGTGACGCACGAATGACGCACGGGCTGAAAGTCCGTCAGGTCGTTGGAGAGCCTGGAACAGGTCGCCCAGGCCGCGGTCGAAGATGATCTCGGCGGCCAGCCGGGAGTCGGAACACCCGAACAGCACGGCGAAGGGCTGCTGGGCCGGTGCGATCTCGGTGCGACGTATGGCGTCCTGGTTCGGGTGCGCGGGGGCACCTGAGACGAAGCGCTCGTTACCGGCCATGAGCAGCTCGAAAGCGTCGCGAGGCGTCGGAGTCTGGATCTCGGTCATGGCCGCCGCCTACGCGGCACCAGCCGTCACACCACCTGAACCCGCCGGAACTCACCAGGCCGGGCCACACCGACGGCCTTGTCGCCACCCCCAGGCGCCAGGCGAGGGCAGCCTCCGTACGGAACCGTAGCGCGCGACGGTGCTGCCCCGCCCCGTACGGCCACCGGTCCAGGGCCCTGCGTTCGTCGTCCACATCCGCACAACGAGCCAGGCGCCGCCCGCGTTGTCGACCGAACGAGGGCGGACCGCCCGGGATCACTCGCCGTCCCACGGTCACTGTGCGGCGGTGGGCGGTCAGGCCGTGTCCGGATGCGCGCTGTCGCTTCATCCCAGCGAGGCGCCGAAGGTTCCGGCCTCCGCCTCGGCTTCGCTCAGCTGTACGGTGCCGCGGTGCGAGGCCTCCACCTTGTAGAAGTCCTTGCCGGCAGGCACGTCCCCGACCGACACCTCGAACGTGCACGTGCCGTCGCTCTCCAGCGTCGACTCGCCGAGATGCCCCGTGGCGATCACCGTGCCCGCCCCGTCGTATACCGTGACCGCGGTGCCCTCGAAGATGTCGTCATAGCCGTCGCCGCCCTGGCATCCACCCAGGCCGTCGTCGATGACACCGTTAGTGAGTTCGAAAGTCCCGGTGAGAGCGAAGGTGCCGGGAGACGGGGGCGCGGCACTGCTCGGGTTCGTCTTGGGGGTGTTGTGGCTGTCACCCACGATGGCCCACGCGGTCCCGACCGCTCCGGCCCCCAGGACCACGCCCGCCAGCGCCGCGACCAAGGGGTGCACGCGCCTGGGCTTGGACGGGTGCGGGAACGGCCGGGGTGGATCGGTCGGTGGGGGCGGATAGTCACTGTTCATGGGTCACCCCAGGGTGCGGCCGGCCGGAGCCGGACGTCGTGTGCTCTGCGGCGGCACGGTGCCGGGGACGGCGGCGGTGAGAGGTGTTGGTCGCTCGGGCGCGGTGCAGATGCCGTCAGCCGGTTCGCTTCCAGGTCTTGCACTCGGTGGTCTGGAACGCCTCGTCGCTGGCGGAGATCGTCACGGTGGTGGGGCCTGCCGTGTTCCCGTTGGCGATGATCTCGTCGAACTCGCCGGACGTGCCGCTCATCCGTGCCCAGTAGCAGTCCGGAATGGCCGAGTCTTTGGGGTCGTCGGTTCGGTAGGTGCCGGGCTTGAAGTCCTCGCCGACGATGTACGTCCCGTCGCCGGGGATCTCACCGGCCGGGGCCTTCTTCGTCGGGCTCGGGGTGGGAGCAGGAGTCTCCTTCGTGGGCGGGGCTGCTTCCGTCTCGGTCTCGGTCTCGGTCGCCGTCGTCGTGGCCGTGACCGTCGCCGTTGGCGTGCTGCTCTTGCTGTCGGAGTCGCCCGCGCCGGCTGAGCCGATGACTAACCCGATGACGAGGCCGAGGGCTACGGCTGCCGTGTGGGTCAGGACCCTTTTTACCGATCTCGAGCGGCGCGGGGCGGGCGGCGGCGGTCCCCACTGCGGAGGCTGCTGCGACGGGCCCCATGACCGGCCTGAGGCGTCATTGTCGTTCATGACTTCAGCGTGCGCCCGCTCAAGACGATCCGCACGACAAGGATCACAAGGACCGCGGACCCGCTTGGAGACGGACACCACCCGCCTGAAGGAGGACAGCTTCCGAAGTCGGGGCTCATGGAGCCGTCCCGCCACGGCAGCCGTCCACGCTGCAGCGGCCATGCGGCCCGATTGGGGCATCGCCGCAGGCTGCCCCAGGTCAATTGCTGCCGCCGAACGCCCCCTTCCGCAGAAGATCAAGGAAGCTCGGAACGCCTTGCGTGGCGCTCACGTCGATGAAGGCGCGTACGTGGCAGTCGTCGACCGCCTGACGCGGCAGCGCGTTGGCAAGGTCGGCGGGGTGGCATACCGGTCGGGACGTGCCGCGAGCGAGCGGGCCGCTGCCTTCGATGCGCCGTAGACGCTGAAGCCCGGCGCCGAGGTGCTTCCCGACGCCGAGCCGCCAGCACGATCGACGCGCCGTCGTTGAGCAGCGGAAGGGCCTGGGTGGCAGGGCGACAGCGACGCGGGTCAACTCTTCTGAGGGACTGCCGCGGTCAGTGCGGCAACTGCCAACCTGGCCAGGGCCCCGGCGTTTGCCCGGGTCGCCCCGACCTGGGCTGGTTGATCACGCTGGCGTGCCCCGGGAACAGGTGAACACGGCACCGGTGGATCATGGAGTTCTCTACGCTTCAAGATCCACGAGGGTGCCGTGTTCGTTCCTCCATCATCCACTGCCACCGCTCCTGCCTCTCCGGCACCCCGCCTGGAAGCCCTCGGCCCGGGTGGCACGCGGGACCAAGTCCGCAGCCTGGTAGCCCGGTTCGAGTCGGTCACCGATCCTCGCGGGGCGTGCGGGGTGCGCTATCGAGTCTCGTCGCTGCTGGCCCTGGTGGTCTGCGCGATGACCCCGGCGGGCCATGACTCCATCACCGCGGCGGCGGAGTGGTGCAGGCGCGCCGCCCCCGAGGAACTGGCCGCCTTCGGCCTGCCCTACCACCCGTTGCTCGGCCGGTACCGGATCCCGAGCGAGAAGACGTTGCGCACCGTCCTGGGGTGCCTGGATCCCGGCGAGGTCAGCGCGGCCGGCTACGACCACCTGCGGCCTCTGCTCTCCACCCGGCCCTGCCCGCCGGGGCCGCTCATGCCCGACGGTGGCATCGAGCGGGAACAGCGCCGTGGCCACGGGGCGGCCGCCCGCGCCGAACCGGTGCGCTCCCGGCGCCGGGCCATCGCGGTGGACGGCAAATGCCTGCGCGGCGCGAAACGCCCGGACGGCAGTCAGGTCTTCGTACTCTCCGCCGTCCGGCACGGCGACGGCATAACCCTGGCCTCCCGCGAGATCGGCGCGAAGACCAACGAGATACCCGAGTTCGCACCCCTGCTCGACCAGATCGACGACGCCGATCCCGCCGGGGCCGTCGTCACCGCCGATGCCCTCCACGCCCAACGCGACCACGCCACCTACCTGCACGAACGCGGCGCCCACTACCTGCTGACCATCAAGAACAACCAACGCGGGCAAGCCCGCCAACTCCACGCGCTGCCCTGGAAGGAGATCCCCGTCATCCACCGCGACGACGCCCAGGGCCACGGCCGCCACGAACAACGCCTCGTACAGGTCGTCACCGTCAACGGCCTGCTCTTCCCCCACGCGGCCCAGGTCCTGCGCATCCAGCGCCGACGCCGCCTCTACGGGGCGAAGAAGTGGTCCAGCGAGACCGTCCACGCCATCACCGACCTGCCCGCCGAAGAGGCGAGCGCCGCCGAAATCGCTTCATGGGCTCGCGGACACCGGACCGTGGAGAACACCGTCCACTGGTGTCGAGATGTGACCTTCAACGAGGACAAGTCCCAGGTCAGGACGCACAACACGCCCTCAGTCCTCGCCGCCGTCCGCGACCTGATCTGAGGCGCGCTCAAGCTCGCCGGATACGTCAACACCGCCGCCGGCCGCCGAGCCCACACCGAACGCACCCACGTCCTCAGCCTCTACAACATCGCATGATCAAACCGGGCGATCCCGACAAACGCCGGGCCCTGGTCCCTGATGATCAAGGTTGTCGAAGCCTCTGATCACGAACAGGGGTCGCGTTCGCGTGCCATCTCTCCTGATCGGTGTCCTGCAGCGCCACTGCGAGGGCATCGATTCCGCCTACCCGGAACCCGAACCGCAGCAGTCCACCGGCAGAAGGAACCTGACGGCCGGCTGCCGGGGCGCCTCCGAGGTGTGCTTCGGGCATCGAGACGAGCCGCGCACCCAATTCGTACGCAGGTCGTCCAGCATCGCGTCGGTGGTGCTGTGCGGCTTCTCGTCTGTAACTACGTCCGCGGCCGGCTCCGGCTCCGACTCCGACTCCGAGGGATCAAGTACCGGGATCAACGTGCTGAGCCCCAGTGTTGTCGACACCGAGTCCCTGCATCGCGAGTTGACCGGCGCGGGGTGCCGACGCTGTCCCTCGCCCATCAAGAAGATGGGCGAGCGCAACCCGCCCGGCCGAATCGTCGGCCCCGGCGAGATGGTCACTGGGTCCTGCGGACACCCTCTCGACTCGCGGTGCCGCTGCCGGCCTCAGTAGCGCTCTCTGGATCGGTGGTTTTGTCGGGTACGAAGACGAGGCTGAGGACGTGGCGGGTGCGGCCGTCGTCGTGGGCGGTGTGCGTGTGGCGGGCGACGACGGCTTCGAGCTCTTCGACGAGAGCGGTGAATTCGTCGTCGGTCAGCCATACCGCGCCCTGCCGGTAGAGGACGTTCTCGCGGGCGGGTTCGGTGTCGTCGCGCGAGAGGTAGCGGTCGAAGTCGGCCATTAGGGCCCCGGTGAAGACGGTGAACGCCTGCCGGTGGTCATCCTTGGTCATGGTGGTGCGGGCGTCGGCATCGACGAGGGCCTCGTCCTGGCGAACCCGATAGCTGCGTTCGACGGTGCCCCGGACGCGCTTCTCCTGGGTCACTTCCAGGATGCCTGCCTTGGTGAGGGTGGCGACGTGCCGGTACATGGTGGCCGCAGGGATGTCGGACAGCCGGGCGCACAACTGGGCCGTGGTCAGCTCATCGGCGCCGAGCAGCGTCTGCAGGATGCGCAGCCGGACGGGGTGGAGGAGGAGGTTCGCGCTTGCCATGACTCAATAATCTCATGTCTGATAATGTTCTCGCTATTGAGAACGATGAGAGGTGAAGCTTTGCCCGACACCATCATGAAGGTCGCCGCAGACGATGGGACGCTCCTGGCCGGCACCTTGACGCTGCCGACCGGCCCCGGTCCGCACCCCGCAGTCCTGCTCCTGCACGGCTCCGGCCCCCTGGACCGTGACGGCAATACCCGCAGGCTCGCCATGAACCTCGGTCGCCCGCTGGCCGACGCCCTGGCGGCGGAGGGAATCGCCTCGCTGCGCTACGACCGGCGCGGTGTCGGCGCCACTCCCGGTACTTGGCAGGCCGTCGGCTTCACCGATAACCGTCAGGACGCCGCGTCCGCACTGCGGGCCTTGGCCGCCCACCCTGCCGTCCGCCCCGATTGCGTCGGTGTCGTCGGCCACAGCGAAGGGGCCTTGCACGCCATGGCCCTGGCTGCACGCCATGAGGTGCAGGCGGTGGTGCTGCTGGCCGGGTACGCCCGCCCGGGTGAAGAGGCCCTGTGCTGGCAGGCCCGTTCGATGGTCCAGGGGCTGCCCGCCCCTGTCCGCATTCTGCGGCGCCCCTTGGCGGCGTTGGGCAACCGTGTCCTTGCACGGATCAAGGAGACCCGCACGGACGTGGCACGTATCGCAGGGTTTGCGGCCAACGCCCGCTGGATGCGCGAAAATCTCGTGCACGACACCCGTGACGACCTCGCCTCCATCCACGCTCCCGTCCTGGCCGTCACGGGCGACAAGGATGTCCAGATCGACCCTGCCGACCTGGACGAAATCCATCGGCTGGTGCCTGGCAAAACCGAGACCCACCGGTTGCCCGGCCTCACCCACGTCCTGCGCCAGGACCCCGCGCACCACACGGTCCGCTCCTACCGCCGCCTGTTGCGCGACCCGGTCGACCCCGGCCTCCTCACACTTCTCGCCACCTGGCTCAGCCGCCAACTGCACGCGGTGCCGGGGGAGGGGGTCGGGGAAGGGCGAGCGAGTACTCACTGATCCCGGGTGCGTGCGTGTAAACGCGCACCTGCCCCTGCACGCCTAATACGACAGACCAGACAGCCGACAAGGATTTGGCATGAGCGCCTCAAAGTCGACAGCAGCTTCCACCACAACCTCCACCACAGCCTTCGCCACCACCCCCTGTGTCACCGCGACCCCCGACAGCCGTCGAACCGACCTGATCCTGTTCATGGCCATCACCTTTGCCCTGAGCTGGGCGTCCTGGTTCGTGGCGATCGGCCTCGGCGGATCGGCGATGTCTTCCCCGGTGGCACTGCCCTACGTGTTCGGTGCATTCGGTCCGCTGGTAGGTGCCCTGGTCATCCGGGTCCGCCGCGGACGGCGCGGTGAGCCCGCACCCGAACATGTGGTCAGGTTTCGGCGAAAGAACGCGTTCTGGGTACCGTTGCTGCTGGTGCTGGCGTCCGCGACCGTGCTGTCCGCCGCGCTGCTGGCGCACGCCGGGGGCGAACCCGCACCGAGCTTGCAGGATGGGAAAGACGTGATGAAGGACTTCGGCGGCCCCGCAGTCTTCTTCGTCAGCATGGCGATCTCCGGCCCGCTGTCCGAAGAGGCAGGCTGGCGGGGTACGGCCTACCCGAGGATGCGCGCGTCAATGGGCCGCTTCCAGGTCGGTCTGGCGCTGGGCGCCATCTGGGCCGTGTGGCACCTGCCGCTGTTCTTCATCAATGGCAGCGTCCAGAACGAACTGGGCCTGAACACCCCGGGCGGTGTGCTCTTCACCGTAAGCACCATCCCCATGGCCATGCTGACCGCCTGTGCCTACGAGCGTGCCGGTGTCGTCGCAGCGATGGCGGTGCACTTCGCGGTCAATACCACGATGGTCTTGCTGAGCGTCGACGCCCCCGCGACTCAGGCCCTGATCATCGGAATCCAGACGATCGTTGTGACGCTTCTTCTTGCTACCAGCCGCACGGCGAACACCTTCACCCCTGCCCCCGCCCCTGCCGCTCCCGCAACTCCAGCGAAGGACGCGGCCGGCGTCTGACAATCCGCCGGCGACACCGGCACCGCGTTGCTGGCCCTGGGGTAAGCCTTGGCCGGGCCCTGACCCTGGATTTTGGACACCGGAGACACTTGGATCTTGATGGTCCAGGAGAACGGAGTCCCCGTGGGGATGAAGCATTACCCCGCCGAGTTCAAGGCGGACGCGGTCGCGTTGTACCGGTCGAGGCCAGGAGCCACGATCAAGTCGGTCGCCGGTGATCTCGGGATGAGCACCGAGACGCTGCGGAACTCGCCGCCGACGGGCGTGGCCCCGGCTCTCACTCGACCCAGCCGGTCGCCTCGCAGGCCAGCGGTAACGACGTTCAGGCGGAGCTGGCCGCAGTCCGCAAGAGGATCCGCGAGCTGGAGGAAGAGTGCGACATCCTCCGCGAGGCAGCCCGGTATTTCGCGACGGAGACGCGCTGGTGAACCGCTGCCAGTTCGTTGAAGATCACCAGCGCCGACACGGCGTGAAGCGGCTCTGCGACACCCTTGGCATCTCCCGGTCGAGCTTCTACTACTGGCGCCGCACCGCGGCCACAAGGGCGGCCAGGCAGACCGTCGAGGCGCAGCTCGCGGCCCGGATACGCAAGGTTTACCAGGATTCCGACGGCACCTACGGAGCCCCCAGAATCACCGCCGAGCTCCGCGACGAAGGCGGCCCGGCGGTCAACCACAAGCGCGTCGCGAGGATCATGCGGACCATCGGAGTCGAGGGAGTCCGTCTGCGCCGCCGGCACCGCACCACCGTCGCCGACCGGTCCGCACCGAAGGCACCGGACTGATCGGCCGTGACTTCACCGCGGCCGCGGTGAACACGAAGTACGTCGGGGACATCACATATCTGCCGGTCAACGGTGCGAAGCCGCTCTACCTCGCGACCGTCATCGACCTCGCCTCACGCCGACTGGCCGGGCGGGCGATCGCCGACCACATGCGAACCGAGCTTGTCATCGACGCCCTGGCGGCTGCCGAGCGGACCCGTGGCTCTCTCGAGGGAGCGATCATGCACACGGATCACGGGTCGCAATATGGAGCCGTGCCCGACGCGCGGCCGGCCCCGGCCGGTTCGTGTTCCTGGACCCTGTCGCGCGCAGCGGCGACAGCGGCGGCGCCGCTCATCCGACCTCGCCGCCGACCGCACGCGTCACCGGGATCTTCGTCGCCCGGACACCGGGGCCGAGCGCGGCGAGCACTCCGATGACACCCGCGCCCGTATACACCGCGAGCAGGAACATCCACGGGACGCTGACCACGGCACCGGTTCCGGCCGCCGCCGCCGTGCCCGCCGCGGTGCCCGCGAGGACACCCAGTCCCGCGCCCAGCACCGACACCACCACCGACTCCACCCGCAGCATCGACCGTACCTCGGCCCGCTGCAGGCCGACCGCGCGCAGCAGGCCGATCTCCCGTCCGCGTTCGAAGACCGCCATGCTCATGGTGTTGGCCACGCCCAGCGCCGCCACGACCACGGTGACGCTGAGCAGCGCGTACAGCACGGACAACAGTGTGCCGAAGCCGTGCCGGGCCGTCCGGCCGGCGTCCGCCCGGTCCTCGACGAGTAGCATCGGATTGCGCAGCGTCCGGCGGATCTCCGCCTTGGCGGCGCCCGTTCGACCCGGCTCCGCCCGCACCAGCACCGCGCTCACCTCGCCCGCCGGCACCCCGCCCGCGGTCACCGCCTGTTCCGGCAGCAGAGCAGGGCCGAGGGCCTCGGGGCCGTCGTACACCGCGACGATCTCCCGGTTCAGCGACGGGCCGTCGGGCCTGCCCGGGTCCGGCAGTCCCCGGCCGGTGACACGATCGCCCACCCGCCAGCCCCGTTCAGTGGCCAGGGCCCGTGTCACCGCGATCCCGCGGGGCAGGGCGGAGAGGTCGCCGGAGCGGATCCGGAGACCGACCAGGCGGCCCTCGTCCACGGCGTGCGGATCGACGACGGCCGCCCACAAGTGGGAGCCGTCGGGCAGGCCGAAGCCAGCCTCGCGCACCGAGCCGGCCGCCGCCACATGGGGCAGCTGCGCCACCTGTGCCGTCGTGCCGGCGCCGATCTCCGCGAAGTCGACCGCGGTGATACGCAGATCAGTGGGTACCGCCGTCACGGCCTCCCTTTCCGCCGTGGCGCCCAGCGAGGACACCGCGACGGTGACCGCGCCGACGAGCGCCACACATACGGTGAGGGCGGCGGAGGTGGCCGCCGTACGCCGCGGATCACGGCGGGCGTTGGCCAGGGCCAAGGTGCCGCGCACTCCGGTCAGTCGGCGTACCGGGGCCCGCAGCACCCGGGTGGCGCCCCGTGCGAACAGCGGAGTGAGCAGGACCAGGCCGGCCAGCAGCACGGAGGTGGCCAGACACAGGACACCGAGGTCCGCGCCGGCCGTGGCCAGCGCCGTCGCGCCCAGCGCCGTGCAGACGCCGCCCGCCCAGGAGCGGCGCCGCGAGACGCTAGCCGCGACCGGCAGACCGCTGCGCAGCGCCGCCACGGGGGAGGTGGCGGCGGCGCGCCGCGCGGGCAGCCAGGCGGAGAGGGCGGTGCACCCCACGCCCAGGCAGAGGGCGGTCACCAGGGGCAGCGGGGCCAGGATGTCGGGCCGGATCACGTTCGCGGGTCCGGCCGCCGGGCTGAACAGGGCACCCAGCAGCGCTGCCACACCCACGCCCAGAACATGACCGACGACGGCCGCGACGCTGCCGACCAGGGCCGCCTCCGCGAGCACCTGCGCCAGCACCCGGCCCCGGCTCGCACCCACCGCTCGCAACAGGGCGTGTTCGCGGGCCCGCAGTGCGCTGAGCATGGAGAAGGTGTTGCCCACCAGGAACACGGAGACGAACAGGACGATTCCCGCGAACAGCAGCAGGATCGTGCTGAGCTTCTTCCGGTCGGGGGACTGCGCCGCCTCTGTGTCGAGTTCCGCCCGGGTGGCCACGTCCAGGCCGCGGGGCAGGACGGTGGCCACGCGCTCCGCAAGGGCTGCCTCGGACGTGCCCTCAGCGGCCGTCAGGGTCACGGACTCGTACCGGCCGGGACCGGGTGCGAACAGGTTCCGCGCGGTGGCCGCGTCGAAGGCGGTGACCGTGCCGCCGGCCGCGGTGGCGGGGTCGTGCACGGTGAACACACCGGCCAGCCGGGCGGTGCGGACCTCTCCGGCGACGGCCACCCGCACCCGGTCGCCGATCCGGTACCCGGCCCGGTCCGCCGCCCACCGGTCCACGGCGACCTCATCGGGTCCCCGCGGACCACGTCCGTCGGTCATCGGGTAGCGGGGGTCGGCCCCCCGCTCGCTGGGAAGGTGGTCCACGCCCGCGTCCGCGGACGGCTCCCCGACCAGGGTGCCGTCCGGTGCCACCAGGAAGGCCCGGCCGCGCAGGGTGCCGCGGGCCGCCGCCACCCCGGGCAGCTCGGAGAGCCGACGCCGCAGGGCCTCGTCGGTCGTCACCCGCTCTCCCGTGGCTCGCACTTCGACCGACACATCGGGGCGGGAGGCCTTTTGGAGACGCTCCGCGTCCTGGGCCAGCGACCCGGTGTACAGCAGGGAACCGCTGACGCAGGCCACACCGATCAGTACGGCCAGAGCCGGCAGGGCGAAGCGGTGCCGGTCACGGAGCAGGGAGCGCAGGACGATACGGAACATGAGGCCTTCCGGAGCCGGGGTGAAGGAAATCGGTGCCGGACAGCCGGCAGACGGTCCGATCCTGGACCAGTCGGGTGGGCGCACGGATCGACCACAGGACCGAACACCGGACGCTCATGCCGTCCCACCTCGGCCGTTCGGCCGAGGTGGGACGGCAGCGGGCCCCGTAGGCTCCGTCGGCATGAATCAGTTCTTCGACCTCCCCCCGGCGAGGGGCCGGCGGATCGCGGCGCTCTGTACGACGCTGGTGCTGCTGGCCGTGGTGGCGGCCGAGGGCGCGCAGACCGGGTCCGTGCCGCTGGCCGCGGCGTGGACGGTGTCCGGCGGTCTCGTCCTGGCGTCCGTCGTGGCGCGCCCGGACCGTTTCGCCGCGGTGGCCGCCTCGGGCGTCCTCGTCTCCTGCCTGGTGACCCTGGTCAGCAGCCAGGTCGATGCCCGTGCCGAGACCACCTTCGGCGTCATCGAGCTGGTGGCGCTGCTGCTGGTCGTGGCCCGCTCCGTACGGCTACTCCGGCCGCGGAGCGCGATACCGTTGGCAGGGGGCGCGTTCACCGCGCTCAGCGCGCTGTTCCTGCGCTGCCCTCGGTCCGCGTACCCGGATCTGGTGTCGTTCGTGGTGCCCGTCCTCTGGTTCGGCGCCGTCCTCGTCACCGTACTGGGTCTCTACCTGCGGCTTCTCGACCGCTACCGGACTCGGGAGCGGACGGCCGAACTCCAGGAGCAGCGGCTCGAGTACGCCCGCGACCTGCACGACTTCGTCGGTCACCACATCACCGCGATCATCGCCCAGACCAAGGCGGTGCGGTACACGACGGCAGCGGGCCGGCCGCCGTCGCCCGGCGAGCTGGACGGCATGCTGGCCGCCATCGAGGACTCCGGGTCGCAGGCCATGCGGTCGATGCGGTCGATGGTCACCGTCCTGCGCGCGCCCAGGGACCAGGGTGCTCCGCTGGCCGCGGGCGGCGCACTCGACGAACTGCGCGTCCTGACCGGCCGGTTCTCCGAGACCGGTCCGACGACCACGCTCGCGCTGGAGCCGCGTCTCGCTGCGGGCGCCCTGCCTTCCGGCATCGCCACAACGGTGCAGCAGATCGTGCGTGAGGCCTTGACGAACGTACGCAAGCACGCGAGCCGGGCCACGAGGGTCACTGTCGACGTACGGCTGGAGGAAGACAGCGCCCACGGGCCCACCGTCCTCGTGGCGGTGACCGACGACGGGCCGGACGGCGACCGGAGCGTCCCGCCGCCAGGGACGCCCCGGTCCGGCTTCGGATTGACGGGGCTGTCCGAACGCGCCGCCATGGTCGGCGGCACGGTCGCCGCGGGGCCGCGGGCGGGGGCGGGCTGGGTCGTCGAGGCACGTATGCCCCTCCCCGGTCCGCTGCCCGGTGCCTGCCCCGTGGGCGATGACCCGACCTCCGTCACGGCCGGCACGGAGGCGGAGGCCGGAACGCGCCGCACGACTGCCACCCTGGACACATGACGACCACCATCCTGATCGCGGACGACCAGCCGATGATCCGCTCCGCCTACGGCATGATCCTCGGCGCTCAACCCGACATGGAGGTCGTCGCCTCCGTGGCCGACGGTGCGACCGCGGTGCGCGAGGCCCGGCGGCTCCGCCCCGACGTGTGTCTGCTGGACATCCGGATGCCGGGCCTGGACGGCCTGGAGGTGACCCGGCTGCTGGCCGGCCCGCAGGCGCCCGATCCGCTGCGCGTCCTCATCGCCACCACCTTCGACCTGGACGAGTACGTGTACCGGGCGCTGCGCCACGGCGCCTGCGGGTTCCTGCTGAAGGACGGGTCGCCCGCGTTGCTCGTGGAGGCCGTGCGCGCGGTGGCCGCCGACACCGCGTTGATCTCCCCGGCCGTCACGGTCCGGCTTCTGAGGCACATGACCGACGCCGCCGACCGCGCCGGCGACGGTCGGCGGGGTGCGGCAAGCGCCGGCCCGGACATGCCGGGGCAGCCGCTCACCGCACGTGAACTGGACGTCGTACGCCTGGTCGCCCGCGGCCGCACCAACGAGGAGGTGGCGGCGGAACTGCACGTCTCCCTGTCCACCGTCAAGACCCACCTCGGCAGCGTCCAGCGCAAGCTCGCCGCCCGGAACCGGGTGGAGATCGCCGCCTGGGCGTGGGAGAACGGCGTATGCGCGGACCAAGGGGAGAGCGACGGAAACCGCCAGGGGCGAAGGTGACAGGGGACGGGACACCGCCGGCCCTGCGGCCGTTCACCGCAGGCGGACGTAGACGGAGGCGAGCAACGTCTGCATCGGGCGGCGGGTGACTGTGACGCAGAACAGCGTGAGCATCGTCGTCGGCACCGTTGTCGCCGCCTCGGCGACGTACCCGTTCGAGGTGACCTCGGTCAGGACCACCTCGTGCACGGTGCGACGCGGCGCAGCGACGGCCTGCCGCACTGACCACCGACGTGAACGGGGCGGCGGTCGCAAACATCGGGCATGCGTACGGAGACTCGGAGGGTGCCGCGGACGCGGAGATCATCACCGTCACCGGGTCGTACCCGACCGCCTGACGGCCGGGGCCGCTGAGCCCGAATGAAGCCGCCCGGGGAGCGGCTGCAACGACCGCCCCGGGCGTTTTTCGCTCTCCCGGATCACCTTCCGAACTGATCAGCGTACGTCAATAGAGGCTCTGTCACCGGCCATGCGTGGCGGGATCGGTGCCAGACCGCCCTCAATAAGTTCGGTACCGATTACTCCACTTACCGTCGATGTTCCGCGTGGTCCCCCATCGGTTGTGGTCCAGCCCTTTGCACTGGATCGCGAAGACCCAGCCCCTGGTGCCGATGACGAATGCCTGGATGCGCCCGTCGGGCAGGCGGCGCTCGTAGTTGCTCTTGCAGTAGAAGTTGCCGCCCCAGTACTTGTAGTGGCACCAGCCGTCAGTGCCCTTGTAGATGCTGCCCGGGCTCGTCGCGGCGGCCTCCGCTGCCGTCGCGCCCGGAGTTATGAGAAGTCCGCTTGCTGCTACGGCCGCGAACACGCCTGCGACTACCTTGGTCTTCACCGGTATGGTGTCGGCACACTCCTCGGAAAGCATTTTCTCGCCCTCAAGCCCGGTGAGGTGGCGAGAGCCGAAGGCCCGGGCTTACGGTCTGTGGTAACAACTGCGCCGGCAGCCGGACGACCTGGCGAAGAGCATCTACATGGAGCAGCTGCACGAGCGCAATGAGGTGCTGTACTACCGGCTGATGGCGGACCATCTGCCGGAGATGTGATCCTGGTCGGCACCTCGACCGTGTACGGCGCCTTCACCCGGGACGTGGTGACCGCGATGGCCGCGCAGGTGGACCGTCCGGTGATCCTGCCGTTGTCGAATCCCTCCGAACGGATCGAGGCGATGCCCGCCGACCTGCTGGCCTGGACCGACGGCCGGGCTCTGTGCGCCACCGGCATCCCCGTCGACCCCGTGGAGCTGAACGGAGTCCGGCATGTCATCGGCCAGGCCAACAACGCCCTGGTCTACCCCGGGCTCGGCCTGGGCGTGGTGGTGTCCAGGGCCGAGCGGGTGACCGCGCACATGCTGCGGGCCGCCGCCGAAGCGGTCGCCGGACGGGCCCGGCCCGGCGACGGGGAAGGGCCGCTGCTGCCCCCGGTGGACGACCTGCGCGCCTTGTCGGCGACGATCGCGGTGGCCGTGGTGCACGCGGCCGCCGAGGACGGGGTGGCCGTCGCACACGACGACCCGGTACAGGCGGTACAGGACGCCATGCGGGAGCCCGTGTGGTCCCGCGACCGACGGCGCCGACCCGCAGGAGGCGCGCCGATGAGCACCCACCCAGCGAAGCCGAAGCCGAACAGGCCCCCCGGATCCCCGACGCCCCCACCGGCATAGGCGCCTCTGGCACCGGCGCGCCGTGAGGCGGAGTCGATGGGCACCGGAGGCGGAGCCTGTCAATCCCGGTGAGACACGTCAGGCTGCGGGTTCTTCCTGACGTTCCTCCTTGGCGGGTGGGTACGAGGTGCGTCGGCAGGAGGTCGTGGACGCCGCCGGTGCCCCGCGCACTCGGATCGAGCGGGACCGACACCGGAGGCTGGCCACGGTGTTCGGCAAGGTCACCGTGGTCCGGATCGCCTACCGCGGCACCGGCATGGCGGACCTGCACCCGGCCGACGCGGTGCTGAACCTTCCGGACGCAATGCACTCGCACGGGCTGGCCAGGCTCGCCGCGATCGAGTCCGCCCGCGGCAGCTTCGCCGACGCCTGCGAGCGGATCAACGCTCACACCGGCTCCGGCACCGGGCACCGGCAGGTCCAGGAACTCGCTGTCAGCGCCGCGGCGGACATCGACGCGTTCTACGACGCCCTCGTGCCCGCTCCCTGCACCGACGCCACGCCGCTGATCTTGTCGGTGGACGGCAAGGGCGTGGTGATAAGGCCCGAAGCGCTGCGTGAGGACACCGCGAAGGCCGCAGCGGCCAAGGGTGGCAACGCGATGAAGACCCGGCTGGCGTCCGGGGAGAAACACGGCAGGAAACGGATGGCCACCCTGGGAGCCGTCTACGATGCCGAACCCGCGCCGCGCACAGCCGGCGACATCATCACCGACCCCGACCGGCAAGACGATGCCGCCCACGGCGCGGCGCCCGAGCGCCGCCAAGGGCCGAAGGCCCGGTCGAAGTGGCTGTGCGGCTCGGTGACCGACACCGCCGCGCAGGTGGTGTCCGCCGTTTTCGATCAGGCGGAGCACCGCGACCCCGGCCACCGCCGTCCCTGGGTCGTCCTGGTCGACGGGGCCCGCCATCAAATCGACCTCATCAAGGCCGAAGCACTACAGCACGGCGTGGACGTCCACATCATCGTCGACCTCATCCACGTGCTCGAATATCTGCGGCGAGTAGCCTGGTGCCTGCACGACAGCGGCGATGCCGTCGTCGAGAACTGGGTCGCCCGTCACGCCCGCGTCCTGCTGTGCGGCGGCGTGCAGCAGACCGCCGCCGCACTCGAGGAAGCCGCCCGCGCCGCCGGACTGCATGGCGCCCAGCGCAAGGGCATCGACGAGGCCGTGAACTACTTGACCGGCAAGGCCGAGTACCTGCGCTACGACACCGCCCTTGAACGCGGCTGGCCGATCGCCACCGGAATCATCGAGGGAGCATGCCGGCACCTGGTCAAAGACCGCCTGGACATCACCGGCGCCCGCTGGGGCCTGTCCGGAGCTGAAGCCGTGCTCAAGCTGCGTGCCGTCCGCGCCAACGGCGACTTCGACACCTACTGGGCGTGGCACCAGCAGCAGGAGTTCATCCGCAACCACCAGACGCGCTACCGCGACCAGGTCATACCCACCGCCTGATCAACAGCACCCTCATTGGATCTGCACCCATCGCCGATCGGCAGCGTCTTGACCAGGGCGTTGAGGCTAGCGCGCCTCGTTGAGGGCCTGCTGCGCCTTGAGGAGATCGTCGGGGTAGTCGTACGTTGTCGCCACGGCCCCAACAGTAGTTCGACCCGGCGGCTTGATCCCGGCCGTCCGGTCGGCGAGCGGGAGGGCTGCGTCGGCGGCTGTAGGTTCCCAAAACTCGTGGCCACTTCTCACGAACCGTGGCCACTCGGTGGCCAGCGCTGAGGCTTCACAGGTCAGCGACGCTGTCCTGTCGCACTGAAGCTGTCGGATTCTCACTCGTTCTCATTCGTGGTGTCGGATTCTCGCTGCGGCACCTGCTGAACGGCGGCGGTTGCTTCGTTCGTGGGGTTTGACCACGGTCGTTTTCGGTAGGTACCGCGAGCCGTGGGTGGCGATGGACCTGGGGCTGGGCGATGTCGAGTGGGCTGACGGCGAGGGCGGCGGGCTGAGGAAGTCCGCACTTGAGGCGGTGTCACGGGTCTCGTTCGAGTCCGTACTTCCGTCGAACCCCAGACCCTCTCTACCAGCGGTTCCGCAGCAGTTCAGAGGATCACTATCTGACAGACGCAAGACGACAGGACGCCTGGCAACTGTCAGGCCAGCGACAGGAGTTGACCTCAATCTAAGTTGAGGTCCTAGGTTTCCCTCATGGACACCACGAACTCCACTCTCCCCGCCAACGACGCTGACGAGCGCAGAATTCGCGAGCTGGTGGCGCGGTCCCAGGAGGCGCAGATCGACCCGGACGTGTTGCCTGCGCTGCACACCGCAAACTTGGTGATCGTCAACTTGGCTGGGCGGCGCCTCTTCGGGCGTGGGGCCTTCGCTTCGGCCATGGCTGAAGCGCTTTCTTCCCCGCTCAAGGACATCCGGACCTCGCTGGAGGTCGACGACATCCGGTTCACCACCCCAGACGTCGCTATCGTCAGTCTCACCAAGACCGTCCACGACGAACGGTCTGAGGCGGAGGGCTCGTCCGAGCTGCCCTCGGTCGGTGTCATGACCTACGTTTTGACCCGTCAGGGTGACGACTGGCGCATCGCCCTGGCCCAGACGACACCGGTCGGCTGAGCGGCCGCTGCCGACCACAGCGCGATTCCCGCGAATGCCATGTCGTTTGAGAAACCGACCCATCAGCGTTCTCAAACGACATGGCGATTCCGCAGGTCGAAAGCCCGTCGTCTGACGGATGCGCTGCGACAGGACAGACGCGCCCTCGGTGGCAAAGGCCGAGGTTTTGGACACAGCCGTGAGAATGAGCGGCTGGCCACGGCGTGAGACACCGCGAGAAGCCACAGGTCACAGCCTCGCCGTAGGACATGAGCGACGAGAACCTACAGCGGCAGGGCGTCCGGTGTGCGGGGCGCCCGGTTTGCGGGCGTCAGGCGTGGACGGTGCCGCAGGTCGCGAGGTCGCGGATTGGCAAAGTCTCATTGACGCCCTCGAGTCGCGATGTAACGATCTTCGCCAACTACGCTACGCAAGGGGGAACAGGTTGGCTGCCGAGCACAGGCCCAGACCCGCACTGTCGGCCACGATCGCCGGCGTCCTCCTGCTCGCCGGTCTCGCCCTCGCCGTCCTTCTGCTGCCCGGCAAGCTGGAGAAACAGCAGGCGTACGATTCGGCGCCCACGTGTCCCACCGCGGAGCCCGCACCGGGCTGCCTGTCACAGACGCCGGTCACGCTCATCGACAAGGAGCGCCGGAACTCGAGCAAAGGCCGCCCCCATTACATGCTGTTCTCCCGCGACGGCCGGCCGTCGCAGTGGGTGCGGATGGGCGGAGGGAGTCACCCGGTCTACAGCGCCGCCCAGACCGGCGACACCGTCACCGCCATCTACTGGGACGGCCAGATAGTCGAGGTCGCCTTCCAGGGCCAGCGGGAGACCTCCGCGCAGGAACCGGACCACAACTTCACGGGGTTCCTCTTCCTGACCTCGCTCCTTCTCGTTACTGGCGGCTTCGCCACGGTCGTCGCCTTCCGGCACCTCGGGGGCAGAACGCTGCTGAAACCGGACATCAAACCCCTGGCAGCGATGGGTGTCGGTGTGGGCACGCTCGCCGGCGGCCTCCTCGGCACCACCATTGTCACCGGCGTCCTGAAGGCCCTGCTCACCCGTTGAAGACCCGGGGAATCCAGGATGAAGAGCGGCACCTTGGCACACGCCACTGACACCGGTCCCGGGCCACGTGGGCACGGCGTTCCGGCCGCCTCGTATGCTGCGCGGATGAGCGATCAGAGGATGAACGCGCCCGTGGCGGGCGGCGTCGGGGACGCGGCCGGGGCCGGAGTGCCCGCTCCAGGTGGGCAGCGCACGGGAAGGAGCGCCGGGGCGTCCGTACTCGCCACGCTCTGGGTGCTGCTGGTCGCCTGGGGGATCGCCGCCGGCAACACCGGACTCGCCTACGTCACGCTGGGCATGGACTTCATCCCGATCGCGGCGGGCGTGCTCGGCTGCCTGGTCTTCGTGATCGTGCTGCGGCTGCTCCACAGGGCGTGGTGGCTCGCCGTCCTCTCCGTGGTCCCCGCGCTCTTCATTCTCGTCGGGTCCGTCCAGTACGCCCCCGAGGCGGCGCTCGACCGACGTGGCGTCCGCGAGACCGTCACGATCACCGCGGACAGCGCGGCGGGAGCGAGCAAGAACCACCGGTTCACACTGGTCGGGCCGGGCGGTGAACTCGACGAGACCCTCGAGTACCGGGGGAGCAGCCCCGGTTACCGGGTGGGCGACCGCATCGAGATCCTCCGCGACCCGGAAGGCGCCGTCCCGCTGGAGGACGCCGTGGACGTCGACCCCGAAGGCAGGCTCGGCGGCCTCGTCACGGGAGTCGCCGCATGGACGGGCATGACGCTGCTCGCGGGCTGGCGCGGCCATGTGCGTCGCCGGGAGAACCGCCGGGCGTGGAGCGGCACGATCTAGGAAGGCACGGGCGACGGGGGCCCCGTGCGGGACAGGGACTTGGGGACGGCGCCGTCGCAGCCCACCTCGCCGGCTTCCACCTGCGCGCCTCGATGATCTGGCTCAGAGAACTCACCCGGACCACCTGGTGATCGCAACCACATACGCTCCCTAACACAATGGAATGGATCGATGCCGATCGCCTGTCTGGGCGGGGAGTTGCGGCGTCTGGTAGTGGCCACCGACCACAGTCCTGAGATAGGAGCGAAGCCCGACGCAGTGCTCCTTCCGCGTCCTGTCAACCAGTAAGCTCCAGCGACCAGCTCATGACCAGCAGCGGTAGGCGAAGCTTCACGGGGGTAGTCACCGACATGCGCGGACGGCCCAGTCACGAGCCCGGCACTCCTCGCATGGCCAGACACGACTGGTGGGGCGTCGTGCTGGAGGCGCCTGATCCGCGGGTGCTTGCACATTTCTACTCGGACCTGCTGGGCTGGGAGATCGTCAAGGCAGAGGCTGATGGGGCAGCGGTCGCGCCACCGGAAAGCGTGGGCTACATCGCCTTCCAGCTCTCGGACGGGTACATCCCTCCGGTCTGGCCGACTCAGGAGGGCGCTCAGCGGATCACGATGCATCTCGACTTTGAAGTTGTCGATCTGCAGGCTGCCGTGGCGCACGCGCTCGAACTGGGCGGGCGGGAGGCCGACCATCAGCCGCAGGACAACGTCAGGGTGATGCTCGACCCGGCCGGCCATCCCTTCTGCCTCTACCGGGATGACGCCAGCGGCTAGCTCAGCGGGGGCTCCCCTGTGTGGTGGACACGCTGATACTGGATCTGCTTGATCCGGAGGAAGCGAGAAGACCGCCGATGGCGATGAAGGACTACTCGGACGAGTTCAAGGCCGATGCCGTGGCCCTGTACGAGTCCACACCCGGGGCGATCTACAAAAGCATTGCCGCTGACCTGGGCGTCAACCGGGCGACCCCGCACTCGAGGTCTGGGAGTGCGGGACGTCGTCGCCGTGGGCCGCCTGACGGCGCGCGGCCCGGCCGCGCTCACACGGCCGGGCTCCCAGTCGGCTTTCTGCCGAGCGTCCCGGCGGATCCGGCGGCTGTCATCACCCACGGGGCGCCTCTTGGAACAGAACAGCAGGGTAATGGGGCAGGGACGTGCCATGACTCGATCCTCTCAAACGATCGGGTCCCCACCGAACCCGGAACGGTTCACGCCGACAGTTCGCGCGGGGCGCCCATGCACAAGCGCACAAGCTTTCAACGCGTGCACGCTTCCTGGAGCCGTTGTCTCTTCCGTTGGCACGGATTGCGGGTTTTCCTGGAAGGACTGGCCGGTATGAGCCTCCGTCTTATCACCGGTTGACCGCCGCACGTGGAAGAGAAGCAGGTGGAACGGCGATGCTGGCACCATCGGTGGATTCCTTGGAGCGCACTGGGGCCGAGTTGCTGGAGCGGGCCCAGCGGCGGGTGCGGCCATGTCTGGAGGAGCAGGTGAGCTCCTAACAGATTGATCGTCGGGTGCGGTTGATCCGGCGGCCAGCAGATGAGAGCGCAGGCCAGTACTCCACTCCCGAAAAGGAGGACACAGTTGTGACGGATACTCAATCATGCGAACTTGATCGTGCGCGCGAACTCATGACCTGGTTTCGAGCACATTTGGAACGCCTGCACGGTCTCGCACGCACGCACCCACATTCCGAGGATATCGCCACCCAAACACGACAGTGGGTTGCGGAATTCCACATAGCCGACGGAAAGACTGGTGGATACCAGTTGGACCAGTCGATGCTGGTTCCTTGCTACGTGATGCCCAGCGCCCCGACTGACGTGGTCGGCACACTCGCCCGCTATTACACATGGCTTGCGGCGGTCAACGACGAACTGATCTACACCGACTCCTCGATTGACATATTCATAGAGACCGTGAAAAAGATCCTCCACGACGGAGCGCCGCTCGACGACGACGCCGACCGCCTCATCCTGGCGATGGCCAGCATCCGAGACAGTATTCTTCAGCTCGACGCCTCATTGATCCTGAAATTCACTGACGGAGTCATGGGCACTCTGAGGGCCTGGCGCAGGCGTCAGCAGTGGGTACGGTCCGGCGATCTGCCGTCACTGGCGGAGTACCTCGACTACCGAGCCTTCTGCCTGGCCATTGACGAAGCCAGCCTGCTTCAGCGGCTCCAGCCGGATCTGCTGGAGCCCCACAAGCCGTACACCTACGGCCTGGCTCGTATTTCAAAATCCGCCGGCCTCCTTACCAGTCTGGTCAATGACCTGATCTCCTACCCCATGGAGATTCGCCGAGGCGAAGAGTTCACTCTGTTCCGAGTCTTGGCCCAAGAATACGGTATCAGCCATGAACAAACCTTTCCAAGCGCGCTCGCCCTTGTCTCGGCCGTACATCACGAACTGAACGCCCTCGTCTCTGCGCTACGCGCCGATGCCAACGTGAACGCAACGGAACGGCACCAGGCCGACGCCCTCGTCGCCTGGGTGGACGGAACCTACCGATGGCATCTCGCCGGCACCCGCTACGACTATGCGAGCACCTCAGACGTCGGCACTCTCCAATATCCACAAGCACGCCGTGACGTGCAGCCGTCGGACCATTGATTTGGCGATGGAGCTGCGACTCATCCCGGAAGGATATTTCCCATGGCCAGTACTCTCGCCGACGTCCCCCAGGCAAGCGGCCGTCTTCCCATCGTCGGCCACAGTCTCGCCATGCTGCGAGACCCGCTCACCTACATCGAAAGTCTCCGCACCTATGGGCACCTCGTCCGCATCGACGTCGGCCGCACGGAACTCCTCTTCGCTCTCTCCATCGAAGCCCTAGACGACGTCCTGCGAAATAAGGCCGCGGACTTCGGTCAGGGACGTTTCATGCACCGTGCTGAACCCCTGATACCCAACAGCATGCTCCTTGTCGATGGCGAAGAGCACATAGATCGCCGCCGCCATGCCCAGCAACATCTGCGACGTGACGCCTTCAGGGCGGTCACCGAACGTCATGTCAACCTTGTCCAGCAACACATGAGCAGCTGGACCGACCGGCAATGGATCGACGTCCTGGAAGAAACACTCACCATCGCCCTCCGCACCGTTCTTCACGTCACCCTCGGACGACAGTTTCCACTCGTTCGGGAAATCGAGTTTCGTCGAGTCTTCGGCAAGACACTCCATCTTATCTCACGGCGCGTGATGATCCCAACCTGGGCTGACAAGCTGCCACTTCCGGTAAACCGCAGCTTCGAGCGGGGAAGTAACTATCTCACGACCTTCATCACCCAAGAAGCCCGTCGATCGCTCGATGAAGAACAAAATTCCGGAATTATGAAGAGAATCGTCCAGGAATACGGCGAAGAGAAGATAGGTACGGCCATCAGTGACACCATTGCGATGATCATGGGCGGCACTGAAACGCTGGCTTCAGGGATCTCCTGGGTTCTCTACCATCTCGGCAAAGCACCGGAAATCCAGAGCAACGTCTGGGCAGAAATCCACGAAACAATCGGAGACCGACCCCCGTCATTCGACGACATCGACAAGATGCCCTTGCTTGCGCAGGTAATCCGGGAATCTTTGCGACTTTATTCCGCCCCTATCCTGGCTCGTACTTGCATTCGTGAGACTGTCATCACAGGCGTCCGTGTCCCTGCGGGAACCAGTGTCTTCTTGAGTCCGTATGCCACCAGCCGGAACCCACAATTCTTCGATCGCCCAACCGACTTCCTCCCCGATCGCTGGTCCGTTGATGAGAAGGCCACCCGCCTCGCGTTCATCCCGTTCGGAGCTGGACGCCGAAAGTGCCCGGGAGAGCATCTCGCCATGTTGGAGCTGCCTCTTTTTGTTGCCGCAATCCTCCAAAAATGGCGCCTTGTCCTTGACCCCACAGTTCCAGTACGTCCCACCTTTGCGGTCACCGTCCGCCCCAACCAACTTCGTATGGTCGTCCGGAAACGGTGAGATCCGGAGCGTGAAATACGTCCGGTGCGCATAGGGCAATACCGCCAAGCGCGCCACTCGGCCGCCCAATCACCAGGGTCTGAATCCAGTCGTGTCGGAATATTCGGCCGCCGCTGTACAGATGACCATGGTGCACCCAGGGTCATTGCATGATCGAGATCTGTCTGGGTTCGTCACGTGAGGCCGAGGGCTCGTAGTGGCCGGTGGTAGTCGCGGCCGGTGTGGCGGAGGGCGGCGGCGATGTTGGTGTGGCCGTCCTGGCGGAAGACGCTGATGGCGAGGTTGCGCAGGGAGGCCATGGCGCGGGGCAGGGTGCCGGTGCGGACCTTGGAGTCGTCCTCGCGGAACGTGCGGTCCCGGACGTGGTGCAGGAGGTTCTCGATACCCCAGTGGCCTCTGATCCAGGTGGCGAGCTCGGTGCAGGTGGCGTCGAAGACGGTCAGGCTGGTGATCAGGTAGACGCGCTCGATGGTCAGCTTCCCGGTGCTCAAGTCGCGTCGCCACCGTACGACTTGGATCGCCTGGCGGGCGCCGGGGTAGGCGAGATGGCTGAACGCGGCGACTTTGAGCCGGCGGATCTCGTCGCGGTGGTGGGCGTGGTCGCGAGTGCGGTGCCCGAGCGGGATGTTCCGCCAGGGCAGTGTCCTGACCTGGTCATAGAGGCCCGGATGGTTCTTCTTCACGACGGCCGCGTAGTGGGCGCCGCGACTGGTCAGATAGGCCCCGTGGTCGTGCTGGGTGTGCAGGGCGTCGGCGGTCACCACCGTTTTCTCCAGCTCGAGACCGTCCAGCAGCGGTGCGAAGGAGGGGATCTCGTGACTCTGTTGGCGATCTTGTCAGGGTGGTGACGGCGGGCGTGGTTGGTGGTTGATTGGAAGGGCGGGGCGGCCTCGGTATGAGGTGGTGGATGGTGTCGCTGCATCCGGAAAGTCATCAGCGGATCCCGGTGGAGACGGTCAGGACGGCGTGGGCGGCGTGTCCCAAGGGCACGCCGGTGATGGTGATGCGGGACCGGCTGGATGTGGTGTTCGCTGATGAGGACTTCGCCGATCTGTTTCCCACGGACGGCAGGCCGGCACTGTCGCCGGGGCAGTTGGCGCTGGTGTCGGTGCTGCAGTTCGCCGAGAACCTGTCGGACCGCCGGGCTGCAGACGCGGTCCGTACGAGGATCGACTGGAAGTACGGGCTGGTGCGCCACGAGGCGCCACTACCCCGAGCGGGGGTGAAAGGACCCCGCCGCTGGCCTGTCGCAGCAGGCCGGTGCAGCTGAGGGCAGCCTG
>NZ_JBEZJY010000074.1:0-31461 GCF_040651415.1 Streptomyces sp. NPDC048484
GTCCTCAAACGCCGGACGGGCTGGAGATCCAGACCGTCCGGCGTTTGAGGACGAGGGTTCGGGGGCCGGCCCCCGAGGCAGTGACGGGACGGGCGGGGGCGGCGGGGGTGGCGGGGGCGAAAACCCTAGTGCCCGGCCCCCGCGGTGGCTGGCGGCAGCTCCACCTGGACTCCCTTGTCGCCCGCGTCCACCGTGTAGTCCTCGGCCGAGGTCTCGTCGACGCCGTCGGGAGCATTCACGGCCTTCAGGACGAAGGTCAGCACCACGGTCACGACCACGTTCAGCACGAACGCAGTCAGACCGATGTACCCGATCTCCCCGATGCCCGGAATCTCCTTCGAGGAACCACCGAAGTGCTTCTGGCTCGGCGAGGCCACCCCGTAGGCGGCGAAGGTGCCGTACACCATGCCGACCGCCCAGCCCGCGAGCAGCGCCCAACGGTGGAACCACCGGGTGAACAGGCCACCGACCAGCGCCGGGAAGGTCTGCAGGATCCAGATGCCGCCTAGCAACTGGAAGTTGATCGCCACGGTCTTGTCCATGGTCAGGACGAAGACCAGCGCGCCCACCTTCACCAGGAGCGAGACCAGCTTGGAGACCTTGGTCTCCTGGGCGGGAGTCGCGTCGGGCTTGATGAAGTCCTTGTAGATGTTGCGGGTGAACAGGTTCGCCGCGGCGATGGACATGATCGCCGCCGGCACGAGCGCGCCGATACCGATCGCCGCGAAGGCCACGCCCGCGAACCAGTCGGGGAACATGGTCTCGAAGAGCTGCGGGATCGCCAGCTGCCCGTTGTCCACCTTGATTCCGGCCGCGATCGCCATGAAGCCGAGCAGCGCGAGCAGGCCCAGCATCAGCGAGTACAGCGGCAGGATCGTGGTGTTGCGCCTGATCACCTCACGGCTGCGGCTGGACAGCGTCGCCGTGATCGAGTGCGGGTACATGAACAGCGCGAGCGCCGAGCCCAGCGCCAGCGTCGCGTACGTCCACTGACCCGCCTCGCCCGGTGCCAGGGCGCCGCGTGGGGCGCCGGTCGCCGGGTTGGGCTGGCTGTACGCCTCGCCCGCCTTGGCGAAGATCTCGTCGAAGCCGCCCAGTTTGATCGGGATGTAGATGATCGCGACCACGATGACGATGTAGATCAGCGTGTCCTTGACGAACGCGATCAGGGCGGGCGCGCGCAGCCCGGACGAGTATGTGTACGCGGCCAGCACGCCGAAGGCGATGAGCAGCGGCAGGTCCTTCACGAACCAGTTGGTGTCCTCACCGCCACCGACGCCCATCACGTCGAGGACGGCCTGGATGCCCACCAGCTGCAGCGCGATGTACGGCATCGTCGCCAGGATGCCGGTGACGGCGACCGCGAGCGACAGCCCCTTCGAGCCGAAGCGCCCGCGCACGAAGTCCGACGTCGTCACGTACCCGTGCTTGTGCGACACCGACCAGAGCCGGGGGAGGAAGGTGAAGATCAAGGGGTAGACCAGGATCGTGTACGGGACGGCGAAGAAGCCGGCCGCGCCCGCCGCGTAGATCGCCGCCGGGACCGCCACGAACGTGTAAGCCGTGTAGAGGTCGCCGCCGAGCAGGAACCAGGTGACCCAGGTGCCGAACGACCGTCCGCCCAGACCCCATTCGTCGAGGGTCTGCTCGTTGTCGGAGCGGCGCCAGCGCGAGGCCAGGAAGCCCATGACCGTGACGGCCAGGAAGAAGAAGATGAAGACGGCGAGTGCCACGCCGTTCACGCCGTCGTTCATGCGGACGCGCCCCTGTTCTGGTTCTTGCGGGCGCGCTGGTCACGGTTCCACAGCTTGTACGCGGTCATCGTGAGCGCGGTCGAGATGAGCACCCACAGCATCTGGTACCAGTAGAAGAACGGGATGCCGATGAAGGTCGGGTCGATTTTCGCGTACGACCCCACCCAGAGCATCGCCACGAACGGCGCGATCAGGCAGAGGGCGATCACCACGCGGACCGGCGTCACCACCGGCGGATTCCCTTCGTGCGCTCTTGGCTCATCCGGTGTTTCTGACATACGGCGGCTCCGTCCCCTCACTGATCACCTGTGCAACGCGCAGGAAATCTAAGGGACGGGTCCGCGTTATGGAACCCCTGTCCGCATAACGGATGCACCGTGTCGTTCTCTGTGTCGTTCACCGTGTAGTTCAGCAACGGCACCGTCCACGGAACCTCCATGACGCCATCCACGGAACCATCCATGGCAACGGCGTCAACAGCACATGGCAACGGCGTCAACAGCAGCGGAAGCCCTGCCGGGGGTCCTCCTCCTGACGGTCCGTGCGCATCCGCTCGAACTCCCGCCGCGAAGGCACGTCCGCATCGTGCCGGTCCCTTCGCACATGCGCGACGTAACGGTCGTACGCGGACTCGTCGGTGAACTCCCGTACGTACCAGCGCACCGCTCTAACCGCTCTGACCGCCCGGTTCAGCGCCGACCGCATCGCGTATCTCCTCCTTCTCCTCCTTGGTCGGGATCAGCCCGGCCGGAGCGACGATCTGCGACTCGACGTACGGCGCCTCGCTGAGCGTGGAGAGCGCGGGACGGCGTACGTGCCTGATGCACACCCTCGTCGCGTCCGCGATCACGATCACGATGAGCAGGGCGAGGGCCGCCGTGAGGACACCGTCGACCGTGGAGTTCGTGACGACGGTGTGCATGTCGTCCATGTTCTTGGCGGGTGCGATGAGCTCGTTCCGGTCGATGCCGTCCTGGTAGACCGAGCGCTGCTTGAAGAAGCCGACGCGCGGGTCGCTGGAGAAGACCTTCTGCCAGCTCGCGGTCAGGGTGACCGTGGCGTCCCAGACGAGCGGAATCCCGGTGATCCAGGCCCATTTGAGGCGCCCGGACTTCACCAGCAGGGTCGTGCAGACCGCCAGGGCGACTGCGGCGAGGAGCTGGTTGGAGATGCCGAAGATCGGGAACAGCTGGTTGATTCCGCCGAGCGGTTCATGGACGCCCACCCACAGGAAGTAGCCCCACAGACCGCAGACGATGCCGCTCGTGATGACGAGGCCCGGCTTCCAGCTCACGTTCTTGAAGGGTTTGTAGATGTTGCCCAGGGTGTCCTGGAGCATGAAGCGGCCCACCCGGGTGCCCGCGTCGAGCGCGGTCAGGATGAACAGCGCTTCGAACATGATCGCGAAGTGATACCAGAACGCCCGCAGACTGCCCCCGGTGACGTCGGAGAAGATCTCCGAGACACCGATCGCGAGCGTGGGCGCGCCGCCGGTCCGCGACAGCAGGGACGTCTCCTCGACGTTCTTCGCCGCGGCTGCCAGCTCCTCGGGGGAGATCTGATACCCCCAGCTGCCCACCACCTGGGAGGCGTTCTGGACCGTGTCCCCGATGACTCCGGCGGGCGCGTTCATCGCGAAGTACAGGCCCGGGTCGATGATGGACGCCGCGACCAGCGCCATGATCGCCACGGACGACTCCATGAGCATGGAGCCGTACCCGATCATCCGGATCTGCGTCTCCTTCTGGATCATCTTCGGCGTCGTGCCGGATGAGATCAGGGCGTGGAAGCCCGAAAGCGCCCCGCAGGCGATGGTGATGAAGACGAACGGGAAGAGCGAGCCGGCGAAGACCGGCCCGTCGCCCTGCGAGGCGAAGTCCGTCACCGGGTCCATCTTCAGGGTCGGCAGCGTGATGACGACCCCGAGCGCGAGCAGCACGATCGTGCCGATCTTCATGAACGTGGAGAGGTAGTCGCGGGGCGCCAGCAGCATCCACACGGGCAGGATCGACGCGATGAATCCGTACGCCACCAGCCAGATGACCAGTGTCGAGGGCGCGAGCGTGAACGTGTCGGCCCAGGACGACTCGGCGACCCAGCGTCCGGCGACCAGCGCGAACAGCAGCAGCGCCACGCCGATCAGTGAGACCTCGGAGACCCGGCCGGGCCGCAGGACCCGCAGGTAGAAGCCCATCAGCAGGGCGATCGGGACCGTCATCGCGATGGAGAAGGTGCCCCACGGCGACTGGGCGAGCGCGTTGACGATGACCAGCGCGAGCACCCCGAGCAGGATGATCATGATGGCGAAGGCGGCGATCAGGGCGGCCGCGCCGCCGAACGGGCCGATCTCCTCGCGCGCCATCTGGCCCAGCGACCTGCCGTCCCGGCGGGTGGAGAAGAACAGGACGACCATGTCCTGGACCGCCCCCGCGAAGATCACGCCGACGATGATCCAGATGGTGCCGGGCAGATACCCCATCTGCGCGGCCAGCACAGGACCCACCAGCGGCCCCGCGCCCGCGATCGCCGCGAAGTGATGGCCCAGCAGCACCCGCCGGTCGGTGGGATGGAAGTCGATGCCGTTGTTGAGGCGCTCGGCGGGCGTGGCCCGGGTCCTGTCGACCTTCAGAACGTTGTGCGCGATGAACTTCGAGTAGAAGCGATAGGCGATGGCGTACGAGCCGAGGGCGGCGGCGACCATCCAGGCGGCCGAGACCTCCTCGCCCCGCGAGAGCGCGAGTACGGACCAGCCGGCCGCGCTCACCAGCGCGACGAGGGTCCAGATGACGATGCTGCGGGGACTTGCCTTGCGGGGACCTTGCGGAGATGGCGTCCGGGGGCTGTCGGTGCGCACGGGTCGTCCTCCCGTTCATGGGTGACGGGAGGACCGTAGAACAGGATGAGAACCAGCGCTACACCACGTGCACCAGCAGTCGTGCTCCTGGCGAACTCCCTTACCCCCATGGGGGCTTGGGGTGCGAGCAACTGTCGCCTTCAGGGGCTCGGTTTCAGGGGCCCGGGGCTGTGTCGCTATGCGGCTTCGCCGCGTGGGCGCGAGCAGCCACAGCGAACCCGCGCCGACCACGCACCCCGGCAACCCCAGTAACCCCGGCAACCCCAGCGACCCAGCAACTCCAGCGCCCCAGGGACCCTAACCGCCTCAGTCCGTGGGCCTCTTCAGCCGCGCAACGAACTTGTACCGGTCCCCCCGGTATACCGACCGCACCCACTCCACCGGCTGCTCGTCCTGGTCGATCGAGTGCCGGGACAACATCAGCATCGGCAGCCCAACGTCCGTCCCGAGCAGCCCCGCCTCCCGCGGAGTGGCCAGCGAGGTCTCGATCGTCTCCTCGGCCTCGGAGAGGCGCACGTCGTACACCTCCGCCAACGCCGTGTACAGCGACGTGTACTTCACCAGCGACCGACGCAGCGCGGGAAACCGCTTCGCGGACAGATGCGTGGTCTCGATGGCCATCGGCTCCCCGCTCGCGAGTCGCAGCCGCTCGATGCGCAGAACCCGCCCGCCGGCCGTTATGTCGAGGAGCTCGGCAAGCGTGTCGTCGGCGGTGATGTAACCGATGTCCAGCAACTGCGAGGTCGGTTCAAGCCCCTGCGCCCTCATGTCCTCGGTGTACGAGGTGAGTTGCAGCGCCTGCGACACCTTCGGCTTGGCGACGAACGTGCCCTTGCCCTGGATGCGTTCGAGGCGCCCCTCGACGACCAGCTCCTGGAGCGCCTGGCGCACGGTCGTGCGTGAGGTGTCGAACTCGGCGGCGAGTGTGCGCTCGGGCGGTACCGGTGTACCCGGCGGCAGCGTGTCCGTCATGTCGAGCAGGTGCTTCTTCAGGCGGTAGTACTTGGGCACGCGCGCGGTACGGATGGGGGCCCCACCCTCGTTCTCCGCACTGCTGACGTCGGTGCTCATACTCTGCCTTCCCGGCTCCGGATGCCGATGCGGCCGACGTACGCGCCGGCCACGGCTCACATCGTGGCACGCCCAGTCGTGCGAGTGTCCTCCCGCACGCTGCGTGATCTCCTCTATATACCGTCGGGGTCCCTTTTGGTCTAGTCCACCGTGTGGGCGGGATGGGTCGAGGGCGCCGCCACGACCTGTGCGCGGGCGCGCCCGCGCCGCGTCCGTTCTGTCTCGCGTGCAGTGAAAGGTCCCTGCATATGTAGGTCGCGTAACGGACGGCCGAGAGCGGCTTTTTCACCCTTGACACCCCTCTAGGTCTAGGCCAAGCTCCCCGTACTGGTCTAAACCATTGAGGACCAGGTCCCAGCCCCACGGGCAGTACTCGTCGTAAGTCACGCGGTGGGCAGGGGGGTTGCTGGCATCCCTGAGGAGGATGACGTGAATCGCAAGCTCATCGCGGCCGTCGGTGTCGCGGGCATGTTGATGTCGGTCGCTGCCTGTGGCGGCGACGACGGTGACAGTGGCGGCAAGACGGGGGCCGACGGTTTCAAGGGTCAGACCCTGACCGTCTGGGCCATGGACGGCTCCACGCCGCCCGGCTGGACCAAGGGCGTCAAGGCGGCCTTCGAGAAGAAGACCGGCGCCAAGCTGAAGTTCGAGACCCAGCAGTGGGACGGCATCCAGCAGAAGATCACCACCTCGCTCTCCGAGGAGAACCCGCCGGACGTCCTGGAGGTCGGCAACACCCAGACCCCCGCCTACGCGGCCACCGGAGGTCTCGCCGACCTGACGGACCTCAAGGCGGAGATCGGCGCCGACTGGACCAAGACCCTCAACGAGTCCTCGGTCTTCGAGGGCAAGCAGTACGGCGCCCCGTGGTACTTCGCCAACCGTGTCGTCGTCTACAACAAGAAGGTCTGGGCCGACGCCGGCATCAAGAACACCCCGAAGACGCGGGCCGAGTTCTTCGACGCCCTCAAAGCCATCGACAAGAAGACCGACGCCGAGCCGATCTACCTGCCCGGCCAGAACTGGTACTTCTTCGACGGACTGACCATCGGCCAGGGCGCCGACCTGGTGAAGAAGGACGGCGACAAGTACGTCTCCAACCTCGCGGACCCGAAGGTCGGCAAGGCCATGGAGATCTACAAGGAGTACCAGTCCTACTCCAAGGCCCCCAAGGACAAGGACGAGGCGACCCCGCAGCAGGCCGAGGTCTTCGCCAAGGGCAAGGTCGGCGCCTTCGTCGGCATGGGCTGGGAGGCCGGCACGGCCATCGCCGCCAACAAGAAGATAGAGAAGGACATCGGCTACTTCACCATCCCCGGTGAGACCGCCGACAAGCCCGAGGGCGTCTTCCTCGGCGGCTCCAACTTCGCGGTCGCCGCGGGCAGCGAGAAGCAGGAGCTCGCCAAGGAGTTCCTGAAGGTCGCCCTGTCCGACAAGTTCGAGGGCGCGCTCGCCAAGGAGAACGGCGTCATCCCGAACAAGGAGTCGCTGCAGACCAGCCTTGTGGGCAACGGCGCGGCCGAGGCCGCCGCCCCGGCCGCGGCCGGCGGTGGCACCACCCCGCTGATCCCCGAGTGGGCCGCCGTGGAGAACGACCCGAACCCCATCAAGGCCTACATGACCGCGGTCCTGAAGGGGAAGTCGCCCGCCGCTGCCGCCAAGCAGGTCGAGGCGGAGATCAACAAGCGGCTCGCGCAGAGCAGCTGACCGCCTTCGAGCTGATCACCTCCGTGCCGGGGACGGCCGTGTCCGTCCCGCCCGTCCCCGGCACGCCGGCGCATCGAACTGCGACTCCCGATGGTGGAAGAGATGGCGAGCATGTCAGTGCAGACCAAACGCACGGACACAGGCACAGGCACGGCCGCGGCGCCCGGTGTTCGTAAGACCGACGTACCCCCGCCCACCGATGACACAGGTGACACAGGCGCAGGCACGGGCCCGGACAGAAAACGCGGCGGCGCGTCAGCCCCGTACCTGCTCCTGCTGCCCGCCCTGATCGCCACGGTGATCCTGCTCGGCTGGCCGCTGATCAAGAACGGCATACTGTCGTTCCAGAACCTCAACCCGCGCCAGCTGATCCTCCACCTCACCGAGTGGCGGGGATTCGACAACTACACGGACGTCCTGAGCAGCTCGGACTTCTGGAAGGTCGTCGAGCGGACGGTCCTCTTCACCGCCGTGAACGTCGTCCTCATCATGCTGTTCGGCACGCTGATCGGTCTGCTCCTGGCCCGGCTGGGGAAGCGCATGCGGCTGTTGCTGCTGCTCGGCCTGGTGCTGGCCTGGGCGATGCCGGTGGTCGCCGCGACCACGGTCTACCAGTGGCTGTTCGCCCAGCGCTTCGGCGTCGTCAACTGGCTGCTCGCCAAGGCGGGCTGGACGTCGATGGCCGACTACAACTGGTTCGGCACCCAGCTCTCCACCTTCTCCGTGATCACCCTGCTGATCGTCTGGCAGTCCATCCCGTTCGTGGCGATCAACCTGTACGCCGCCACGACCACCATCCCCAAAGAGCTGTACGAGGCCGCCTCCATCGACGGGGCCGGCACCTGGAAGAGCTTCACCTCCGTGACCTTCCCCTTCATGCGGCCGTTCCTGTGGGCGACGACCTTCCTTGAGGTCATCTGGGTCTTCAAGTCGTTCCCGCAGATCTTCGCCATCAACAGGGGCGGCCCCGACCGGCTCACCGAGACCCTGCCGATCTACGCGTTCGTCGAGGGCCCCGGCAACCAGCACTACGGGATGGGAGCGGCGATCTCGTTCCTGACGATCCTGATCCTGCTCGGCCTGACGGCCTACTACCTGCGTACCGTTCTCAAGCAAGAGGAGGACGAGCTGTGAAACGCTCCCTGACAGCCCGGCTGTGGCCCAACGCGACGGCCCTCGTCCTCTTCGTCGTCTTCGCGTTCCCCGTCTACTGGATGTTCGCGACCTCGCTGAAGCCGACCGGCGACATCATCGCGGACGACCCGGTCTTCGTGCCGACCGACATCACCTTCGACCACTTCCGGCGGGCCCTCGACGCCGAGCACTTCTGGACGCTGGTCGGCAACTCCCTGACGGTGACCGTCCTCGCGGTGGTCTTCTCCCTGGTCATCGCGCTGCTCGCGTCCTTCGCGCTGGCCCGCATGCGGTTCAGGGGACGTCGCGGATTCATCCTGACCTTCATGGTCGCGCAGATGGCGCCCTGGGAGGTCATGGTCATCGCGATCTACCTGATCGTGCGCGACGCCGACCTCCTCAACAGCCTCGTACCGCTCACCGTCTTCTACATGATCATGGTGCTGCCCTTCACCGTCCTGACGCTGCGCGGATACGTCGCCGCCGTGCCGAAGGAACTGGAGGAGTCGGCCATGGTGGACGGCTGCACCCGCAGACAGGCCTTCGTGAAGGTCATCTTCCCGCTGCTCGCCCCCGGGCTGATGGCGACCTCGCTCTTCGGCTTCATCACGGCGTGGAACGAGTTCCCGCTGGTCCTGATCCTCAACAAGGACATCGAGAAGCAGACGCTCCCGCTGTGGCTCTCCAGCTTCCAGACGGCGTTCGGCGACGACTGGGGGGCCACCATGGCCGCCGCCTCGCTCTTCGCCATCCCGATCCTTGTCCTCTTCGTCTTCCTCCAGCGCAAGGCCGTCAGCGGGCTCACCGCCGGCGCGGTGAAGGGATAACGCCACCCGATGACCACCATCGCCTCCGGCACGGACACGCTGACCCGTGACGCCCTTGCCGTCCTGCAGCCCGGCTTCACCGGGACCTCCGCTCCCTCCTGGCTGCTCCGGCGGCTCGCCGAGGGCCTCACCTCCGTCGGCCTCTTCGGCCGCAACATCACCTCTCCCGACCAGCTCACGGCCCTGACCGCCCAGCTGCGTGCCGAACGCGACGACGTACTGGTCGCCATCGACGAGGAAGGCGGTGACGTCACGCGCCTGGAGGTGCGTACGGGATCGTCGTTCCCCGGCAACCACGCGCTCGGCGCGGTCGACGACGTGACGCTGACCGAGGCCGTCGCCCACGAACTGGGCCGCCGACTCGCCGCCTGCGGGGTGAACTTCAACTGGGCGCCGTCCGCGGACATCAACTCCAACCCCAGCAACCCCGTCATCGGCGTACGTTCCTTCGGCGCCGACACGGCCCTGGTCGCCCGCCACACCGCCGCGTACGTCTCCGGACTCCAGTCCGCCGGAGTCGCCGCCTGCACCAAGCACTTCCCGGGCCACGGCGACACCGCGGTCGACTCCCATCACGCGCTGCCGCGCATCGACGCCGAGCTGTCGGTCCTGGAGTCCCGCGAACTGGCCCCGTTCCGCGCGGCCATCGCGGCCGGCACCCGAGCCGTGATGAGCGCGCACATCCTGGTACCGGCCCTCGACCCGGCCCACCCCGCGACCCTCTCCCGCCGCGTCCTCACCGGGCTGCTGCGCGAGGAACTCGGCTTCGACGGACTGATCGTCACCGACGGCATGGAGATGCAGGCCATCTCCGCGACCTACGGCATCGAACGGGGCAGCGTCCTCGCGATCGCCGCCGGCGCCGATGCCATCTGCGTGGGCGGGGGACTGGCCGACGAGGCGACGGTCCTCCGACTGCGGGACGCGCTGGTGGCGGCGGTCCGCTCGGGCGAACTCCCCGAGGAACGACTGGCGGACGCGGCCGCCCGAGTACGAACCCTGGCCGCCTGGACCGCCACGCCCAAGGGGGACGCACCGACCGGACTGCCGGCCCCGGCACCGGCCCCGGCTCCGACGCAGGCCCCGACCCCGGCACCGGTGTCCGCATCGACAAACGGCTCGCGGTCCCCGTCGGCCGGCGGCACCGAGATCGGCCTGGTGGCGGCCCGGCGCGCGCTGACCGTCACGCGCGGACAGCACTGCACGCCGGTCACCGAGGCGCCGTACGTCGCGGCCTTCACCCCCGTCGCCAACATCGCCGTCGGAGACGAGACCCCCTGGGGTGTCGCGGTCGAACTGCGGCGCATGCTGCCGGACACGGAGACCGGGAGCTTCACGGGGGAGGGGGCCGGGGCCGAGGTGCTCGCGGCCGCCGGATCGCGCCGCGTGGTCGCCGTCGTCCGCGACGTCCACCGCCACGCCTGGATGGCCGAGGCCATCGACACACTGATCGCAGCCCGCCCCGACACGGTCGTGGTCGAGATGGGCGTACCCCAGGCACCGCCCCGCGGCGCCCTCCACATCGCCACCCACGGCGCGGCCCGCGTTTGCGGGCTGGCGGCAGCGGAGGCCATCGCCGGGGCGTGACCCCGCCGGCCACGCTCACACAGATGAAGGTGCCGGGTTCACCACGGGGGAATCCGGCACTTTCTTACATCCCACCGCGCACTCACGCCGACGACTCACGCCGTCGGCCTGCGGTGACCCCGCCACGGCGACCGGCGCCGTCGGTCCGCAGCGGTTGCTATATGCCCTGCCACGCCGGCTTGTTGGCGTACGTGTGCCGGAAATAGTCCGCCAGCTTCAGCTTGGACGCGGCCGCCTCGTCCACCACGACCGTGGCGTGCGGGTGCAGTTGGAGCGCCGATGCCGGGCACACCGCTGCGACCGGTCCCTCGACAGTCGCAGCCACGGCATCGGCCTTGCCCTCACCCGTGGCGAGCAGCACCAGGTGCCGTGCCTCCAGGATCGTCCCGATCCCTTGGGTGATCACATGATGCGGAACCTGCTCGATGTCACCCTCGAAGAACCGCGCGTTGTCGACCCGCGTCTGCCCGGTCAGCGTCTTGATCCGCGTGCGGGAGGCGAGTGAGGAGCACGGCTCGTTGAACCCGATGTGCCCGTCGGTCCCGATACCGAGCAGCTGTAGGTCGACCCCGCCCGCCTGGGCGAGCGCCTTGTCGTACGCGTCGCATGCCGCTCGTATGTCCTCGGCGGTCCCGTCCGGCCCCATGAACGCGGTCATGTCGAGCCCCAGCGGTTCCAGCACATCGCGCCGCAGCACGGACCGGTACGACTCGGGATGCTCGGCCGGCAGTCCCACGTACTCGTCGAGCTGGGCCACCCGTGCCCGCGAGGCGTCCACGGCACCGGAACCCACCTTCGCTGCCAGCGCCTCGTAAATGGGCAGCGGCGTCGAACCGGTGGCTACCCCGAGGAGGGCATCGGGCTTGTGCAGGAGCAACTCCGCCATGGCTCCGGCAATGAGCTCGCCACCCGTTTTGGCGTCCGAGACGATGACAACTTCCACGCTGGGCCTGCCGTTCTGAAGGGGAACTCACCTGCATATGTGGTATAGACCAATCTAGCAGAATGCCCTTCCGTAGTCGCGCTTCCCCGGACGGCTGTCGCCTGCCGCGACGGAGGCCGCGAGGGACGATCCGACAGATGCCCGACGTGTCCGCCCCGCCCGCCCTGTCCCTCCCCGGTCAGGTCGGCGTCTCGAGCGCTCAGGTCAACGAACCCCCCGTCGCGTCCATCCAGTGCCCCGTCACCCATCGGCCCTCGTCCGAGGCGAGGAACGCCACCACGTCGGCGACGTCCGCCGGTGTGCCCACTCGTCCGAGTGCCGATATCGCCGCGGCCCGTGCCCACGCCTCGTCGCTCGACCGCAGCCAGTCGGAGGTGTGGTCGGTTTCGATGATGCCCGGCGCCACCGTGTTCACGGTGATGCCCCGGGGGCCCAGGACCTTGGACAGGTCCCGCGTGAAGATGTCCAGGGCGCCCTTCGTCATCGCGTACGCCATGTTCTCGGGCATCATCGCCGTACGTGCGAGGCCCGATGAGATATTGACGATCCGCCCGCCGTCCCGCAGCCGGAGCACGCCGAGCCTGGTGACGAAGTGGGGCGCTTTCACGTTCACCGCGAAGAGCCGGTCGTACTCGGCCTCGTCGATCTCGTCGAACGGGTGCGACGTACCGATCCCGGCGTTGTTCACCAGGATGTCCAGGCCGTCCGCGTGCCGGTCGAACTCCCGCCACAGTCCGTCTGCGTCACCCGGCACGCCCAGCTGCGCCCGCAACGCGAACGCGGAACCACCCGCGGCCCGGATCGCCTCCACCGTGTCCCTCGCCGCGTCCTCGCCACTCCCGTAGTGCACGGCAACCCGTGCGCCGTCCCGCCCGAGCCGCTCGGCGATACCCCGCCCGATCCCCCTGCCGCCGCCCGTCACCAGTGCTGTCCTGCCCGTGAGCACGCCCATGGCCACCCCTCCATTTTTCCCTAGTGGTCGCTACAGAAAAAACCGTATCGCAGCCCACTGAAATTTTTCTAGTACCCGCTATAAAATCCACCCCATGGTGAACAGACAGACGGCCGGCCGACAGGCGGGGCCGGGATCCGAGGCCGGGCCGCGAGGCCGCGGCCGCCCCCGCTCCTTCGACCGCGAGACCGCGCTGGAGAAGGCGATCCTCGCTTTCTGGGAGCACGGCTACGAGGCGACCTCCGTCTCCGGCCTCACCGAGGTGATGGGTATCGGCGCCCCCAGCCTCTACGCGGCCTTCGGTGACAAGCGCTCCCTCTTCGAGGAGGTCGTGAACGTCTACGGCACGCGGTACGGCTCGTTCGGCGACCGCGCGCTCGCCGAGGAGGCGACGGCCCGCGCCGCGGTGGAGCGCATGCTGCGTGAGGCCGCGGCGGAGTACACCGAGCCCGGCCGCCCACGCGGCTGCCTGGTCATCCACGCCGCCACCAACTGCACCAGCCCCGAGGTGGAGGGCTCCCTGCGTGAGCGGCGCAATGCCAACATCGCCGCCATCGAGAGCCGTATAAGAGCCGGTGTCGCCGCGGGTGAGCTCCCCGCGGACACGGATGCGGCGGCCATGGCCCGGCACACCGGCGCCATGGTCCAGGGAATGTCCCAGCAGGCCCGCGACGGAGCAGGCAAGGAGCAACTGGAGGCCCTCGCCGAACTCGCCATGCGAATCTGGCCCCGCTCCTGAACCGCGCGGGGATAGGCTGCGTGGTGGATGTCGTATGCGAGTTGTTGGATTAAGAGACAACAACAAACATCCGGCAACGCATGGACAGCCGGAGTGGTCTAGTCCACAATCGTAGGCAAAGCTTGAGAATGCAACGGAATGATCAAGCCAGCTGAATGACCGAGCCTTTTGAACGACCAAGCCTCCGCCTTCCCCGCACAGGAAGGCGGATCGAGGAGCCGGCGCTCTCTGCCCTGACTGCACCGGATCCTCATCCTTCGGCCGATCGGGACCGCACACCCCGCGGCCGATGTTGCTCCGGGCTGCGGTGCCGGGAGGGCTGAGGGTCCCTCTCAGGCGCCGCGGCCCGCGGGTGTCTCCGGGGCCCGTGCGGGTGGCCGATTTCGGGCCTTCTCGTATGCGACGGGTACGCTCGCACACGTGCCCTCCATGAACGACCTCGTACGCCAGCACACCGCCCTCGGTGCCTCCGACCTCGAGTGGCTGCATCTGCTGGTCTCGGAGTGGCAGCTGCTCTCCGATCTCTCCTTCGCCGACCTCGTCCTGTGGGTTCCCACCCGCGACGGCACCCGTTATGTCTCGGTCGCCCAGATGAGGCCCAACACGGGCCCCACCTCTTACCAGGACGACATGGTCGGTCACCTCGTCCCGCGCGGCCGCCGCCCCATGCTGGACGCCGCCCTGGACGAGGGCCGGATCGTGCGCGAGGGCGACCCGGAGTGGCGTGAGGAGGTCCCCGTACGGGTGGAGTCCATCCCCGTACGCAGAGAGGGCCGCATCCTGGGTGTCATCGCCCGCAACACCAACCTGCTCACGGTGCGCACGCCCTCGCGGCTCGAACTCACCTATCTGCAGAGCGCGTCCGACCTGGCCCAGATGATCGCGGCGGGCTCCTTCCCGTTCCCCGATCAACAGGTCGACATGGATGCCTCGCCACGTGTGGGTGACGGCCTGATCCGGGTGGACGCGGACGGCGTCGTCCAGTACGCGTCACCGAACGCGCTGTCGGCGTACCACCGGCTGGGCCTCGCCGCCGACCTCGTCGGTCACCACCTCGGCAAGACCACCGCCGAACTGGCCCCGTCCCGAGGTCCGGTGGACGAGGCGCTGGCCAAGGTCGCCAGCGGCTGGGCGCCCCGCGAGTTCGAGATCGAGAGCAACGACGGCGTGATCCAGCTACGGGCGATCCCGCTCAAACCCAAGGGCACGCGGGTCGGTTCCCTGGTCCTCCTGCGGGATGTGACCGAACTGCGCCGCCGCGAGCGCGAGTTGATCACCAAGGACGCGACCATCCGGGAGATCCATCACCGGGTGAAGAACAACCTCCAGACGGTCGCGGCCCTGCTGCGTCTCCAGGCCCGCCGTATCGAGTCCGACCGGGGCCGTGAAGCCCTCGAAGAGGCGGTGCGCCGGGTCGGCTCGATCGCCATCGTGCACGAGACGCTCTCCCAGAACCTCGACGAGCGCGTGGAGTTCGACGAGATCGCCGACCGGGTGCTCGCCATGGTCGCCGAGATCTCGCCGGGAAAGGTCGTCGGCCGGCGAACCGGCCGCTTCGGCATACTCGACGCCGAGGTGGCGACCCCGCTCTCCATGGTCCTCACCGAAATCCTGCAGAACGCCCTGGAGCACGGCTTCCGCGAGGGCGAGCGGGGCACGGTCGAGGTGTCCGCGGTCCGTGGCGGCACGTCGAAGGAGAACCGCCTCCTGGTCACGGTCCAGGACGACGGAGTGGGCCTGCCCGAAGGCTTCGACCCGCACCGCTCGGGCAATCTCGGCCTGCAGATCGTACGGACTCTGGTGGAGGGCGAGTTGGGCGGCACCTTCGACATGGTCCCGGCGCCGGAGCGCGGAACACAGGTGGTGCTGGACATCCCGGTGCAGAACCCCAAGTAACCCAAGTAGGCCGAGTGACCCGTGTAACCCACATCACGCAGGCCGCCTAAGTAATCCAGGCAGGCCGACGTCACATCAGCCCCTCACGACCGCCCCGCACCATTACGTAACGAACACGCTGCGTAATATTCACCGGTGGACCAGGCTGCGGAGCCGACGCGTGGCGGGCGGTGAGAGCGCGATCGCAAACAGCAATGAACCCCGGACCACTGGGTGGGTCCGGGGCTCACAGTGTCATTCGGTTGTGCGCATCGGGGGTACTGCGCGCTGCGGCTCGGGGGCGGGAGATGCGTACTCGCTGTACGCGCCGCCAAGCTCAGGCTGTGGGGCGGGTTGTCAGGCGGAAGCCTGACGGGCCCTGTTGCGGGCGGCACGGCGCTTCATTGCGCGGCGCTCGTCCTCGCTGAGGCCACCCCAGACGCCGGAGTCCTGGCCGGACTCGAGCGCCCACTGCAGACACTGCTCCATGACGGGGCAGCGACGGCAAACGGCCTTGGCTTCCTCGATCTGCAGCAGCGCAGGACCGGTGTTGCCGATGGGGAAGAAGAGCTCCGGGTCTTCCTCGCGGCAAACGGCGTTGTGACGCCAGTCCATGGCTGCTACCTCTCCTTGGTATTACGTGCACGTTGCTTGTGAATGTGAACGCTTTCACGAATCCCTCAACAAGTGAAGGGCCGACTACCAGACGGACTGGCGTGGTCCTTGAAGTGAGGAGGGGGTTCCGGCGCTCTGTGGGGGCGATGTTGCGGCCCGTCCCGAGCGCCACGTAGAGACTCGCAAACCTCAGCGGCGGATACAACCCCTACCGGAAAGTTTTTTTTGATTCCTCGGTGTCGACTAGGTCACAGCCGTACTTCCATGGGGTGGATCCTGGCCTAAACGTTCGAGTGGAAGGACTTTAGCCCGTTCCGCTCACACAATCACACGCAGTGCACGACGAACGCCTGTGAACGCGACGCTTGTACGCAGTCCGAGGTGGTCGCCGTCCATCTGCAAGGGGAGCGGGACCTTCGAATGCAAGGTGAAGTCCGTCAGGTCATGCAGCGACACGGCGTGCTTGCCATGGGGGCCCCGCTCGGGGGACGAAGTGAGCAACTGGGTGCCATACCGGGCAACAGAGCCCGTCGACATGCGGCTGAGACCCAGTACGTCGAGGCCGGTATCGAACGAGGCCTTAGGTGACGCGTACACCGGGCGATTACCCAGATACGTCCACGGAGAGGTGTTGCAGACTATCGACAGCACCAAATCGGTCACCGGTTCGGAACCCGGGCGCTCCAGCGTGATGGTGCCGCGGCGGCGGTGGGTCTCTCCGAAGAACTGCCGCATCGCCTGGCGCAGGTAGAGGGAGTGCGTGGAGCGCTTGCCGCGCTCACGGTGCTGTTCGACCCGGCCGACCACTCCGGCGTCGAAGCCCAGGCCGGCGTTGAAGGTGAACCAGCGGGCCGGGACACCCTCGTCCTCGCTGCCCGGCGTGCCCGCGGCGAGACCCAGGCCCACCGTGCGCTCCCGGCCCTCGCGCAGGGCGTCCAGGAGGGCGCCCGTCGCCTCGACGGCGTCGTTGGGCAGGCCCAGGGCGCGGGCGAAGACGTTGGTGGAGCCGCCGGGGACCACGGCGAGGCCGGGCAGACGGTCGGGGTCGGGGCCGTCGTGCAGCAGACCGTTCACGACCTCGTTGACCGTGCCGTCGCCGCCGAGGGCCACGACCAGTTCTATGTCCTTGCTCTCCGCGGCCTGCCGGCCGAGGTCTCTGGCGTGGCCGCGGTACTCGGTGGTGACCGCTTCGAGTTTCATCTCACTCGCCAGCGCGTGGATCAGGACGTCACGCGTGCGTGCGCTGGTGGTGGTTGCTGCCGGATTGACCACAAGAAGTGCACGCATGCGATGCAGCGTACCTACCGCTTGGTACTCGTCCCATACCGAGGTGAGGATCAGGTGAGACCCGGAGCGCCCGGGGAATGCCGACCGCCTGGACGATGAATGCCCGCCGCCTGGCCGGGGAGTGCACCGGGGCCGTGGTGGGACAGGGGGCGAGGGCTACCCTTCAGAGGTGAGCTCTGAGCAGAATCCCACCCCGGAAACCCTCGATGCCGAGCCCCGCCCCACGCGGCTGACCGCGGCGGCCGCACTCGCCGCGCTGGAGGGGATCGCCCTTGTCGCCGGGGGCGTCTACATGCTCGTGATGGGCCTCACCGGCCATCCCGACGACCGGGGGCAGGCGGTCACCGGTGGCGTGACGCTGATCGTGCTCGCCCTGCTGCCTCTGCTGGCCGCGCGGGGGCTGTTGCTGCGGCGCAGCTGGAGCCGGGGGCCCGCGATCATCACACAGATCATGGCGCTGCCCGTCGCGTACAACCTGCTCCAGGCCGACAGTCTCGCCATTCCCGGCGGGATCGCCCTCGCGGTGGTGGCGGTCGCGACGCTGGTGCTGATCCTGAACCCGGAGACGACGCGGGCGCTGGGGATCACCGGGCCGGGCGGAGTGCGGGAACCCGAGTAGCGGCAACCGCGCGGTTTCCCGCGCCCCTCACGGGGCGCGAGCCGTGGTACGTGCTACTCCTCCACCAGCAACTTCTCGCGGAGCTGGGCCAGCGTCCGGGCCAGCAGCCGGGAGACGTGCATCTGTGAGATGCCGACCTCCTGGGCGATCTGCGACTGGGTCATGTTCGCGAAGAAGCGCAGCAGCAGGATGCGCTTCTCGCGCGGGGGGAGGTCCTCCAGGAGCGGCTTGAGGGACTCGCGGTACTCGACGCCCTCCAGAGCCTCGTCCTCGGAGCCGAGCGTGTCCGCGACGGCCGGGGACTCGTCATCCGTGTCGGGGACGTCCAGGGACAGCGTGGAGTACGCGTTGGCCGACTCCAGGCCCTCCAGGACCTCCTCCTCCGAGATGCCCAGCTTCTCGGCCAGCTCGTGCACGGTCGGAGAGCGGCCGTGCTGCTGTGAGAGTTCCGCGGTCGCCGTGGTCAGCGCGAGCCGCAGCTCCTGCAGCCTGCGCGGTACGCGTACCGCCCAGCCCTTGTCCCGGAAGTGCCGCTTGATCTCGCCGACGACCGTCGGAGTGGCGTACGTGGAGAACTCGACGCCGCGCTCCGGGTCGAAGCGGTCGACCGACTTGATCAGGCCGATGGTCGCGACCTGGGTGAGGTCGTCCAGCGGCTCGCCGCGGTTGCGGAAACGGCGCGCGAGGTGCTCCACGAGCGGCAGGTGCATGCGGACCAGCTGGTTGCGCAGCTCCGCGTACTCCGGGCTGCTGCCATCCAGCTCGCGCAGCTCGATGAACTTGGCCCGCGCCCCGCTCCGGTTGTGGGGGTCGTGCTGTGTGCCCGACGCGCCGTTGTCGGCATTTCGCTCGTGCTCGTGCTGCTCGCTCATGATCCCGCCCGTCACCCGCCGCCGCCCTTCCAAGGACGTCCCCCCAGACTCCGTCCGGGGGGACCCCCACTGCGCGGCAACGTCTGGATCGTGTCGCCCGTCACTGCCGGAAAGCGCCTCGCGCTCGTCCTTGTCGATCGGCTCTCCCCGAGATGCCCCGGCCACCGGGGAACCGCTGTCCTCCGGGTGTGGCCGGGCCTGCTGCTCGGGAATGCCGTCGACGCCCTCCACCAGGTGCCGGGGCCCGCCCGGGCCGTCTGCGCCCCCGGCGGGGAGTTCCCGTGTGCCGCGCTCTTCGTCCCGCACCGGACCGTCCCCGTTCCTCACGCCGGCCCGGGTCCCGCGCCGCGCTGTTTGTAGAGGCTGATCGAAACGGTTTTGTCGTCGGCCACCGAGGAGGAGACCTTGCCTGCGAGAGCCGACAGCACGGTCCAGGCAAAGGTGTCCCGTGCTGGGGCGTGGCCGTCGGTGGTCGGGGCCGAGACGGTCACCTCGAGCGAGTCGTCAATCAGGCGGAAGACACAGCTGAGCACGGAGCCCGGCACCGCCTGTTGCAACAGGATCGCGCATGCCTCGTCCACGGCGATGCGCAAGTCCTCGATCTCGTCGAGGGTGAAGTCCAAACGCGCCGCGAGGCCGGCCGTGGCCGTGCGCAGCACCGACAGGTAGGCACCCGCAGCCGGCAGCCGGACTTCGACGAAGTCCTGGGTCGCGGGCTCGCCTGCGATCTGGGACACCCTCACCTCCAAGGTGGTACAAGCTCTTTCGGGGGCCGAGGGTCGCCCCCCGGGGTAACGCGCTACATGGTTCAGCGGTGACGCTATCGCGCTCTCAGGTGTCCTGTCCCCGGGACCCCAACCCCTTGCTGTCACTCATAGTAAACCTATGTATACGCACAGTGGCTAGGGGTCTGCGGGCCCAATTGGGAAGAGCGCGCGCCGGATTGACGTACCCAGACGTCAGACGGTCGAACCGTCCGGACCCCACGTCACACCAGTACGTGGTCGACGAAGCACCAGCACCACCTCTCACCGGGCTCGAAGGTCCGCATGATCGGATGTCCTGTCTCCTTGAAATGCTCCGTTGCGTGCCGTAGCGGCGACGAGTCGCAGCAGCCCACGTGCCCGCAGTCGAGACACAGTCGCAGCTGCACCGGATCGGAGCCCGCCGCCTGGCACTCGAGGCAGGTGTCGCTCTGTGGCGCGGGTTCTGGATGCGGCAGCGCGTCGGCGTGCGTGCACTGTTTCATGATTGCCAGATTACGTCGGGTGTGCGGGAATCCGCGCGTAAACGAAAGCGGGCCTATACCGATGCATGTGATGCCCTTGCTCCTGCTGATCGCGGGCAGCGCCGCCGTGGCGGGTGCCGCGCGCCGCACTCCGGTGCCCGCGCCCCTGCTCCTCGTCGCGGCGGGCCTGGTCGTCTCGTACGTACCCGGGGTGCCCGAGTACACCCTCGATCCCCACGTGATCCTGCCGCTGCTGCTGCCTCCGCTGCTCTACACGGCCGCCACGGACAGCTCGTACCTCGATCTGCGGGCGCAGATCCGGCCGGTGGCGCTGCTGTCGGTCGGGTACGTGCTGTTCGCGACGCTCGTCGTCGGCTGGGCCGCGTACGTGCTCGTGCCGGACCTGTCGCTCACCGCGGCGCTGGTGCTCGGGGCGGTCGTGGCGCCGCCGGACGCGGTGGCGGCCACCGCGGTGGCGCGGCGGGTCGGGCTGCCGTCGCGGGTCACCACGATCCTGCAGGGCGAGTCGCTGGTGAACGACGCGACCGCGATCACCGCCTACAAGGTGGCGCTCGCCGCGGCTGTCGGGGAGGGCGCGACCTGGGCGGGCGGCATCGGCGAGTTCCTGCTCGCGGCGCTGGGCGGCATCGGCATGGGACTCGTCCTGATGGTGCCGATCCACTGGATTCGCACCCACCTGAACGAGGCGCTGCTGCAGAACTCCCTGTCGCTGCTGACCCCCTTCTTCGCGTACGCGGTCGCCGAACAGGTGCACGCCTCCGGAGTGCTCGCAGTGGTCGTTGTGGCGCTCTACCTGGGCCACCGCAACTGGGAGGTCGACTTCGCGACCCGGCTCCAGGAGGAGGCGGTCTGGAAGATGGTCGCGTTCATCCTGGAGTCGGCGGTCTTCGCACTCATCGGCCTGCAGCTGCCGGTGATCCTGAACGGCCTCGGTGAGTACGAGGGGGCGAGCGCCGCCTGGTACGCGGTGGCTCTCTTCGTGATCGTCGTCGTGACCCGCTTCGCCTGGGTGTATCCCGCGACCTTCCTGCCGCGCCTGTTGTCCGCGCGGATCCGGGAACGGGAGGAGAACCCGAGCTGGAAGGCTCCTTTCATCATCAGTTGGGCCGGCATGAGAGGCGTGGTCTCGCTCGCGATCGCCTTCTCGATCCCGCTCACCGCGCACGGTGGTGAGGACTTCGCCGGCCGCAACATGATCCTCTTCCTGACCTTCACGACGGTGATCGGGACGCTCGTCGTACAGGGACTGACGCTGCCGCCGCTCATCGGCATGCTGAAACTCCCCGAGCGGGACCAGCAGGCCGAGACACTCGCGGAGGCGAACGCCCAGGCGCAGGCCTCCCGGGCTGCCGAGAGGCGCCTGGAAGAACTCCTCTCCGACGACCGCAACGCTCTCCCATCACCCCTCGCCGACCGTCTTCGCACGGTTCTGGAGCGCCGCCGCAACGCCGTCTGGGAACGCCTCGGCCAGGTCAACACGGTCACCGGCGAGACCGTGGACGGCACCTACCGGCGGCTGTCCCGGGAGATGATCAGCGCCGAGCGCGAGGTGTTCGTGAAGCTGCGGGACGCCCGCCACATCGACGACGAGATGCTGCGAAACCTGCTGCGGCGACTGGACCTGGAGGAGGCGGCCGCGTTCCGGGAGGTGACCTAGGGCCTGGGCAGGCACTAGGAAGGGCCGGGGCTGCCCGTGATCACGGCCGCGACCGTGGTCCCGCGCGGGAACGCGCCTTCCTGCGTGAGGGCGACGAGTCCGTACAGCGACTTGGCGACATAGAGACGTTCGACAGGCAGGTCGTGGCGTCGCTCGAAGTCAACCGCGAACGCGTCGAGTTCGGGAGGCGTACGGGCGTAGCCGCCGAAGTGGAAGCGGTCGTCCAGGAACCAGGCGCCGCGCGGGCCGCCGAACGCCTCGACCTGAAGGGCGCGTATCTCCGCGCCGAGGAAGCCGCCCCTGAGGACCGGTATCCCCAGCGCGCGCTGTCCGGGGGAGAGTCCTCCGCACAGGCCCGCCAGTGTGCCGCCCGTGCCGCAGGCGAGCGCGACGATGTCGGCGTGTCCACGCAGTTCCTCGCCCAGGGCCGTGCAGCCGCGTACGGCGAGGGCGTTGCTGCCGCCCTCCGGGACCACGTACGCCTCCTCGCAGGCGGTCGCGCGGAGCAGGGCGGCCAGTGTTTCCGGCTCGCTCTTGCGGCGGTACGTCGATCTGTCGATGAAGTGGAGCCGCATGCCGTCGGCCACACACCGGGCGAGGGACGGGTTGAGGGGGCGACCGGCGAGCTCCTGGCCGCGGACCACGCCGACGGTGGGCAGACCCAGGAGGCGGCCCGCCGCGGCGGTGGCCCGCAGATGGTTCGAGTACGCGCCGCCGAAGGTGAGGACCGTGCGGCCGCCCGCCGCCAGGAGGTTCGGGGCCAGCTTGCGCCACTTGTTGCCGGTCAGCTCCGGGTGGATCAGATCGTCACGCTTGAGCAGCAGCCGCACCCCGCGTCGCGCGAAACGATCGTCCCCGATCTCCCGCAGCGGCGACGGCAGTCGCGGCAGCAGGACGCCGAGGTTGAGGTCGGGGTCCGGGTCGGGGCCGAGGTTGGGGTCGACGGTTTCAGGCGTGTCGGGGCTGGTCACACCGCCCATTGTCGGACACATGTCCGAGTGGCACGCGGGGCTGCGCCGAGGTCGTCCCGGGCGGTGAAGGATTCCCGTCGGAGACAGGGCGGCTCCCGGGGCCGGAAAGACACCCACCGGTGGGGTCGGGGCCCCGGGAGCCGCCCTGTCTCCGGCCGTCACGCCAGGCGGTCGCGGATGCGGGCCCGCATCGCGGCCATCGTGAAGCCGCGTGGGTCGATCTTGCCCGGCTGCCATTCAAGGTGACCGATCACCGAGCGCTCCGTCCAGCCGTGGTGGCGGCAGACCGCCGCCGCGGCCCGCTCGATGGCGTCCAGCTGGGCCTTGGGCCAGGGGTCCTCGCCGTCCCCGAGGTTCTCGCACTCGAAGCCGTAGAAATGGCGGTTGCCGTCGGTGTTCGCCTCATTGTCCGAAGGCAGGGTCCTCTCGGCGATGACCGCGCGCAGGACGTCGTCGTCGCCGAGGCCCGCGTGGTTGGCGCGGCCGTAGCCGACGAGGTGGACGCGGCCGTCCTTGGTGATGACGCCGTGGCACAAGGGGCCCGGTAACCCGCTGTAGCCGTTCCGGCAGATCTCGACCGTCCGTTGACTACCGGACGTCACGGTGTGGTGGATCATCACACCGTGGACCGGGCCCCACGGGCCCTTGTGATTGCGGTTGTGATGCTCCCAGTCGCCGACCTCTACGACGGTGATTCCCTCGGCCTTGAGCCGACTCAGCAAACGGTTCGCGGACATGGGTGGGGCCACGGCCGCCTCCTTGCAGTACACGACGGCCACCGTTCGTGGCCACCTCGTACCGCTGCTTGTACCCGGAACTCGCCTGGAGGGACCACTTCCTCCCATGGCGCGCGAGACACGACGCGCGAGGCGGTCCGGTCGGCGGCGCGGGCAGGCCGCCTCAGGCGCGCAGGAAGCCGTCCCCGTGCGCCGCGATGTGACTCTCCAGGGACTGAAGGGCCTGCTGAGTGGCCTGCGGGGAGCCACTGCCGCGCTGCTCCGCGAAGTAGGCCGCGCCGAGGTTCTTCAGCAGATCGCTGCCGGCCCGCTGCGCCTGTACCTCGTCGATCTTCTGTTTGCCCTGCGTGAGGCCGCGCTGTGCTTGTTCCTTGGCGCGGTCCATGAAGCCTGCCATTGCCGTCTCCTCCGTCGTCGTCCGTGCTGCCTGTTGAACGGACCGCACGATCTTGTAGTTCCCGGTCGGAAATGTCCCTCGACCCGCTCGGGCGGGACCCCGCCAGGCCTGCTCGGAGCCCACGCTGTGCCCCGCTTTGCAAAGATCCATTCCCGCTCTTTCGTGTAATGGCATCAGCACGGTACGTGATGGAAGAGTTGTCGCCGCAGCTCATCGCACGATGGGGGAGGGCATTTTCATGTCGGTAGGCGAAGAGATCCGGTTCATGGGCATCAGGGAGCAGGCGATCATGTCGTACCTGGTGACGGCGTACTGCTCGGCCGCGGTGCCGGACGCGCCCGGCGTCCTGGAGAGCGTCGAGATCGGCCGCCGGCGGTGACGTCCGGTGTACCGCGTGCCGTGTTCCCACCCGCCGGGACGGGTAGACCACAGGGGTACGCGCCCAGTGCCAGCGGAACCGCCACCGTCCGCGCACCCTTCGAGACGGACCCATGGGTGAGTTCATGACGGAGACGCAACAGAGCCCGTTATCAGCAGTGGAAGGACCCAGGCCGGACCAGGGGCCGGCACCCGTCGGGCGGCACGGTCCGCCCGACGGGCAGGAGGCAGCCGTCATCCTCGAACGGGCCCGGGCCTCGGTCGATCCCGAACTGCGCCGAGCCGTCGAGTCGCTGCCCGCCTCGACGCGGCGGATCGCGCTCTACCACTTCGGTTGGCAGCACGCGGACGGCACTCCGGCGGCGGGGAACCCGGGCAAGGCCATCCGGCCCGCGCTCGTACTGGCCGCGGCCGGGGCACTCGGCGGGCACCGGACGACGGCCGTACGGGCGGCCGCCGCGGTGGAGTTGGTGCACAACTTCACGCTGCTGCACGACGACGTGATGGACCGGGACGCCACCCGCAGGCACCGGCCCACCGCATGGGCGGTGTTCGGCGACGCCGACGCGGTCCTCGCGGGGGACTCCCTGCAGGCACTGGCTCACCGGCTGCTCGCCGACGATCCGCATCCGGCGTCCTCGGCGGCGGCCGCGCGGCTGGCGAGCTGTGTCGTCGAGCTCTGTGCGGGACAGCATGCGGACACCGTGATGGAGCGCCGTGGTCCCGACGACATCACGCTCGACGAGGTGCTCGCGATGGCCGAGGCCAAGACGGGCGCACTGCTGGGGTGCGCGTGCGCGCTCGGGGCGTTGTACGCGGGCGCCGACGAAGCGGAGGTCGAGGCGCTCGACGCGTTCGGGCGTGAAGCCGGGCTCGCCTTCCAGTTCATCGACGACGTGATCGGTATCTGGGGAGACCCGACGCGCACCGGCAAGCCGGCCGGGGCGGACCTCATGGCCCGCAAGAAGTCCCTGCCCGTGGTCGCCGCGCTCACCGCGGACACGCAGGCCGCGGCGGAACTCACCGAGCTGTACCGGCTTCCCTATCGGGACGGCGATCTGGAGCGCACGATTCTCGCCGTCGAGCGGGCGGGCGGCCGTGACTGGGCCCAGACCCAGGCGGCCGACCGGATGGCGCGGGCTCTGGACCACCTGTCCTGTGCCGTCCCGGACCCGGAGGCGGCGGGAGGTCTGCTGTCACTCGCGGAGTACGTGACGCGCAGGAGCGAGTGACGCGTAGGGGTTCCGGTCACGGCGGGCCCGCACATCCCCACGGCGTGCGGGGCCCGCCCGCTCGTCCCGGAGCGACCGCCTGGGACCTGTCCGGTCGGTCATGGTGAAGGGTGGCTGCGGTGCCTTGTGAGCGCAGATGTGCGTGCCGCACCCCGCGTCTTCGCTGTGATCGACCGGACAGGCCCTAGGCTGCGACGGCCGAATGGTCAGGGGCAGTTGAGGCGAAGGGGCGGGGCATGGGCGTGGCGATCCGAAGAGCAGGGGAGGGCGACCGGGAGACCGTGACACAGCTCCTCGACGAGGCCTTCCAGAACGATCCGGTGAGCAGCTGGGTCTTTCCCGACGCGGACCACCGCCGGCGCACGCATCCGTTGCTGATGAGGGTGTTCCTCGACACCGTGCTCGACGCGGGGTACGTGGATGTCATGGAGGACGGTTCGGCCTGTGCGCTGTGGCTGTCGGTGCCGGCGGAAGCGCACGAGGAGGACGAGGACGGTCCCGCCCAGGTGCGTGAAGCCGTCGATCCCGACAACGAACGGGTCGAGCTGATCGGCCGGCTGACCGCCGAGGCACATCCGGTTGGCGCGGCCCACGAGTATCTGTGGATGATCGCCGCCACGCCTGAACGGCAGGGGGAGGGGCTCGGTACGGCCCTCGTCCGGCACGTGCTCGAGCGATGCGACGGCGAAGGCCGGGCCGCGTATCTGGAGGCGAGCAGTGCGCGCAGCCGTGTGCTCTACGAGCGGCTCGGGTTCGTTTTCACGGGCAGTGCCGTCGATCTGCCCGACGGGCCGCAGATGTGGCCCATGTGGCGGGAGCCCCGCGCCCCTGAAACGGCCCGCCCCTGAAACGGCTCAGGCCCTGAAACGGCTCAGGCCCCGGGAGCCGGAACGATCGCTGTGACGATTCGTTCCACCAGCCCGTCCGGCACGCTCACCCCCGGCAGCACCCCGTCCAGTACCCCCGGCAGGGTCAGGTGTTCGAGGATCAGGCCGAGCATGGCGACGTAGAGGATCGTCACGGTCTCGTCGCCGCCCGGTAGGCCCGCGGCGCGGTGGAACTCCATGCCGTGTTCGAGGTCGGCGCGGATGGTCTTCGTGTAGGAGGCCCGCAGTTCCGGGCGGCGGGTGGCTTCCAGACGCATTTCCAGCAGGGCGAGGTAGCCCGTGCGGTCCCGTTGGGTGCGGGCCATGAGGTCGTGCATGAAGGCGGTGATCAGACGGCGGTCCCTCGGAGCCTTCAAGAGTTCGGCCATGACCTCCGGGTCCGGGGCGAGTCGCTGGTGCAGGCGGGCGTCGATCTGCCGGAGCAGGTCGTCGCGGCCGGTGAAGTAGTTCGACCCGGTGCCCACCGGCACCCCGGCCGCGTCGTCCACCGCGCGGAAGGTCAGTCCGCGGGCCCCCTCGCGGGCCAGGACCTCCACGCCGGCGTCGACCAGGGCGGCTCGGCGCTGCGGATTGCTCGCCATCCGGAAACCTCTCTCCCACTTCGATCCCGTACGGGCAATCCTCGAAGTCACCTCGAAATCACCTTGCGACCACTACAGTTGAAGCACTATGAATGGAGTGGTTCACGCAGTCTACGGAAAGAGACCGGCTTGCGAAAGCTCACGTATTTCATCGCCTGCTCGATCGACGGCTTCATCGGCGACCCGGGCGGCGACGCGTCGTCGATGATCTCGCTCGTGGACGAGGAGTTCTTCGAGTTCCTCAAGACCGAGTATCCGGAGACCATGCCCACCCACGGGCGCCGCCCGCTGGGCATCGACGACCTGGAGAACCAGAAGTACGACACGATCATCCAGGGCCGCGCCAGCTACGACCTGGCGCTGGAGGTCGACGTCACCAGCCCCTACGCCCATATGCGCGAGTACGTCGCCTCGCGCACCCTCAAGGAGTCGCCCGACGCGAACGTCGAGATCATCGCCGACGACCTGGTCGGCAAGGCACGCGAGCTCAAGGCGGAGGACGGCGACCTCGGCATCTACCTGTGCGGCGGCTCGCAGATCGCGGGCGAGCTGCTCGAAGAGATCGACGAACTTGTCATCAAGACGTACCCCATCGTGCTGGGTAGCGGTATGCCGATGTTCGGCTCGGGGTTCGCGGTCAGCGAGTTCACGCTCGGCGAGGTGCGTACCTTCAAGAACGGCGCGGTCGTGCGGACGTACAGCAGGAAGCGTTGACCGAGGGGCGTCGCTCGCCTGTCGGCCCGGCTCCTCCCGCAATATCCTGAGGCCATGGCCAGTGATGAGTCCGTCTGTCCGGTCTGCAAGCAGTCCGTCGACACGGTCGTGCGTCGGCACAAGACTCTTGGTGTCTTCGTGCCTGTATGGGGCCCCGGCCCCTGCCGTGACTCCCGGTGCGCGAGCCATCAGGAGGAGGTGGAACCCGGAAGGCCCGAGGAGCTCCGGGTCGACACGGAGCGAAATTCCTGAATCCGTAGCGCGGCCCCTGGCACTTCGCCCGTCAGCCCTTTACGGGCCCTCTGCCCTCACGCCTTGCGCTGTGTGAAGCGCAGGAGGTTGCCCGCGGGGTCGCGGACCGCGCAGTCGCGGACTCCGTACGGCTGGTCCATCGGCTCCTGGAGGATGTCGGCGTCCGCGGCGAGCAGTCGCTCGTACGTCGCGTCGCAGTTCTCCGTGGTGAAGATGACGCCCCGGAGGTGCCCCTTGGCCATCAGTTCGGCCACGGTCTGCCGGTCCGCCGCCGGGGCGTTCGGGTCGGCCAGGGGCGGCTCCAGGACGATCTCCACGTCCGGCTGGAGCGGAGGTCCGACGGTGACCCAGCGCATGCCCTCGAAACCGACGTCGTTACGGACCTCCAGGCCCAGCACGTCACAGTAGAAGGCGAGCGCCCGGTCGTGGTCGTCGACCGAGATGAAGCACTGCGCGATTTTGAGGTCCATGACTTCACGCTAGAGGCTTTGCCGCGGCGCGGCGCACCGGTCGTGTGTACATCTTCGCCACGCACGCCGGAATCGCCGCCCCCGGCTCGTGCGAGCGCCCCCGGTACGCGCTCGGAGTCTCTCCGACCAGCTCCGTGAAGCGGGAGCTGAACGAACCGAGCGACGTACACCCCACCGCGAAGCAGACCTCCGTGACGCTCAGGTCGCCACGCCGGAGCAGTGCCTTCGCGCGCTCGATGCGGCGCGTCATGAGATAGCCGTACGGAGTCTCGCCGAAGGCGGCCCGGAAGCTGCGCTGGAAGTGGCCCGGAGACATCAGCGCGGTGCGCGCGAGCATGGGCACGTCCAATGGCTCGGCGTACTCACGGTCCATCCGGTCGCGAGCCTTGCGCAGTCGGACCAAGTCCTCCATGGTCATGCCTTCAGCATCCCACGGCCCACTGACAGAGCCCCCGGGCCCGCGGCGCGGGCCCGGGTCGGCGACCGCGCCGAGGCCGCCGAGGCCGCTGCGACCTCCGAGGCGGCGGTCGGCGTCGCAGGGGCCCGCGGTCAGTGGGCCGGGCGTGGACGTGGGCGGGGAAAAGGCGGGCTGTCGGACGGGCTGGCGACGATCAGGGCGGCCAGGGCGGAGAGTTTCAGCTGGTTCGTGCGGGCATGGCCGCGCAGGCGGTCGAACGCCTCCTGGAGGTCGCAGTCGAAGCGTTCGGCCAGGATGCCCTTGGCCTGCTCGATGACGAGCCGGGTGTTCAGCGCGCCCTGCAGCTGATCGCCCCGGACGAGCGCGTCGCGCAGCATGTCGCGATGGGCCAGACCGACGGCCGTGGCATCGGCAAGGAGCCGGGCCCACCGGAGGTCCGACGGCGCCAGGTGGTTGTGCTGGTGATACAGCTCGAGCGCGCCCATGGTCCGGCCCTGATGAGCCAGGGGTAAAGCCGTGAGGGCGGTGAAACCCTCGGTCAGGGCGTGGTCCGTGAAGCGGGGCCAGCGGGTCCGGCTGTGCGGGTGGGTCAGCGCGATGTTGGTCAGGGGCCTTTCACCGCGCGAGGTGTCCAGGCAGGGTCCTTCCCGCGACTTGGCCTGGAGGCGCTCCAGCCGATGGGCCCGTTCGTCGGACGCGGCCAGGTGCCCGGGGACACCCTCCGGGCCGGGGAGACTGCAGGCGGCCGCCTCCACGCCGGGTATGTCGGCTGCGCCCTGCGCGAGCCGTCGGAGGAGACGCTCCTCGTCCTCACCCCGGGCCGGTGCGTCGACGAGGACGAGCAGGGCCGCGGCCACTTCCTGCGCCCCCCTGGTGGAATCATGAGGTTCGGTGTTCATCACGTGTGTCCTGAGGACTGGGGGGAGGCCGAGCCGGAACGAACGGCCCCCGGGTTGAGGGTTCGTTGTCCGTTCCACACGACAGCCAAGCACAAAGAGCCATGACACCACTACTGTGTGTCGAGTCCGGTTGTATCTTCCGGCCGTGCCCGTCGGGGTATGAGCGATCCGTGAGGGATCCATGAGGGATTACGTGCCGACGACACTCTCGTGCCGAGTGGGCGCATGAGCACAGGAGTCGGCAACCGGATGAGTTGGTACGGCCGGAACAACCGGTACTAGCCGGAACCGGCGCGTACCGGAACCGGCGCGTACCGGAACCGGCGCGTACCGGAACCGGAATGGGCCGGGACAGGAATGGGCCGGGACAGGAACGGATCGGACCGGTGCGTGCCGGAACCGGCTGACGGGACGAGACTGGGGACGCGGGTGTCGTGGCGTGCCGGGACAGGGCGGGCGGATGCCGGCCCTCCCGGGGTGCGGTCGTGGACGATACTGGTGGATCGTGCTGCTGGCTGGGCGACCGGGCGGAGGTGGAGCCGATGTGGCCCGAGAAGCGCGGCGGTGGAAACGAGCTGCCCAACCGCGTACAGCCGTCCGACTCGGAGGACCACCGACGGGTCGCCGAGGCCTTCACGTCCCTGACGGCGTCCAGCGAGGTGCGGCGGGCGCCCGAGCTGTTGTGCCGAGCCTGCGTGGACCTGCTCCCGGTCAGCGGCGCCTCGATCTCGATCAGCGGAAGCAGTACCGTCCGCGCGCTGTGGTGTGCCAGCGACGACACGGCGGCGCGCCTCGCCGAAGCGCAGTACACGCTGGGTGACGGCCCCTGCCAGAGCGCCCTCGTCCAGGCCGCCCCGGTGCTCGCCCCGGACCTCACCGAGGGGCCGGACGCCCGCCGCTGGCCGGTCTTCGCCCACCAGGCCGTCGACCTGGGAGTCCGGGCGGTCTTCTCACTGCCGCTCAGCACCGGTGCGCTGACCCTCGGCACCCTCGACCTCTATCGGGACACCGCCGGGCGCCTGTCCTCGCAGGATCTGCGGATCGCTCTGCTGGTACGGGACGCGGTCACGTTCGCCGTACTGAGCCTGGAAGCGGCGTCCGACGGCTTCGAGGAGGCGGACGAATCAGGGGTGGCGTCATGGGTGGACGCTGCTCAGGCGGACCACGTCGAGGTCCATCAGGCCGTCGGCATGGTCATGGTCCAACTGGGGGTCGATCCCGAACAGGCTCTGGACCGGTTGCGGGCGCACGCCTTCTCGCAAGGGTGCACGGTCACCGAGGTGGCACAGGAGGTTCTGGCGCGCACGCTGCGGTTCCAGTCGGCGGACGATCAGGTGAAGGGCCGCGGCCGACTCGGCGAACAAGGAGACGCTGCTCCGTCATGACCTGTGAAGAGCAGCTCACCGACGTTCGTCGGGTTGGCCGCCGCCTTCGCCGACACCCTCGCCGAGGGCATCGCCCCGGTGGTCCCGCTGGACCGCCTGGCCGAACACTGCGTCGGCCTTTCACGACCCAGGCCCAGGAGGCCGGTTACGGTGCCGCGCACGCGCTGCCCCGCGGGTCGACCACCGGACCGTCGCATCCGTGAGCCTCCTGCTCAGCGCACCGGGCGCCCTCCGGCCGAGCGACCTCCGGCCGAGCGCCCTCCGGCCGGGCGCCCTCCGGCCGAGCGACCTCCGGCCGAGCGACCTCCGGCCGGGCGCCCTCCGGCCGAGCGACCTCCGGCCGAGCGACCTCCGGCCGGGCGCCCTCCGGCCGAGCGACCTCCGGCCGAGCGACCTCC
>NZ_JBEZJY010000075.1:0-30714 GCF_040651415.1 Streptomyces sp. NPDC048484
ACGACCTTGACGCGGGTACGGTTGCCGACCGCGTCGGTGCCGTCCTTCAGGGTCTCGATCCGGCGGATGTCGAGCCGCACCGAGGCGTAGAACTTCAGCGCCCGGCCGCCGGTCGTGGTCTCCGGGGAGCCGAACATCACGCCGATCTTCTCGCGGAGCTGGTTGATGAAGATCGCGGTGGTCCCGGACTGGTGCAGTGCACCGGTGATCTTGCGGAGCGCTTGGCTCATCAGACGGGCCTGCAGACCCACGTGCGAGTCGCCCATCTCGCCCTCGATCTCCGCGCGCGGCACGAGGGCTGCGACGGAGTCGATGACGATGAGGTCGAGCGCGCCGGAGCGGATCAGCATGTCGACGATCTCCAGAGCCTGTTCGCCGTTGTCCGGCTGCGACAGGATGAGGTTGTCGATGTCGACGCCGAGCTTCTTCGCGTACTCGGGGTCGAGGGCGTGCTCCGCGTCCACGAAGGCCACCTGGCCGCCGGCCTTCTGCGCGTTCGCCACCGCGTGCAGTGTCAGGGTCGTCTTGCCGGAGGACTCCGGTCCGTACACCTCCACCACTCGGCCACGTGGCAGGCCGCCGACGCCGAGGGCGACGTCCAGCGCGGTCGACCCGGTGGGGATGACCTCGATGGGCTCGTTCGGCCGCTCGCCGAGGCGCATCACCGCGCCCTTGCCGAATTGCCGTTCAATTTGTGCGAGTGCGGCGTCGAGCGCCTTCTCGCGGTCAGTTCCTGCCATGGGTTCCACCCGATTTGCTTGAGTCGATCGCTTCACGTCAAAGACGCTAACGCCTGCCACTGACAATGCGCCCCGACGCCCGTCCAGCCTGTGGATAACTCGGGCACTTTCGCATGAAATCCCCGCTCGCATCCCGTCTCCAGCTTCGCCGGAGTCTCCATAAGAACGCGTGTTCGATTTTGGTGTCAAGCGCACCACGCGCTCGGCAAGGGCGTGCCGCGACCCGTGCCGCCCAGACGTTCCAGGGCCGCACGGACAGCGCGGGGCTGCGCTAGGGGGAGGCCCGGGGCCCGTCGTCCTCCACCAGCAGCGGCTCCCGGGGGTCGCCCCGCAGCAGGCGTCGAATGCGCTTGAGGAGGGTTCCCCGGCCCCGTGCACGACGCCCGTGCACCCGCGGGTCGTCCGTGACGTCGTACCGCTTCACGTAGGCCCCCAGGAAGGCCTGCAGTGTGGCGATCGCCGGGATGGCGATCAGCGCGCCGACCGCTCCGAGCAGGGCGGTGCCCGCGATGACCGATCCGAAGGCGACCGCCGGGTGGATGTCCACGGTCTTCGCGGTCAGCTTGGGCTGCAGCACGTAGTTCTCGAACTGCTGGTAGATCACGACGAAGACCAGCACCCACAGCGCGTACCAGGGGTTGACCGTGAAGGAGATCAGCATGGGCAGGGCGCCCGCGAGATACGTACCGATGGTGGGAATGAACTGCGAGACCAGGCCCACCCAGACGGCGAGCACGGGCGCGTAGTCCACGCCGAGGGACTCCAGCAGGATGTAGTGCGCCAAGCCGGAGATGAGAGCCATCAACCCGCGTGAGTACAGGTACCCGCCGGTCTTGTTGACGGCGATCTCCCACGCGCGCAGGACCTCCGCCTGCCGGGCCGGCGGCAGTACCGAGCACAGCGCACGCCGCAGCCGCGGGCCGTCGGCGGCGAAGTAGAACGCGAACAGTGTGATCGTCAGGAGCTGGAAGAGACCGCCCAGTACCTGCGTGGACACGTCCAGGACGCCGGTCGCACTGTTCTGCACGTACTTCCGGAGCCAGTCGGAACGCAACAGGCTGTCCTGGATGTCGACGCGGCTGAGCTCCGTGTGGAAGGTGGTGTTGATCCAGCTGATCACCGACTCGACGTACTTCGGGAAGTCCTCGACGATGTCGATGATCTGCCCGGCGAGCATCGAGCCGAGCAGCGCGACGAAGCCCGCGCTCACGATCATCACGATGAGGAACACGAGACCGGTGGCCAGTCCCCTGCGCATGCCGAACGAAGCCATCCAGCTCACCGCGGGCTCGATGGCGAGAGCCAGGAAGAACGCGATCAGGATGTTGATCAGCAGCCCGGTCAGCTGATGGAAGGCCCAACTGCCCAGCTGGAAACAGGCGATGAGGGCGAGCGCGAGGACCATGGCCCGTGGGAGCCAGCGCGGCATACCGCTGCCCCCCTCGGCCGCGCCCCCGGCCGGGGGCCTGGGAGGTGTCGTGCCGAGCGGGGATGCGTGCTGTCCGACCTGCGCGGTCTCGTCTGTCGATGCCACGGGCCAAGTCTCGCCCACGTCACCGACAATCGACCCCACTCCCCCGGATCTTCGCGGTCGGTCAGCGCGATTCGTGGGGAACGTTCACCGCCGTACACACCGCGCGCCACACGTCCTTCGCCTCCCAGCCCGCGTCCAGCGCCTGCCGCACCGTGCGTCCGCCGAGCTCCGTCATCACATGGTCGCGCGCGAAGGTGTCGGCGTACTCCGTACCGAAGTGATCCGCCATCCGCTGCCAGAAGACCGTCAACCGCATGACTCCAGTATCCCGCCCCTGAGGGTGGGCCCGAGCCGGGACCCCTTGCCGAGAACGCTTTCCGCCCTACGGTCTGACCCATGGCCGAAACAGGAGCATCCCCACTCCCCCCGACGCCCCCGGCACACACTCCCGTCGCCCGCGCCGAGCAATTCGTCTGGCTCACCGCGCGCGTGTTGGAGCAGCGCCGTTTCGAGTACCACTTTCTGGGCGGCGGCGCGGACGCGGTCGAGACCACGCTGTCCGCCTACCGCAACGAGGACGACGGGTACGGCCACGCGCTGGAACCCGATCTGCGCGGCCCGGTCAGCCAGCCCCTGCACGTAGGGCACGCGCTGCGTGTCCTGGACTCGATCGGGCGCTGTGGCGGACAGCGGGTGGAACGCGTGTGCCGCTACCTGACCTCCGTGTCGACGCAGGACGGCGCGCTGCCTGCGGTTCATCCGAGCCAGCGGAGCTATCCGTCGGCGCCCTTCGTGCCCATCGTGGACGACCCGCCCAGCGAACTGCTCGCCACCGGTCCCGTGGTGGGTCTGCTGCACCGCAACGAGGTGTGGCACGCCTGGCTGTTCCGGGCCACCGACTTCTGCTGGCAGGCGGTGGAGTCCCTGGAGAAGTCGCATCCGTACGAGATCGAGGCCGCCGTGGCCTTCCTGGACTCCGCGCCCGACCGCCCGCGCGCGGAGGCGGCCGCCGACCGGCTCGGCCGTCTGGTGCGCGAGCAACGGCTCGCGGTGCTGGACCCGGAGCATCTCGACGCGTTCCCCGTGGCACCCGGTTACGCGCCGGGGGAACGCCATCTGCCGCACGACTACGCGAAGACGCCCGGCTCCCTCGCGCGCGCGTGGTTCACCGACGCGGAGATGACCCGTTCCCTGGGCTACCTGGAGGCTCAGCAGGAGGAGGACGGCGGCTGGCCGATCCGATGGCGTCAGTGGGCACCGGGCACCGCCCTGGAAGCACGTCCGATCGTCACGATCGAGGCGCTGCGCACCCTGAGGGCGTACGGGTTGCTCGTCAGCTGACGTCTGCCGCGCGCCCCGGGGACACGGGACGGCGGCGAGCGGTCACACGGACGGCGGTGCCACGGTCACGGCGCGAGCCCCGCGGCCCTCGCGCCCAGCACCAGGACCCGGCTGTCCGGCTGTCCGGCTGTCCGGCTGTCCGGCTGTCCGGCTGTCCGGCTGTCCGACTGTCGGCGAAGGTGTGCCGGGCACCTCCGCGTACTGCCAGTGCCGCGCCCGCTCCTGTCCCGCGCCCGCCATGCCACCGCTCTCCGCCATCGCGACATGGCCCGGACGCCGCCTGACCGTCGCCGCACGGGCCGGGCGTGACTTCTCCGCTCATGCCCCAGCCCAGCCCAGCCCTGGCCCGGCCGCGCCGCTTCGGCTGCGGCGACGGCAGGCGCGCGAGCCATCCACCGCCCGCGTTCCCGCAGGTCAATGCCGTTGTCAGTGGCCGGGTGCAGGATGGACTCATGGTCAGCTCCGCGCAGCGAGCCCTGAAGGGCTTCTCCCCCGCGACCCGTGCCTGGTTCACGGGGGCTTTCTCCGCGCCCACCGACGCCCAGGTCGGCGCATGGCAGGCCATCGGCGAAGGCTCGGACGTGCTGGTGGTCGCCCCGACCGGCTCCGGCAAGACCCTGGCCGCGTTCCTCGCCGCACTGGACCAACTGGCTTCGACGCCGCCACCGGCCGACCCCAAGAAGCGCTGCCGAGTCCTGTACGTGTCGCCGCTGAAGGCGCTCGCGGTCGACGTGGAGCGAAACCTGCGCAGCCCCCTGACCGGTATCCGGCAGGAGGCGGTGCGCCTGGGGCAACCCGAGCCCGAGGTGAAGGTCGGCATCCGCTCCGGCGACACACCGCCCGCCGAGCGCCGCACGCTGGCCATCCGACCGCCGGACATCCTGATCACGACCCCGGAGTCGCTGTTCCTGATGCTCACGTCGGCCACGCGCGAGGCGCTGACGGGCATCGAGACGGTGATCCTGGACGAGGTGCACGCCGTCGCGGGCACCAAGCGTGGCGCCCATCTCGCCCTGACCCTGGAGCGGCTCGACGAGCTGCTGCCGAGGCCGGCGCGCCGCATCGGTCTCTCCGCCACCGTCCGCCCGGTGGACGAGGTCGCCCGCTATCTTTCCCCCCACCGCAAGGTGGAGATCGTCCAGCCCCCGTCCAGCAAGGAGTTCGACCTCTCCGTGGTCCTGCCCGTCGAGGACCTGGGTGAGCTGGGTGGCTCCCCGGTGGCCGACTCGAACGAAGGTGCGGACAAGCCCTCCATCTGGCCGCATGTCGAAGAGAAGATCGTCGACCTCGTCCAGTCCCACCGCTCGACGATCGTCTTCGCCAACTCCCGCCGCCTCGCGGAGCGCCTCTGCAACCGGCTCAACGAGATCGCGTACGAGAGGGCGACGGGCGAGCCCCTGCAGGAGCATCACTCTCCGGCCGAGCTGATGGGCGGCTCGGGCGCGGCCCAGGGTGCGCCGTCGGTCATCGCCCGTGCCCACCACGGTTCGGTCTCCAAGGAGCAGCGCGCCCTCGTCGAGGAGGACCTGAAGGCAGGCCGCCTGCCCGCTGTGGTGGCCACCTCCAGCCTGGAGCTCGGCATCGACATGGGCGCGGTGGACCTCGTCATCCAGGTCGAGTCGCCGCCCTCGGTGGCATCCGGCCTCCAGCGAGTGGGCCGCGCGGGCCACCAGGTCGGGGCGGTCTCCACGGGCGTGGTCTTTCCCAAGTACCGGGGCGATCTCGTCCAGGCCGCCGTCGTCACCGAGCGGATGCGCACCGGCTCCATCGAATCCCTCCGTGTCCCCACGAATCCGCTGGACGTGCTGGCCCAGCAGATCGTCGCCATGACGGCGCTGGACACCTGGCAGTTCGACGACCTGCTCGCCACCGTCCGCCGGGCGGCACCGTTCGCCGCGCTCCCCGAGTCGGCGTTCACGGCGGTGCTCGACATGCTCGCGGGCCGCTATCCGTCGGACGCGTTCGCCGAGTTGCGTCCGCGCGTGGTGTGGGACCGGGTCGCCGGTACGGTCGCGGGGCGCCCCGGCGCACAGCGCCTCGCCGTCACCTCCGGGGGCACGATCCCGGACCGTGGCCTCTTCGGAGTGTTCCTCGCAGGCTCCGACCCCAAGAAGGGCGGCGGCCGGGTCGGCGAGCTCGACGAGGAGATGGTCTACGAGTCCCGGGTCGGCGATGTCTTCACCCTGGGCACCAGTTCCTGGCGTATCGAGGACATCACCCGCGACCGCGTCCTGGTCTCCCCCGCGCCCGGTGTGCCGGGCAGGCTGCCCTTCTGGAAGGGCGACCAACTCGGACGCCCACTCGAACTGGGCCGCGCGCTGGGCGCGTTCCTCCGCGAGGTCGGCGCACTGTCCAAGGACGACGCCCGGCTGCGCCTCCACGCCGCCGGCCTGGACGACTGGGCCGCGGACAACGTCATCTCGTACCTGGCCGAGCAGCGAGAGGCCTGCGGGCACGTCCCGGACGACCGCACCATCGTGGTGGAGCGGTTCCGCGACGAGCTGGGCGACTGGCGGGTCGTCGTGCACTCCCCCTTCGGTGCCCAGGTCCACGCCCCCTGGGCGCTCGCGCTCGGTGCCCGCCTTTCCGAGCGGTACGGCATGGACGCGCAGGTCATGCACGCCGACGACGGCATCGTGCTGCGCCTGCCCGACGCCGATCTGATGAGCCTGGACCTGCTCGACCAGGATCCCGTGAAGCTGGGATCGGAGTACGACGCCGAGAAGGCCCCCGTGGGCGCGGCGGACGTCGCGTTCGACAAGGGCGAGGTCAACCAGATCGTCACGGACCAGGTCGGCGGCTCGGCCCTGTTCGCGTCTCGTTTCCGCGAATGCGCGGCCCGCGCCTTGCTGCTGCCGCGCCGCAGCCCGGGCAAGCGCACCCCCTTGTGGCAGCAGCGCCAGCGCGCCGCCCAGCTGCTGCAGGTGGCCAGCGAGTTCGGTTCCTTCCCGATCGTCCTGGAAGCGGTCCGCGAATGCCTCCAGGACGTCTTCGACGTACCCGGCCTCGTCGAGCTGATGGGCGACCTGGAATCCCGCAAGGTGCGGCTCGTCGAGGTCACGACACCCGAGCCGTCCCCGTTCGCCCGCTCGCTGCTCTTCGGTTACGTCGCCCAGTTCCTGTACGAGGGCGACTCACCCCTCGCCGAGCGGCGTGCCGCGGCCCTGTCCCTGGACTCCCGTCTGCTCGCCGAACTCCTGGGTCAGGCGGAGCTGCGCGAGCTCCTGGACGCGGACGTCCTGACCGAGCTGGAGAGCGAGCTGCAGTGGCTCACCGAGGACCGCCGGACCAAGGACGCCGAGGGCGTCGCGGACCGGCTGCGGATGCTCGGCCCGCTCACCGACGCCGAACTGGCCGAGCGGGGAGCCGAACCGGAGTGGGCGCGCGAGCTGGCCGCCACCCGCCGCGTCATCCAGGTCCGGATCGCCGGGGCGGACCACTGGGCGACGATCGAGGACGCCGGCCGGCTGCGTGACGCACTCGGCACCGCACTGCCCGTCGGCGTCCCCGAAGCCTTCACCGAGCCGGTCAAGGACCCCCTCGGCGACCTCCTCGCCCGGTACGCGCGCACGCACGGCCCCTTCACCTCGACCGCGGCGGCGGCCCGCTTCGGCCTCGGTACCGCGGTCACCGAGGGCGCTCTGCAGCGGCTCTCGGGGAGCGGTCGCGTCGTGCAGGGCGAGTTCCATCCGGCGGGGATCGGCCAGGAGTGGTGCGACGCGACGGTGCTGCGCAGACTGCGGCGCCGTTCGCTCGCCGCGCTGCGCCACGAGCTGGAGCCGGTGCCCCCCGCCGCACTCGCGCAGTTCCTGCCGCAGTGGCAGCATCTGGGCAGCGGGCACGGCCTGCGCGGTCTTGACGGACTCGTGCGCGCCATCGAGCAGTTGCAGGGCGCGTCGGTGCCCGCGTCCGCGCTGGAGAAGCTCGTCCTGCCGTCCCGCGTCTCGCACTACGCGCCCGCGATGCTCGACGAGCTGACCGCCGCCGGAGAGGTGGTCTGGGCCGGCGCCGGCGCACTGCCCGGCAAGGACGGCTGGGTCTCCCTCTACCTGGCGGATGCGGCGCCGCTCCTCCTCCCGCCACCGCATCCCCTGGAGCTGACCGCGCTCCACCAGTCGGTCCTGGACGCCCTCTCCGGTGGCTACGGCCTCTTCTTCCGGCAGATCACCGAACAGGTCCGGGCCACCACGCATCCGGAGGCCACCGACCCTCAGCTGGCCGACGCCGTCTGGGACCTGGCGTGGTCGGGCCGCCTGACGAACGACACGCTCGGCCCGATGCGTTCCCTCCTGGGCTCCGGCCGTACCGCGGGCTCCACCGCGCACCGCGCGAAGCGCGCGGTGCCCCGCGGGCGCTACGGAAGTCTGACGGCCGCCGCGCGTCCCACCTCGCGCACAGGCCCGCCGACCGTCGCGGGCCGCTGGTCGCTGCTCCCCGACCATGAGCCCGATGCCACGGTGCGCGCCCATGCCCTGGCCCGCACCCTGCTCGACCGACACGGTGTGGTCACCCGGGGCGCGGTCGCGGCGGAGGGGGTGGAGGGCGGCTTCTCCGCCGTCTACCGCGTCCTGTCCGTGTTCGAGGAGAGCGGCCAGGCCCGCCGCGGTTATGTAGTGGAGGGGCTCGGAGCCGCACAGTTCGCGATGGACGGTGCCGTGGACCGGCTGCGCGCGGCGGCCACCGCCCGCGAGCGGGGTGAGGCCCTGCCCGATCCCGCCTTCGCGGCTGCTCCCGCGTTCGGCCACTCGGGCGCGGGAGCACCGAGCCCCTTGGACGGCCCAGCCGGTCACCCGGACCCCTTCGCTGTCGACGTCGACAGCGACGCGGGCTTCCCGTCCGCCAAGACCCTGAGGCCGGACAACGACCCGTACTCCCTGGGCGGCGGTACCGGATGGCCCTCCGATGTCGATACCGATGCCGATACCGATGCCGGCATCTCGGCGCCCGGCTCCGAAGGACGGGGTTACGCGTCCCCTTTCGCCGGCTCACCTCGTTCGGCTCCGCAGGCGTTCTCCGGAGGCCCTGCCTCCCGCACCCGTGCGAGCAGTGCGAACCGCGCCATCGTGCTGGCCGCCGCCGATCCCGCGAACGCCTACGGCGCGGCCCTTGCCTGGCCCGAGCCCCCGACCGGCGCGGGCCACAAACCAGGCCGCAAGGCAGGCTCCCTGGTCGTACTGGTGGACGGCGAGCTGACCCTCTACATGGAGCGCGGCGGCAAGACGCTCCTGGCCTGGCCCTCCGCACCGGATGAGACGCCCTTGCACGACATAGGCCTGCGTACGGCGGCCGAAGCGCTGGCGGCGGCCGCCCGCGCGGGTTCCCTCGGCACGGTCACCGTGGAACGGGTCAACGGCGCGTCAGCGCTGACGTCCGAGTTCGGCACCCTCCTGGAAGGAGCCGGTTTCCACGCGACCCCGCGCGGGTTGCGCCTGCGCGCGTAGGAGCGCCCGCCCACCGGCCCGTACATCCCCCGGCCGCCTGACCGCCTGCCCGGCCCAAGCCCACCCCAACCCACCCCGGGAGCACCGCCCCACCCGCAGGACGCTCCCACCCACCCCGTGCCACCCTGGATCCCATGCCCGAAGGAGACACCGTCTGGCAGGCCACCCGGCGCCTGCACAACGCCCTCTCGGGCCACGTGCTCACCCGATCCGACCTCCGGGTCCCCAAGTACGCCCTGGCCGACCTCACCGGACGCACCGTCCTGGACGTCACCCCGCGCGGGAAACACCTACTCACCCGCATCGAGGGCGGCCTGACCCTGCACTCGCATCTGCGCATGGACGGCTCCTGGAAGATCTACGCCCCCGGCGAGCGCTGGAGAGGCGGCCCCGGTCACCAGATCCGCGCGATTCTCGGCACCGAGGAGCGCACGGCCGTCGGTTACCGGCTCCCCGTCCTGGAACTGCTCCGCACCGCCGACGAGGACCGCGCGGTAGGCCATCTCGGCCCCGACCTCCTGGGCCCCGACTGGGATCCCGGCAAGGCCCTGGCGAACCTCCGACGCGACCCGGACCGGGCCCTCGGCGAAGCCCTCCTCGACCAGCGCAATCTCGCCGGCATCGGCAACGTCTACAAGAGCGAGCTCTGCTTCCTGCTCCGCGTCACCCCATGGCTCCCCGTCGGCCGGCTCTCCACCGAGTACGCCGCCCACCTGCCGACGCTCGCCAAGAAACTCCTGGAAGCCAACCGCGAGCGCCCCACCCGCATCACGACCGGCCGTCGCGACCAGAACCTGTTCGTGTACGGCCGCGCGTCCCGTCCCTGCCTGCGCTGCGGCACCGCGATCCGCGTGTCGAACCAGGGCGACGGCTCCCGCGAGCGCCCCACGTACTGGTGTCCGACCTGCCAGCCGGGCCCCGCCCCACAATCCGGCCCGTCCCCAGGGTCCAGCCAGGACCTACGGCCCAGTCAGGACCCGCGGCCCGGCCGCGCCCGGTGACGACCACCGGAACCCACGCCCGCCGACGAACCGAACCCCAGGACGACCAACGATCCCGCCAGCGCCCCAGCCTCGATCTCCGACCCTCACCCCGCACAACTAATTGACGGACCGTCAGAAGTCCTCGTACGGTCCCTTCATGCCCGTCACGGCGTACAACCTCACCGGACGCATCGCATTCGTCACCGGCGCGGCCAGCGGCATAGGCCGCGCCTGTGCCGTGCTGCTCGCGGAAGCGGGTGCGACCGTGCACTGCGCGGACCGCGATACCCAAGGCCTCGACGAGACGACCGCCCTGATCAAGGACAAGGGCGGTACGGCCCAGGCCCACACCCTCGACGTCACCGACCGGGTCCGGCTCGGCGAGGCGGTCAGAACCTGCGCGCGCCTGGACGTCATGGCCGCCGTCGCCGGCATCATGCACAGCAGTCCCGTCCTGGAAACCCGGGACGAGGACCTCGACCGGGTACTGGGGGTCAACTTCAAGGGCGTCCTGTACGCCTGCCAGGAGGCGGCCCGCTCGATGCTGGCCTCCGACACCCCCGGCAGCATCATCACCATGGCCTCGGGAGCCGTCGACACCGGCGGGCCGGGGCTGCTCTGTTACGGAGCCGCGAAAGCAGCGGTCGTCCAGTTGACGAAGACCCTGGCGACCGAGATGGGCCCGCACGGCATCCGCGTCAACGCGGTCGCGCCGGGCTGGATCCGCACGCCGATGACCGACCGGCACGACGGCGAGGCCCAGGCGCGGACGGAGACGTTCATGGCGCGGAGGTCACCGCTGGGCCGAGTCGGCGAGCCCGAGGACATCGCGCACGCGGTCCTCTACCTCGCCTCCGACGCCTCGGCGTTCATGACGGGCCAGATCCTCCGCCCCAACGGGGGTGTGGCGATGCCCTGGTAGCGCCGGGACGCGCATCGGCAAGTGCCACGCAGGCCCACTCACACCGGAGGTCGCTCCGCATCCCACACGCATCCCACGCCCCGGGCTGCCCTCAGAACGGTCCTCAGAACGATTGCCCCCGCCCCAAGAGCGGTCCTCGTCTCCTTCGCCACACCTCCGAGACCCGCCGCACCCACTGGTCCGACCCGGCCGCCCCCACGGCCCGCGCCTTGGGAACACAGTGCACCGGTAGCAGGCTCAGCCCCCACCCGCCGGCCGCCACGGCGCCTTCCAGCACACCGGTGTCGGCAGCGAACGCCAGCCGTATCACCGCCCACCACCACAGCGCTCCGGCACCCAGGGCAAGCCCCCACCTGCCTATTCGTCCCATCCGCCCCGTCATGGCACCGCCTCCAGCCCGACGCTAGACCGCCGCGTTCCTCCATCGACAGGGCGCACCGGCCCTACAGGAGCACACCGGGCGCACCAACGGCTCGCATCCCACCGTGGCGCGCCCCGAGCCAGGATCGACGAAGGCACCGGAGTGGAAGCAGCAGCCGAGTCCGGCGCCGAGGCGGACCCCGAACGCACCACCACCACCCGGCATCCGGCCGCCACCACCCGTTACCCGTTGCCCGCGTTCTCCGCCTGGAACATCCAGTGATGCTTCTCAAGATCAGCGGTGATCCCGATGAGAAGGTCCTGACTCACCGGGTCAGCCGTCTCCGTCGCCCCCACCCGCTCCCGCATTCGCACGATCACGGCTCCGAGCGCGTCGACAAGAGCAGCCACGGCGTCGACGTCCTTCACCCACCCGTTCGGTACGGCGCCGATACCGCTGCTGCTCGCGACGGTCGCGGCACGCCCGTCCGGGGAGACACCGAGTGCGGAGCCACGCTCCGCCACGCTGTCCGAGTGCAGGCGGGCGGAGTCGACGACCTCGTCGAGCTGGAGGTGGACGGACCGGAAACGCGGCCCGACCACGTTCCAATGGATCTGCTTCGCCACGAGTGACAGATCCACCAGATCGACGAGTGCGCCTTGCAGCGCGTCGGCCACGGTCTTCAGATCAGCATCCGACAACGGGCTCTTCACGACGTACATCGAATTCCTCCGGTCAGCAGCGCCCCCGGCCTTGCCCCCCGCTCCTCCACCATGGCCGCCCGGAGCATTACCGGCAAACGCGACAAGACCGCGACACGACCTCGCACCCGAAGCTGGAGCCGATGATCAGGACCCCCGACCCACACCCCGAGCGCCTCAAGCGCCTCAAGAACGTGCCCCCACCCACGCAAAAACCCCGACCACACTCCTCCAGGTCTTCGATCTCCCTGGGGAAGCCCCGGCCGGGGCCCTCACACAGTTCTTCTCAGCTCATGGGCGCGAGCCCGTGAGCCGTCAGGCGGCGACGACGTCCACCGCCTCCGCAGGCGCCTTGATGGTCACCCGTTCCGGCGGCACACCGCTCACCGAGACAGAGTTGAGCATCGGGCGTACCGGTGCGGGTACAGGCTGGGTAGCCGCTGCCGACTGGGCCAGTTCGGCCAGTGCGAGATCGTCGCTCACTTCCCTCATGAGCTCGGACATCCGTACGTCCAGCGCGTCGCAGATCGCAGAGAGCAGTTCAGAGGAAGCCTCCTTCTGCCCCCGCTCCACCTCGGAGAGATAGCCGAGTGAAACTCGGGCGGACGAGGAGACTTCGCGCAGAGTACGGCCCTGGCGCTGGCGCTGCCGACGCAGCACGTCACCAAGCAGGCGACGGAGCAGAATCATCGGTGGCTCCCTCCTCGGTCCGCGTAGCCGCATCCTTCTCGCCCCACCGTACCGCCTTGCGCCGCGGCCGTGCGGGGAGCGATGTCGTGTTCACTCAGGGCTGCAAACATCAAAACCCCCCGTTCTGTTCCGTATCCTGTGTCCGCTCATTCCCAGTGTGTTCGCCCACTAGCCGTTCCAGAAGCAGTGCGAGCACGCTCCGTACACTCTCCATACGGATTTCCGTCCGGGAGCCGTTCAACCGCAGCGCCGCCACTTTCCCGCCAAGAACGTTTCCATTCGTCGCCCCGGAGGGCCCGTCCACGGCGACGAAAACCGTGCCGACCGGCTGCCCGTCCTGGGACTCCGGCCCCGCGACTCCGGTGGTCGAGATCCCCCAGTCCGCGCCGAGCACCCTGCGCGCGCCGGCCGCCATCTCTGTCGCGACCTGCGGATCCACCGCTCCGCGCTGATCCAGCAGAGTGGCGTCGACTCCCAGCACATCGCGCTTGAGATCGGTGGCGTACGCGGTCACGGAGCCACGGAAGGCTTGCGAGGCCCCCGGCACCGCCGCGAGCTCCGCGGCCACCAGACCGCCGGTCAGCGACTCGGCGACAGCGAGGGTTTCTCCCCTCACTGTGAGTAGTCGCAACACTTCGGCGGCCGTGGACGTCACGCTTCCGCCTCCTCGGCGGTGGCCTTTCTCGCAGCCAGTCCCTGGCGCCGCAGCACAATGGCCTGTCTCACATAGTCGGCCCCGGTGACGACGGTGAGGGCGACCGCCACAGCCATCACCCAGAACCGCAGGGTCGCCAGCGGCCCCGTCAGCGCCAGGACGTACATCCCGACGGCCACGCCCTGCGCGAGCGTCTTCAGTTTGCCGCCGCGGCTGGCGGGGATCACGCCGTACCGGATCACCAGGAAGCGCAGGAAGGTGATCCCGAGTTCACGCCCGAGGATCACTCCCGTCACCCACCAGGGCAGATCACCGAGCCAGGAGAGACAGATGAGCGCCGCTCCCATGATCGCCTTGTCGGCGATCGGATCGGCAATCTTCCCGAAGTCGGTGACGAGGTTGTACGTGCGGGCCAGATGGCCGTCGAAGATGTCCGTGATCATGGCGACGGCGAAGGCGGCCCAGGCCCAGGCCCGCCACACCGGGTCATAACCGCCGTCGGCCAGCATCAGCGCCACGAATCCCGGCACGAGCACGAGCCGGAGCATGGTGAGCAGATTGGCGACGTTCCACAGGCTGGCCTGGTTGACGGCCGCGGCGCCCAGCTTCCCGCCGCCGAGTGGCGTCTTCGGCCCCTGGGCGCCGGAAACGCCCGTGCCGGAGGTTCCCGTGCCAGTTCCCGAGATTCCCGCGCCTGTACCGGAGGTTCCCGCTCCGGAGGTTCTCGTGCCGGGAGCTCCGGCAGCACCGCGTGTACCGGGCGCACCGGGGCCGCCCGCCGCGGATGCCGGGACTCCGGTCATCTGGCTGCCTCCTCAGTACACCCGAGCGAGCCCAGGAGCGGCTCGGCCACCAGGTCGACACCTTCCGTACCGACCACCTTCGCCTCGACCATACGGCCGACAGTCAGTCCTTCGCTGCTCGTGAACAGCACCTGGCCGTCGGTCTCGGGCGCCTGGTGCGCGGCACGGCCGTACGCGGCCTCGTCCTCGGCGGCCGAGCCCGTGGACTCGACCAGCACCTGCAGGGTCTCGCTGACGCGCTCCTCCGCCCGCTGCGAGACCAGTTCCTCGGCGAGCCGGGACACCCGCGCGAGGCGCTCGGCGACGACGTCCTCGTCCAGCTTGTTCTCGTACGTCGCCGCTTCGGTGCCGTCCTCGTCGGAGTATCCGAAGACTCCGATGGCGTCCAGGCGCGCGTTGGTCAGGAAGCGCTCCAGCTCCGCCAGGTCGTCCGCGCTCTCACCGGGGAAGCCCACGATGAAGTTGGACCGGACTCCGGCCTGCGGGGCCTTGGAGCGGATCGTGTCGAGGAGCTCCAGGAACTGGTCGGTGTTCCCGAATCGCCTCATCGCGCGCAGCACCCCGGGTGCGGAGTGCTGGAAGGACAGGTCGAAGTAGGGGGCGATCTTCGGTGTGGAGGTCAGCACGTCGATGAGCCCCGGCCGCATCTCGGCGGGCTGCAGATAGCTGACCCGCACCCGCTCGATGCCGTCGACGTCGGCGAGCTCCGGCAGCAGCGTCTCCAGAAGGCGGATGTCGCCGAGGTCCTTGCCGTACGACGTGTTGTTCTCGGAGACCAGCATGATCTCCTTCACGCCCTGCTCGGCGAGCCAGCGCGTCTCCCCCAGTACGTCACTGGGGCGCCGCGAGATGAAGGAGCCGCGGAAGGACGGGATGGCGCAGAAGGAGCAGCGCCGGTCGCAGCCGGAGGCGAGCTTCACCGAGGCCACCGGGGAGCCGTCCCGCCGCCGGCGCAGCGGCGCTCGGGGGCCCGAGTCCGGAGCGAGTCCTTCGGGAAGATCGACGGGGCCGTGTCCCGGAAGGGCGACCTCCGCTCCGGCGTCCTGTCGCTCGGCGGGGCTGATCGGCAGCAGCTTGCGCCGGTCGCGCGGGGTGTGGGCGGCGTGGATCCCGCCGTTCAGGATGGTCTGGAGCCGGTCGGAGATGTCGGCGTAGTCGTCGAAGCCGAGCACGCCGTCGGCCTCGGGCAGGGCCTCGGCCAGCTCCTTGCCGTACCGCTCGGCCATGCAGCCGACGGCCACCACCGCCTGGGTTCTGCCTTGCCCCTTGAGGTCGTTGGCTTCCAGGAGGGCGTCGACGGAGTCCTTCTTGGCTGCCTCGACGAAGCCACAGGTGTTGACGACGGCGACGTCCGCGTTCTCAGCGTCCTCCACGAGGTGCCAGCCGTCCGCCTCCAAGCGGCCTGCGAGCTCCTCCGAGTCCACCTCGTTACGGGCGCAGCCAAGAGTGACGAGTGCGACGGTACGGCGTTCAGGCATGGGCTCAAGAGTACTTCGTCCCACTGACAGCCCACGTCGACGGGGTTGGCCGATCTTGGCCAACCCCGTTCCCGAGTGCCCGAAAGGCCGGGCGAGTGTGTGAAGGCGTGCCCCCCGACGGGTGCGGGCGAAGCCGCCCCGCCGTCGGTGAAGCCGCCCGGCTCAGCCGACCTCGGGGTCGCCCTTCGTGTACGTCAAACGTTCCACCTGGCCCGACTGGAACTCGTCGTCGATCTTCTTGCCGTTCACGTAGAGCTGGATGGCGCCCGCGTCACCGAGGACGAGATCGACCTTCTCGTTGTCCTGGAAGGTCTTGGAGGCGCCCTGCTCCAGCAGGCCGTCGAAGAGCAGCCGTCCGTTGTGGTCCTTGGCCGAGATCCAGCTGCGGCCGTCCGGGGCACTGACCTGGACGGTGACCTTGTCCTGCGGTGCGGCCGCGATGGCGCTGTCGGACGGGTCGGTCTTCGGGGCGTCCGGCTTGGCCGGTGTCGGCTTGGTCTTGGCCGGTTTGCTGGCGGTGGCTGTGGATCCCTCGGCGACCTGCGTCTTCCTGCCGTCGCCGTCGCCGCCGCTGAACAGCGTGAATCCGACGAAGCCGATCACCGCGACGATCGCGGCGACCATGGCCGCGGTCCAGTTGGGGCCCCGGCGCTCGGGACGGATCCGCTCCGCCTCGAACATGGGTGCCGCCGGGGTCGGCTCCGGCCGCCCGCCGTGCTCGGCGTCATAGGCCTTGAGCAGCGAGGCCGGGTCCAGTTCGACGGCGCGGGCGAGCGTCCTGATGTGACCGCGCGCGTAGACGTCGCCGCCACAGGGGCCGAAGTCGTCCTGCTCGATCGCGTGCACGATGGCCATACGGACCCGGGTGGCGTTACTGACGTCGTCGACGGTCAGCCCCGCCGCGATACGCGCCTGCTGCAGAGCGCGGCCGACCGAAGGCCGTTCGTCCTCCACGGAGGAACGCTCGTCCTGGGGGGAATTGTCGTCGGAGGAGTTGTCGTCAGGGGAGTTGCCGATGGACACGGGGGCGCCTTTCGAGCGTTAAGCCACCTGTGCTGGGGGTTCAGTCTAGGGGGGGTGCGAAAGGGTGGGGCAACCGGGCGGTAGGACTTTGTACGCCATCAGAATGGCCGGTCATCCTGATGCCGGGATATGTACGTGTCCCTTCCCTCAACTTGACGTGCGACACAAGGAAACGGTTGCTCACTGTTTCCTTACGGGTGAGTCACGTTCGGATCACCCCGATGGCCCGACCCAAACATCCGGGCCCGACCACCTTGAGAACGGAAGCGGTCCGCTCTCGTGGAAGGAGACGGTCCGCTCTCGTGGAAGGAAGCGGTCCGCCGTGCTTCCCTACGGTTGAGCCTCCCCACGGATCACCGCGAGCACTCCGTCCAGCTCATCAGCTTTCACAAGAACATCACGCGCCTTGGAACCCTCACTGGGCCCGACGATGTTGCGGGACTCCATGAGGTCCATGAGCCGCCCGGCCTTGGCGAAGCCCACGCGCAGCTTGCGCTGGAGCATCGAGGTCGACCCGAACTGCGTGGAGACGACCAGCTCGGCGGCCTGGCACAGCAGGTCGAGATCGTCGCCGATGTCGTCGTCGATCTCCTTCTTCTGCTTGGTTCCCACGGTGACGTCGTCCCGGAAGACCGGCGCCATCTGGTCCTTGCAGTGCTGCACCACGGCGGCGACCTCGTCCTCGGTGACGAAGGCGCCCTGCATACGGGTGGGCTTGCTCGCCCCCATCGGCAGGAAGAGCCCGTCACCCTTGCCGATCAGCTTCTCGGCGCCGGGCTGGTCGAGGATGACCCGGCTGTCGGCGAGCGAGGAGGTGGCGAAGGCGAGCCGGGACGGCACGTTCGCCTTGATCAGACCGGTGACGACGTCGACCGACGGCCGCTGCGTGGCAAGCACCAGGTGGATGCCGGCCGCGCGCGCGAGCTGCGTGATGCGCACGATGGCGTCCTCCACGTCCCTCGGAGCGACCATCATCAGGTCCGCGAGTTCGTCCACGATCACCAGCAGGTACGGGTACGGGGACAGCTCCCGTTCGCTTCCCTCGGGCAGCTTGACCTTGCCCTTCCTTATGGCGTCGTTGAAGTCGTCGATGTGCCGGTACCCGAAGGCCGCCAGGTCGTCGTACCGCAGATCCATCTCCCGTACGACCCACTGCAGCGCCTCGGCGGCCCGCTTCGGGTTGGTGATGATGGGCGTGATCAGGTGCGGGATGCCCTCGTACGCGGTCAGCTCGACGCGCTTGGGGTCGACCAGGACCATGCGCACGTCCTCGGGGGTCGCCCGCACCATGACCGACGTGATCAGGCAGTTGATGCACGAGGACTTTCCGGAGCCGGTCGCTCCGGCCACCAGGAGGTGCGGCATCTTCGTGAGATTGGCCATCTCGTAGCCGCCCTCGACGTTCTTTCCGAGCGCGACGAGCATCGGGTGCTCATCCTCGGCGGCGGCCGCGAGGCGGAGTACGTCGCCGAGGTTGACCATCTCCCGGTCGCTGTTGGGGATCTCGATACCGACCGCGGACTTGCCGGGGATCGGGCTGATGATCCGCACGTCCGGGCTGGCGACGGCGTACGCGATGTTCTTGGCGAGCGCTGTGATCCGCTCGACCTTCACGGCGGGGCCGAGCTCGACCTCGTACCGCGTGACCGTCGGACCGCGGGTGAAGCCGGTGACGGACGCGTCGACCTTGAACTCGGTGAAGACAGTGGTGAGCGACGCGACGATGGCGTCGTTGGCGGCGCTGCGCGTCTTGCCGGGGCCGCCGCGCTCCAGAAGGTCGAGCGACGGCAGCGCGTACGTGATGTCGCCGGAGAGCTGAAGCTGCTCGGCCCTTGACGGGAGCTCCCGGGGCGCGTCGGGAGCGGGTTTGGTCAGGTCGGCGACTTCGGCCTTCAGCATCTCCTGCTTGGGCCTGGCGCCCTTGGCACGCGCGCCGGGCACCGGCGCCGACTCCTCGCTCCGGCCCGACTCCTCGCGCTCGCCGCGGTCCGTGCCGACGCCCTGCGTCAGGTCGGCCACCAGCGGCGAGGGCGGCATCCCGTGCAGCACGGCGCCGTCGAGTGCCGCGGCGGCGGCAGCGGCCACGTCGACCGCGTCCAGGGGCCGGTCCAGCGCGGGCTGCTGCACGGCGGGGCGCCTGCGGCGGCTCCGGCGCTCGGAAAGCGCCTCCTGCTCGGCGTCGTCCGGGTCGTACGTCTCGGGCTGCGGCCGGCGCCGCCGGGGGCTCGCGGGCAGCGCTTCGCGCCACTGCTCGTCGTAACGCTCGTCGTCCTCGCCGAAGGCATCGTCGCCGAAGGCGTCGTCCGTCGCCCGCGGCTGCAGGACGCCCAGCCGGACGCCCAGCAGCCGCAGCCGATGCGGAATCGCGTTGACGGGCGTCGCGGTGACCACGAGCAGCCCGAACACCGTGAGCAGCACGAGGAGCGGCACAGCCAGAACGTCACCCATCGTGTACGTCAGCGGGGTCGCCACGCCCCAGCCCATGAGCCCGCCCGCGTCTCTTATCGCCTGCATGCCGGCGCTTCGCGCGGGCGCCCCGCAGGCGATGTGGACCTGGCCGAGCACACCGATGGCGAGCGCGGACAGGCCGATGACGATGCGCCCGTTGGCGTCGGGCTTCTCGGGGTGCCGGATGAGCCGGGCGGCGATGACCGCCAGCAGTATCGGCACGAGCAGGTCGAGACGGCCGAAGGCACCGGTCACCAGCATCTCGACGAGGTCGCCCACCGGGCCGCGGAGGTTGGACCAGGTCCCTGCGGCGGTGATCAGCGTGAGACCGATCAGCAGCAGTGCGAGGCCGTCCTTGCGGTGCGCCGGATCGAGTCCCTTCGCACCGCGCCCTATGCCGCGGAACACCGCGCCGACGGCGTGCGCGACTCCCAGCCAGAGGGCGCGTACGAGCCTGTACACGCCTCCGGTCGGGCTGGGTGCCGGCTTCGGGGGCGCGGCCTTCCTGGCTGCGGCTTTCTTCGCAGGCGCCTTTTTCGCGGGGGCTTTCTTCGCGGCGGCCTTCTTCGCCACAGCCTTCGTCGGAGCGGCCGCCTTCTTCGCGGGCGACTTCTTGGCTGCGGGCTGACGTGAGGCCATGGATGTGAGGTTACCGGTGGAGACCACTGCGTACACGTGTGCCTACTGCTTCACCCGTTCGTGTCGCCCATCCAGGAGGCCGGACTGACGCCGTCGCGTCGCCAAACCCGGCCCGGAGCAACGCCGTTCGGCTGAAGTCGCCCACGTCGCCCACTACGAGCGCCGGGATACGAGCACCATGAGGGGCACGGGAACAACGCGGCCCGCCCCACCAACCCGCAAGCCGCACAAGGCGCCTGGGCCGGCATCACGCCGGGGCTCAGCCGGGTCCCGGACGCGGTTCCGAGCCCTGGACCCTGTGCTCCGCGCCCTGGAGTCTGTGCCGGACAGCGCGTCCGAACCCGGGCTCAGTTCTGAGAGGGCAGCGAGGCTGCCCCGCTCCCGGTGCCCGGTTCCAGGGCGTCGAGCGCGCGCCGCAACCCCGTGAGTTTGCGTTCGAGATGGGCCGCGGTCGCCACCGCCGCCGCGTCCGCCGAATCGTCGTCCAGCTGTTTGGAGAGAGCCTCGGCCTGTTCCTCGACGGCCGCGAGGCGCGCGGAGAGTTCGGCGAGCAGTCCGGCCGGCTCCTTGGCATCGCCGAGGGCCGCCCTGCCGCCACCGCCCTCCAGCTGGAGCCGCAGCAGCGCCGCCTGCTCCCGGAGTTGGCAGTTCTTCATGTAGAGCTCGACGAAGACCGAGACCTTCGCACGCAGCACCCACGGATCGAACGGCTTGGAGATGTAGTCCACCGCACCCGCCGCGTATCCCCGGAAGGTGTGGTGCGGGCCGTGATTGATCGCCGTGAGGAAGATGATCGGGATGTCCCGGGTTCGTTCTCGCCTCTTGATGTGCGCGGCGGTTTCGAAACCGTCCATGCCCGGCATCTGGACGTCCAGCAGAATGACCGCGAAGTCGTCCGTGAGCAGTGCTTTGAGCGCTTCCTCCCCGGAAGATGCCCGAACCAGTGTCTGATCGAGCGCAGAGAGGATGGCCTCCAGCGCCAGCAGATTCTCCGGCCGGTCATCGACCAGGAGGATCTTGGCCTTCTGCACCATGGCCCGCCCTCCTCGTCCCGGCAGTGCACCGGGTGCCGCCCCAGGGGACGGCTTCTGAGCGCCGCCCGTCCTTGTGCCGGTCATGGTAGCCGCACCCCGCCCGTCGCCACACCCTGTCACCGCGATGTCACTGTGCACGAAGCAGAAACGTAGCGGGAGACCAGAAGGTTCCCCGAATCCCGGGTTTCTACACAGCTCCGAGCACGGTCAGTCAGCAATCCGGCATGCCGACCTGCCACCCGACCGCCCCGTGCACGCGATCAAACCCCCACACTCACTCATCATCTGCCGCTTGGTCAAACCCCGCACTCCGCTCACTCGCCGCGCATCCATTGCTCCATCACCGAGAGCAGGTGATCGGGATCGACCGGCTTCGTCACATAGTCGGAGGCACCCGACTCGATGGCCTTCTCCCGGTCGCCCTTCATCGCCTTCGCGGTGAGCGCGATGATCGGCAGACCGGCGAACTGGGGCATCCTGCGGATCGCCGTGGTGGTCGCGTATCCGTCCATCTCCGGCATCATGATGTCCATCAGGACGACCGTGACGTCGTCGTGCTGCTCCAGGACTTCGATGCCCTCGCGGCCGTTCTCGGCGTACAGCACCGACAACCCGTGCTGCTCCAGAACGCTGGTGAGCGCGAACACGTTGCGGATGTCGTCGTCGACGATCAGCACCTTCTCGCCGTCGAAGCGGAAGACGGGGCGCGGTCGCGCGGCCACCTCCTCGCCGCCCGTGTCCCAGGCCTCCGGAGCCCGCGTCTGGGGCCCTGGCAGTGCCAGCCGCTGCTCGACCGCGGGCACCGCCCTGCGACGCCGCCTGAAGAGCGCGGCGGCCCCGCTCTGGGTCTCCTGGTACGACTTGACCTCCACCGGTGTCTCCACCCGGGCCTCGGCCTCGTCGTCCGAGCCCGCCGGCAGCGTCCCGTTCTCCAGGGGCGGGGAGAGCTGCGGGTAGCCCTGCGGCGGAAGCTCGCTCGGGTGCAGCGGCAGATACAGCGTGAACGTCGAGCCGCGTCCCGGCTCGCTCTGCGCGTGGATCTCGCCGCCCAGCAGCCGCGCGATCTCCCGCGAGATGGACAGACCCAGTCCCGTACCGCCGTACTTGCGGCTCGTCGTACCGTCCGCCTGCTTGAAGGCCTCGAAGATCACCCGCATCTTGCTCGCCGCGATGCCGATGCCCGTGTCGGTGACGGAGAACGCGATCAGATCGGCGTCCGCGTCCCGCAGCGAGCCCGCCTCCAGCAGTTGCTCGCGGATGGCGACCGGAACCTCCGCGCCCGCGGGCCGGATGACCAGTTCGACCGCTCCGGAGTCGGTGAACTTCACCGCGTTGGAGAGCAGGTTGCGCAGCACCTGGAGAAGCCGCTGTTCGTCCGTGTGCAGCGTGGCCGGCAGCTCCGGCGACACCCGTACGGAGAAATCGAGGCCCTTCTCCGCCGTCAGCGGACGGAAAGTGGCCTCTACGTAGTCGACCAGTTGCACCAGGGCGATACGTGTCGGCGACACGTCCATCTTGCCCGCCTCGACCTTCGACAGGTCGAGGATGTCGTTGATCAGCTGGAGCAGGTCGGAACCCGCCCCGTGGATCGTCTCGGCGAACTCGACCTGCTTCGGGGTGAGATTGGAGTCCGCGTTGTCCGCGAGCAGCTTGGCGAGGATCAGCAGCGAGTTGAGCGGCGTACGCAGCTCGTGCGACATGTTGGCCAGGAACTCGCTCTTGTAGCGCATGGAGACCGCGAGTTGCTCGGCGCGCTCCTCCAGGACCTGCCGCGCGTCCTCGATCTCGGTGTTCTTGACCTCGATGTCGCGGTTCTGCCGGGCCAGCAGCTCGGCCTTCTCCTCCAGTTCGGCGTTGGACTCCTGGAGCGCCTTCTGCCGGTTCTCCAGCTCCGCCGACCGCTCCCGGAGCTGCTCGGTCAGCTCCTGCGACTGCTTGAGCAGCACCTCGGTCTTGGTGTTGACCGCGATGGTGTTGACGCTCGTCGCGATCATCTCGGCGATCTGGCTGAGGAAGTCCTTCTGGATCTGCGTGAACGAGTGGAACGACGCCAGTTCGATCACACCGAGGACGGTCGTCTCGAAGAGCACCGGCAGCACGATGACATGCGCCGGAGGAGCCTCACCGAGCCCGGAGGCGATCTTCAGATACCCCGGCGGCACGTTCTCCACGAGAATCGTGCGCTGCTCCTTGGCCGCCGTCCCGATCAGCGTCTCACCGGGCCGGAACGACGTCGGCATGGAACCCATCGAATAGCCGTACGACCCGAGCATGCGCAGTTCGTACGAATCGTCCTGCGCGGCGCCCACATGCTTGCCGTCGTCCAGCGGCATCGCCAGGAAGAACGCGCCGTGCTGCGCCGAGACCACCGGAGTCAGCTCGCTCATGATGAGCGAGGCCACGTCGGCGAGGTCGCGGCGGCCCTGCATCAGACCGGAGATCCGGGCGAGGTTGCCCTTCAGCCAGTCCTGCTCCTTGTTGGCGATGGTGGTGTCGCGGAGATTCGCGATCATCTTGTTGATGTAGTCCTGAAGTTCCTGGATCTCCCCGGAGGCGTCCACGTCGATCTTCAGGTTGAGGTCACCGCGGGTCACGGCGGTCGCCACGCGCGCGATGGCACGTACCTGCCGGGTCAGGTTCCCGGCCATCTCGTTCACCGACTCGGTGAGGTCGCGCCAGGTGCCGTCGACGTCACGTACACGTGCCTGGCCACCCAACTGCCCCTCGGTGCCCACCTCGCGGGCCACCCGGGTGACCTCCTCGGCGAACGACGACAGCTGGTCGACCATCGTGTTGATGGTGGTCTTCAGCTCCAGGATCTCGCCGCGCGCGTCGATGTCGATCTTCTTGGTCAGGTCGCCCTTGGCGATGGCCGTGGTGACCATCGCGATGTTGCGCACCTGTCCGGTCAGGTTGGACGCCATGCCGTTCACGGACTCGGTGAGGTCCTTCCACGTACCGGACACGCCCGGTACGCGGGCCTGGCCGCCGAGGATGCCGTCCGTACCCACCTCGCGGGCCACCTTGGTGACCTGGTCGGCGAACGAACTCAGCGTCTTCACCATGGTGTTGAAGGTGTCGGCGAGCTGCGCGACCTCGCCGCGCGCCTCGATCGTCACCGTCCGGGTCAGGTCGCCGTTGGCGACAGCCGCCGCGACCTGGGAGATGTTGCGCACCTGAACGGTCAGGTTGTTGGCCATCAGGTTGACGTTGTCGGTGAGGTCCTTCCAGATGCCCGTGACGCCCGACGCGTGCGCCTGACCGCCCAGGATGCCCTCGGTGCCCACCTCGCGGGCCACCCGCGTCACCTGCTCGGCGAACGACGACAGCTGGTCGACCATCGTGTTGACGGTGGTGACGAGTTCGAGGATCTCGCCCTTCGCGTCAACGGTGATCTTCTTGGACAGGTCGCCCTTGGCGACGGCGGTCGTGACCTCGGCGATGTTGCGCACCTGGATCGTCAGGTTGTTCGCCATGAAGTTCACGGACTGCGTGAGGTCCTTCCAGGTGCCGGAGACACCCTGCACCTCGGCCTGACCGCCGAGCATGCCCTCCGTGCCCACCTCGCGGGCCACCCGGGTCACCTGCTCGGCGAAGTTCGACAGCTGGTCGACCATCGTGTTGAGGGTGTTCTTCAGCTCCAGGATCTCGCCGCGCGCGTCCACGTCGATCTTCTGCGACAGATCACCGCGCGCCACCGCCGTTGCCACCTGCGCGATGTTGCGCACCTGGGCGGTGAGGTTGCCGGCCATGCCGTTCACCGAGTCGGTCAGGTCCCGCCACACACCGGCGACACCCGGCACCTGCGCCTGACCGCCCAGCCGGCCGTCCGTGCCCACCTCGCGGGCCACCCGGGTCACCTGCTCGGCGAACGCGCTGAGCTGGTCGACCATGGTGTTGATGGTGTTCTTCAGTTCGAGGATCTCGCCATGCGCGTCCACCTCGATCTTCTGCGAGAGGTCGCCGCGCGCCACCGCCGTCGTCACCTGGGCGATCTGCCGTACCTGGGACGTGAGGTTCCCCGCCATGAAGTTGACGGAGTCCGTGAGGTCCTTCCACGTACCGGACACACCGTCCACGCGCGCCTGGCCGCCCAGACGGCCCTCCGTGCCCACGTCACGCGCCATCCGCGTCACCTGGTCGGCGAAGGACGACAGCTGGTCCACCATCGTGTTGACGGTGTTCTTCAGTGCGAGCATCTCGCCGGAGACGTCCACGGTGACCTTCTGCGACAGATCGCCGTTGGCCACCGCCGTCGTCACCTGGGCGATGTTCCTCACCTGTCCGGTGAGATTCCGGAACGCCGTGTTGACGGAGTCGGTGAGGTCCTTCCACGTACCGGCCGCACCGGGCACCTGAGCCTGACCGCCCAGCTCACCCTCGACACCGACCTCCCGCGCCACGCGGGTGACCTCCGCGCCGAAACTCGACAGCTGGTCGACCATCGTGTTGACGGTGTTCTTCAGCTCCAGCATCTCGCCGGCGACCTCGACGCTGACCTTCTGCGACAGATCGCCGTTGGCCACCGCAGTAGTCACTGCGGCGATGTCCCGCACCTGAGTGGTGAGATTCCGGAAGACCGTGTTCACCGAATCGGTGAGGTCCTTCCACGTTCCCGCCGCGCCCGGCACGTTCGCCTGCCCGCCGAGCCGCCCCTCGCCACCGACCTCGTTGGCGACGCGGGTGACCTCGTCCGCGAACGTCCGCAGCGTCTCGGTCATCTGGTTGATCGTCTCGGCGAGCTGCGCGACCTCACCGCGTGCGGAGACGGTCACCTTCTGGGACAGATCACCGTTGGCGACCGCCGTCGTGACCTGGGCGATGCCCCGCACCTGCGCGGTCAGATTGCCGGCCATGAGGTTCACCGAATCGGTGAGGTCCTTCCACACGCCGGCCACACCGGGCACCTGCGCCTGCCCACCGAGCTCACCCTCGGTGCCCACCTCGCGCGCTACTCGCGTCACCTCGGAGGAGAACGAGGACAGCTGGTCCACCATCGTGTTGACGGTGTTCTTCAGCTCCAGCATCTCACCGGCCACGTGAACCGTGACCTTTCGGGACAGGTCACCCTTGGCGACCGCCGTCGTCACCAGCGCGATGTCCCGCACCTGGGCCGTCAGCCGGTACGCCATCGTGTTGACCGAGTCCGTGAGGTCCTTCCACGAACCGGACATACCGCGCACCCGGGCCTGGCCGCCCAGCTTGCCCTCGGTGCCGACCTCACTGGCCACCCGCGTGACCTCGTCGGTGAACGTGGACAGCTGGTCGACCAGGTTGTTGACCGTGCGCCCGACCTTCAGGAACTCGCCACGCAGCGGATGCCCGTTGCCATCGGCGGCCTGTGCCCGCAGCTCCATACGCGGCGACAGGTCGCCCTCCGCCACCGCGGACAGCACCCTGCCGACCTCAGAGACGGGCCGTACGAGATCGTCGACGAGCGCGTTGGACGCGTCGATCGCCGCGGCCCAGGAGCCCTCACAGGCGCCCGTCTCCAGCCGCTCCGTGAGCTTTCCCTCACGTCCGACCATGCGCCGCACCCGCGACAGCTCGCCCGTCAGCTGCAGGTTCCGGTCGCCCACTTCATTGAAAACCGCCGCGATCTCGGACATCACGCCATCGCCGGAGACCGTGAGCCTCTTGCGGAAGTTGCCGTCCCGCATCGACACCAGGGCAGCCAGCAGCCTGTTAAGGGCCGCTGTGTCCACCTCTGTGGTGCCATTGCGCGGTTTGCTCTGGTTACTCAGGGACTGTCCGCCTTTCGCGCGCGTCTTAGTGCCCCGCGTCGCTGCGCCAGACTCCACTGTGTCCCTCCCGCAAGGGTCGACCATTACTGCTCGGCGTACTCGGGTACTACTGCTCCGCGTGCCGGAAGGCACTCAACCTGCCCGGACCTTCCCTTGGAGCTTGCCCAGTGTTTCACCATGGTTGAACCAGGCCATAACAGTTCGGCAGCTTCGCACACGGTCCGCACACCCTCCGGACGTAAACACTGGCAACCGGCATCCGCATGGACGGCGAAGGTAAGTAACCTTGCATCCGGCTGTCCAGCCGCGCCGGTCGTTCCGGCCTGGGCGGTGGCACGAGCACGAGCGGGCAGGCATCGGAGGGCACCGCACCATGACCACCGGACTGCATCCTGGGGGATCGCCCCAGGATCCCCGGCCGACCGAGAATCAGTTCCTGCCCCGGCAGGGGCGGGTCGGCCACGGAGCCCTGCCCGCCGACGACCGGACAAGGAATTCTGTGATCACCGCGCGCGCGGCCGCCAGCTTCGACCCTGTCGGGCGGTCCGTCGCGACCGCTCGTTCCTTCGTCCGTGACACCCTCCAGGGCTGGGGCTTCGCCGACATCGTCGACGACGCCGTGGTCCTCACCAGTGAACTGGTCACCAACGCGGTGGTCCACGCCGGCACGTCCGCGGACGTCCTGTGCCTTCGCAGCGACGACGGCGTACGGATCGAGGTGGCGGACCACTACCCGGAACGTGAGATTCCACTCCAGGGCAGCGTCCAGAACATGGGCAATCCCGACCGCGAGGGCGGCCGCGGCCTCCAACTCTGCGCCGCCCTGGCCAGCCGCTGGGGTGTCGAGTACACGCCCACCCACAAGCAGGTCTGGTTCCAGCTGGGCCTGCCCGAGCGCGCGGTGGGCACCCGCACCGCGGGCCCCTCGCTCCCCGCCCACCTGCTTCCGCTCGCCGACGGCCGCGTGCGCGTGGCGGTCGTCCAGATCGACCGCGTCGGCGCCATCAACGCCTGGAACGAGGACGCGGAGGAACTCTTCGGCTACGCGGCCGAGCAGGTCATCGGCAAACCGCTGACGGACCTCGCGGCCTGGCCCCACACTCCCGGCACCAGCACCGGCATCGTCGAGGCCCTCCAGCTCTCCCGCTGGGAGGGCAGCTACGGACTGCGCGGCGCCAACGGCCGCGTCACACCCGTCTACGCCTCCCACCTGCGCGTACGCGACACCGGCGGCGAGCCCTCCACGGTCTGCCTCCTGGTACGCGATCATGAACGGGCGGTTCTCCAGACCCCCTTGCGCGTCTCGGCCACGGACACGACCACCAGTTCCGAGGGCCATGCCTCGGACCCCTTCGAGATCTTCATCGGCTCCCCGGCCCCGGACGACCTCGACGGACTCCTCCAGCGCACCGTGGAGCGCGCCCGCGACATGCTCGACGCCGACTCCGCCTTCCTGCTCCTGGCGACCGACGACGAAACAGAGCTGGAGGTACGCGCCTCCACCGGCCTCCCCTCGGCCCGCCAGCGCTTCGCCCGCGTCCCTGTGGAGGCGGGTACCGGGCGTTACGGCTCGGCCCGCATGCCGGCCGTCCACGAGGACCTCACGGCCGTCCCAGGGGCCGTACCGCTCCTCAGTGGCACCGGCATGCGCTCGGTCGTCACGGTGCCCCTCAAGGTGGAAGGCCGGCTCACCGGCTCGCTCGGCGTGGCGGCCGAGTCGCCGGGCCGCTACTCGAACGAGGAGGCCCTGCGCCTCCAGTTCGCCGCCGACCGCATCGCGCTCGCCGTCGAGTCGGCCCGTCTGGGCGAACTGGAGCGTCTGCGCCGCGGCTCGCTGTCCTTCCTCGTCGAGGCCTCGGACCTCCTCGCGGGCACACTGGACCGCGACCAGACGCTGGCTCTGATGGCCCAGATGACGGTCCCGACCCTGGCCACCTGGTGCGCCGTCTACACGATCGCCGACCAGGCCTCGGACCCGTACCTCTCGTACGTCCTCCACGAGGACGAGGAACGCATCGACGGTCTCAAGGCCCTCCTGTCGAAGATCGCCCCTCCGGACCCGGTCCCCACTCCGGGCGCCCGGGTCTGGGCCGCTCCGGCGGAGGCGGCCCACACGGCCGCCCTGCGCACCTCCATGCGCAGCCTCGGCCTGGGCGAGCCCGCCACGGTCAGCTCCGGCATCGGTACGACACTGGCTACGGCCGGTGCGGTCGGCGGCGAGACCGTCGTACTGCCGCTGGTGGCCCGCAACCGCGTCATCGGCATGCTGACGCTCGGCAAGCCGACGGACGAGCACTTCCGCCAGGAAATCCTGGAGCTGGCCGAGGACCTGAGCCGCAGGGCTGCTCTCGCCCTGGACAACGCCCGCCTGTACTCGGAGCGCACGGCCATCAGCCAGTCCCTCCAGCGCAGCCTCCTGCCCCCGGAACTGCCCCACATCGACGGCGTGGAGGTCGAGGTCATCTACCGCGCGGCAGGCGAGGGCAACGAGGTCGGCGGCGACTTCTACGACCTCTTCCCCATCCGCGACGGCGCCTACGGCTTCGCCATCGGCGACGTCTGCGGTACGGGACCGGAGGCGGCCGCGGTCACCGGGCTCGCCCGGCACGCGCTGCGCCTGCTGGCCCGCGAGGGTTACGGGGGCCCGGCGGTCCTGGAGCGCCTGAACTCCGCGATCCTCGACGAGGGGGCCCGCAGCCGCTTCCTGACGCTCCTGTACGGGGAGTTGTGGCCCCAGGAGGACGGCTCGGCGCTCCTCAAGGTGGTCTGCGCCGGCCACCCGCTTCCCCTGCGCCTCCGTCAGGACGGCACGGTGGAACCGGCCGCCGAACCTCAGCCGCTGCTCGGCGTCATGGACGACCTGGAGCTGTACGAGCAGACGGTGACGCTCGACCCTGGAGACGTCCTGCTGTGCGTGACGGACGGCGTCACCGAACGCCGCGAGGGCACCCGCATGCTGGGCGACGACGGCCTCGCCGACGTCCTCACCACCTGCACGGGTCTGACGGCCGGTGCGGTGGCCGCCCGCATCATGCGCGCGGTGGAGCGCTTCGCGAGCGACGCCCCGTCCGACGACATGGCCATTCTGGCGATGCGCGTCCCGGGTCTGCAGAACGACTGATCCCGCAGCCCCCGCCCGGCCCCGGGATACGCAAAAGGCCCCCGCCCTATAGGAAAGGCCCCCGCCCTATAGGGCGGGGGCCTTTTCTGTCTGAGCCCCCAAACGGAATCGAACCGTTGACCTTCTCCTTACCATGGAGACGCTCTACCGACTGAGCTATAGGGGCCTGTTGCTTTCGGGGTCTCCCCCTTGGCAACGAAATAGAGCATACCCCGAACGCCGGTGTGCTCCCAACTGCGTTCGAGGAACTAGAAGGCAGGCTGGAGCAGTCCACCGAGGGCATTGCACGCCGATACGATCCGCTGCATCTCCCGCTTCGTCAACGACGCGTCGACAGGCAGCGCCAGTGTCTCGTCGGCGGCCCGCTCGGTCTCCGGCAGACAGACGTCCCGCCGGAACGCGGGCATCCGGTGCACAGGCGTCTTGACCGGCACCCGGCACTCGACGCCCTTGGCCCGCACGGCCCGGGCGAAGGCATCCCGATCCGGCCGCCCGTTCCCCGGCACCCGCACGATGTACTGCTGGTACGTGTGCCCCACACACCGCTCCGGTGTCCGTACACCCCTCAACCGCCCGTCGAGCAGGTTCGCATGCGCCCTGCGCTCCTCGACCTCGGCGTACGGCGCATCGGCCTCACCCTGTTCGAGCACCAACAGCCCGCGCCGCTGACCGACATCCCACAGGCGCGGCATGTCAGCGAGCCGCCCGAAGCGGTGAACGGCCACCAGGGCGACCGTCCGTGGCCCGACAGCAGCCTCCACCTCGGCGGCGTCCAGACAGTACGTGGCCGGATCTATGTCGGCGAACACCGGCAACGCGCCGGCCAGGATCACTTCCTCGGCGACCTCGACGTTCCCGAACGCGGGGACGATGACCTCGTCACCGGCTCCGACACCCGCGGCCCTGAGCATTGCAGCAGTACCCATGCCGTTGATGTTGGTCGCGCAACGTGAACTCCAAGTGACACACAACAAAAAAGAGCTGGTCCCTGAACCTAAGTTCAGGGACCAGCTCTATTAAAATTTGTTCGGCGGCGTCCTACTCTCCCACAGGGTCCCCCCTGCAGTACCATCGGCGCTGTAAGGCTTAGCTTCCGGGTTCGAAATGTAACCGGGC
>NZ_JBEZJY010000076.1:0-30290 GCF_040651415.1 Streptomyces sp. NPDC048484
GAGCTACAGACACTCCTCGCCCTCTGGACCGGCGCCTGCCCCACCTGCCACCGCAACATACCCACACCAATACAAACCTGACCAAGCCCTACTAGGGCGCCGTGATGCCGGGGGTGGTGTCGTCAGACGGTGACGACGAGTTTGCCCCGGGGGTGGCCCCTCTCCAGGTGGCGGACGGCTTCGGCTGCTTCGGCCAGGGGGTACGTGCGGTCCACGGGCGGGACGATCTTGCCGTTCTCGGCGAGGTCCTTGAGGGTCTGGAGGTCCTCGCGGCGGGTGACGGCGACCAGGTTGCGGAGGTTCTGGCCGACGAGCGGCGAGAGCAGGACGGCTCTCAGGCCGCGGCTCAGGCCGCCGAGGAAGGCGGTGCCGCCCTCACCGCCGACGATCACGAGGGTGCCGCGCGGGGCCAGGGCGCGGCGGAGAACGGGCAGGGGCCGCAGGCCCGCGTTGTCGACGATGACGTCGTAGCGGTGCGGGCCGTCGGTGATGTCCCCGTGGGTGTAGTCGAGGACGTGCGCGGCGCCCTGGGCCCGTACGAAGTCCGCGCCGCCGGGACCGCAGACGCCGGTGACCTCGGCGCCGTACATCGCGGCGAGCTGCACGGCGTAGCAGCCGACTCCGCCGGAGGCGCCGATGACGAGGACCTTCTGGCCCGGGCGCGGGCGGGCCGTGCCGCTCAGCGCCTGGAGGGCGGTGATGCCCGACACCGGAAGGGCGGCGGCCTGTTCGAAGGTGAGGTTGGCCGGTTTGAGGACGAGTTTCGCGGGCTTGGCGCACGCGTACTCGGCGAACGAGCCCTGGCAGTTGCCGAAGACCTCGTCGCCCGGCTTGAAGTCGCTCACCTTCGCTCCGACGGCCTCGACCCGTCCGGCGCCGTCCCAGCCGCTGACCGGGTTCCTGGGCTTGCGGAGTCCGAGCGCGGCGCGCGCCACGAGGGGCCGGCCGGTCATGAGGTGCCACACCTCGGGACCGAGACCGGCCGCGCGGATCTCGACCAGCACCTCGTTGTCGCTGGGCACGGGACGGTCGATCTCCCGCAGTTTCAGGAGGTCCGCCGATCCGTAGGCATCCTGGACGATCGCCTTCATGGCGTGGCTCCTCTTCGCGGTCCCCGGCAACCGGTCGTCCCGGCCTTCCTGAGCATCCCGGTGGCTCGAACATCTGACCAGATTCCTGAGCATGATCTTGCGCGCGGAAGCGATGAGTTTCCGTACGGCCGACGGTCTACCGCCTGACGACCCTGTAATGAGAGGAGCCGAGCATGAGCGACGGCGAGAGCAACCCTGTCCCCCTTGACATCAGCCCGACAACCCTTGACCTGGGACCGCAGGCCCTGATCGTGGCGCGCCTCGCGGACGAGGTGCGCGAGGACCAGCTGGACGCCACGACACCGTGTCCGGAGTACGCCGTACGCCATCTGGTCGGGCATCTGGTCGGCCTGTCCGCTGCTTTCCGGGACGCCGGGCGCAAGGATCTGGGGGCCACGACGGACACCGCCCCGACTTCCCGGCTGCCGGACCTGACACCTGGATGGCGTACCGAACTGCCCTATTTGCTGGACGAGTTGGCCGAGGCCTGGCGCGACCCGGCCGCGTGGACGGGCCAGACCCGGGCGGGCGGTGTGGAACTGCCCGGCGAGGTCGCGGGCCTCGTCGCCGCCGACGAAATCGTCGTGCACGGCTGGGATCTGGCCCGGGCGACGGGGCAGGAGTACGCCCCTGACGCGGCGGCCCTGCAGGCGGCGTACCAGATGCTGGCTCCGTCGGCCGACGACCCGGCGGCGCGCGGCAGCATCTTCGGCCCGGTGGTGCCGGTGCCGGAGGACGCGCCCCTGCTGGACCGGGTGATCGGGCTGAGCGGGCGGGACCCGGGATGGGCGGCCGGGGCCCGCTGAACTCCGATTCCTGCCGGGTGGGCGGCAACTTCTTTTGTCAGAAGCATTGACGAAACACAGAGGTGCTTCTAGCTTCATCGCGTCGTACTTCGTACGTCATATATGAGACGCGATACGCGAGATCAGATACGCGAGCCCCCACCCCCCCCTGGGGGCTCCGTGACACCGAGAGGCGCGCATGACCTCTGTGCCCACGCCGATCCCCTCCCGCACGCAGTTCGTGCAGGACGGGATCAAGCACCGCATCCTCACCGGCCAGTTGACCCCAGGGCAGGCCCTGGTCGAGACCGAACTCGCCGCACAGTTCGGGGTGTCCAAGACCCCGGTGCGCGAGGCGCTCAAGACCCTGGCCGGCACCGGGCTCGTCGTGATGAACCAGTACAAGGGCGTCACGGTGCGCATGGTGGACGCGGACATGGCGCACGAGGTGTACGACGTGCGGCTGCTGCTCGAACCGGAGGCGCTGCGGCGCTCCGTCCGGCGCGGCTCCTCCCTCGACACGGCGCGTGAGGCGCTCGAACGCGCCGACAACGCCACCGACACCGCTCAGCGGTCCCTCGCCAACCGCGAGTTCCACCGCTCCCTCTACGTCCGCTGCGGCAACCCGCTGCTCGGCCGGATGCTCGACGAGGTCCGGGACCAGGCCGCCCTGGTCTCCGCGGTCGCCTGGGCCGCCAACCCGTCCTGGGAGCGCGAGGCCACCGAGCACCGGGAGATCCTGCGGCTCGCCCTCGAAGGCGACTCGGACAGCGCGGCGCGCGCCCTGCACTCGCACATCGCCTCGTTCGTGCAACGGGCCTTCCCCGAGGCCCAGGAGAAGGGTGAGCAGGAATGACCGCGACAACGACCACGTTCGATGCCGGGCGGGCCGCACTCGCCGACGTGGTGGCGATCCCCGTGACACCGTTCGCCGAGGACGGCTCCATCGACCACGAGGTCTACCGGGCCCTGCTGCGCCGGGTGCTCGACGGTGGCGTACGCATCCTCACGCCCAACGGCAACACCGGTGAGTTCTACGCACTGAGCCCCGAAGAGCGGCGCACGGTCACGGAGTTGACCATCGGCGAGGCGGGGGACCGGGCCACGATCCTGGTCGGCGTCGGACACGACGTGCCGACCGCAGTTGCCTCCGCCCGCCAGGCGCGTGAGCTCGGCGCGCAGATGGTGATGGTCCATCAGCCCGTCCACCCGTACGTCTCGGAGGACGGCTGGGTCGACTACCACCGGGCCATCGCGGCGGCCGTCCCCGAGCTGGGCGTCGTCCCCTACATCCGCAACCCGGTGCTCGCCGGCGCCCGGCTCGCCGAACTGGCCGACGCCTGCCCGAACGTCATCGGTGTGAAGTACGCCGTGCCGGACGCGGCCCGCTTCGCCGCGTTCGCACGGGACGCGGGCCTCGAACGGTTCGTGTGGGTGGCCGGTCTCGCGGAACCGTACGCGCCCTCGTACTTCTCGGCGGGCGCCACCGGCTTCACCTCGGGGCTCGTGAATGTCGCCCCGGCCGTCTCGCTGAACATGATCGAGGCGCTCAGGTCCGGCGACTACGCGGGCGCCATGAAGGTCTGGGAGCAGATCCGCCGCTTCGAGGAACTGCGCGCGGCCAACGCCTCCGCCAACAACGTGACGGTCGTGAAGGAGGCCCTGGCCTCGCTCGGCCTGTGCCGCCGCGAGGTCCGGCCGCCGAGCAAGCAACTCCCCGAGTCCGATCGCGCCGAGGTCGCCGCGATCGCCGCGGGGTGGTCCATTTGACTTCCTCCCCCTCGTGAACGAGGGGGATTCCTACGGCTCGCGCCGTGGGGTTTTCTGCTTCGTCGCCGACTGCCCGCCCGGAGTGCTCCGTTGAGGTCTTACACCGGCTCCACAGACAGACGCCGTCAGCCCGACGGCCAGAAGGTTCTTCGCCGCGTTCACGTCCCGGTCGTGGGTCGTGCCACAGCCGCACGTCCACTCACGGACGTGCAGGGGCATCCTCTCGGCGAGGGTGCCGCAGTGGGAGCACAGCTTGGAGGAGGGGAAGAAGCGGTCTACCGCGATCACTTCCCGCCCGTACCAGGCGGCTTTGTACTCCAGCATGCTCCGGAACTCCGTCCACGCAGCGTCGCTGATGGCGCGGGCGAGGCTCCGGTTCTTGACCATGTTGCGGACGGTCAGGTCCTCGATCACGAGCGTTTGGTTCTCACGCACGAGACGAGTGGTCAGCTTGTGCAGGTGGTCGCGGCGGCGGTCGGCGATCCGGGCGTGGACCTTGGCGACCTTGCGGCGGGCCCTGGCCCGGTTGGCGCCGTCACCCTTCGCCTTCTTCGCCAGGCGCCGCTGAGCCAACGCGAGGCGGATACGGTCGCGGCGTTCGTGCCGGGGGTTGGCGATCTTCTCCCCGGTGGACAGGGTCAGCAGGTGCGTCAGGCCGACGTCGATCCCGACCGCCGCATCGGTGGCGGGGAGTGGCTGCACGGCAGGGTCGTCGCACAGCATCGAAACGAACCAGCGTCCGGCCGCGTCCTGCGATACGGTCACCGTCGACGGGCTCGCGCCTTCCGGCAGGCGCCGCGACCAGCGGATGTCGAGCGGCTCCGCCATCTTGGCCAGGGTGATCCGGCCGTCCCGGAAACGGAACCCGCTGGTGGTGTACTCGGCGGACTTGCGGGACTTCTTCCGCGACTTGAAACGCGGGTACTTGGCCCGCTTGCCGAAGAAGTTCGTGAACGCCACCTGCAGGTGCCGCAGCGCTTGCTGGAGCGGAACGCTGGAGACCTCGCCCAGGTACGCCAGCTCCTCGGTCTTCTTCCAGGTCGTCAGCAGCGCGGACGTCTGGTTGTAGTTGACCCGCTCCTGCCGTGCCCAGGCTTCGGTGCGCGCGGCGAGCGCCATGTTGTAGACCTTCCGCACGCACCCGAACGTGCGCGACAGCTCGGCTGCCTGCGCATCCGTCGGGTAGAAGCGGTACTTGAACGCCCGCTTCACGTGGTTCGTGGTCACGCTCACAAACTAGCGAACCATTTGGTTAAGATCAAACCTGCCGGTCGGAGCACGGCGATTCGCCCTGGTGGCGCATCCCGGCTCCTTGCCCTGCTCCGCAGGAGTCCGATTCCTCCCCGGCCTGAAGGTCGGGGTTTCCTCGGAGGTATCCGATGAACGACGCCAACCCAGCGGCATCCGGCACCACCGGGGACGAGGGTCAGGCCCCGGACCAGGGTCAGGCCCCGGATGCCCCGAGGCAGTTGCGCAGTCACCAGTGGTACGGCAGCGGCGTCTCGTCGGGGCTGCGCTCCTTCAGCCACCGCGCCCGCACCCGTCAGCTCGGCTACCTCCCCGAGGAACACCTCGGCAAGCCGGTCATCGCGATCCTCAACACCTGGTCCGACATCAACCCCTGCCACGTCCACCTGCGGGACCGTGCCCAGGCGGTCAAGCGGGGCGTGTGGCAGGCCGGCGGCTTCCCGCTGGAGTTCCCGGTGTCGACGCTGAGCGAGACCTTCCAGAAGCCGACCCCGATGCTCTACCGCAACATGCTCGCGATGGAGACCGAGGAGCTGCTGAGGTCGTATCCGGTGGACGGGGCCGTCCTCATGGGCGGCTGCGACAAGTCCACGCCCGCGCTGCTCATGGGCGCCGCGTCCGTCGACCTGCCGGCCGTCTTCGTGCCTGCCGGGCCCATGCTGCCGGGCCACTGGCGCAACGAGATCCTCGGCTCCGGCACCGACATGTGGAAGTACTGGGACGACAAACGCGCGGGGCTCATCGGCGACTGCGAGATGACCGAGCTGGAGAGCGGTCTCGCCCGCTCGCCCGGGCACTGCATGACCATGGGTACGGCGTCCACGCTGACCGCGGCCGCCGAGGCGCTCGGAGTCACCGTGCCCGGCGCCTCCAGCATCCCCGCCGTCGACTCCGGGCACGACCGGATGGCCGCGGCCTCGGGGCTCAGGATCGTCGACCTCGTCCGCCAGGACCGCAAACTGTCCGACATCCTCACCCAGGAGGCCTTCGAGGACGCCGTGACGACCGTCCTCGGACTCGGCGGCTCCACCAACGCCGTGATCCACCTCATCGCCATGGCCGGACGCGCCGGAGCCCGGCTCACCCTCGACGACTTCGACCGCATCGCCCGTACGGTGCCGGTCCTGGCGAACGTACGGCCCGGCGGCCATACGTACCTCATGGAGGACTTCCACTTCGCCGGCGGACTGCCCGGGTTCCTGTCGCGGATCACCGACCTGCTGCACCTGGACCGGCCGACCGTCTCGCACGACAGCCTGCGCGAGCAGCTCGCCTCGGCGCAGGTGCACAACGACGAGGTCATCCGCACCCGGGACAACCCCGTCGCCGCCGAGGGAGGCGTCGCCGTCCTGCGCGGCAACCTCTGCCCCGACGGCGCGGTCATCAAGCACATCTCCGCCGAGCCGCACCTGCTCAAGCACACCGGCCCGGCCGTCGTCTTCGACGACTACCGGACCATGCAACGCACCATCAACGACCCGGAGCTGGGCATCACCGCCGACACCGTACTGGTGCTGCGCAACGCCGGCCCCAAGGGCGGCCCGGGCATGCCCGAGTACGGGATGCTGCCGATCCCCGACCATCTGCTGAAGCAGGGCGTACGGGACATGGTGCGGATCTCCGACGCCCGGATGAGCGGCACGAGTTACGGCGCCTGTGTGCTGCACGTGGCACCCGAGTCGTACGTCGGCGGCCCGCTCGCCCTGGTGCGCACCGGCGACACCATCACGCTCGACGTCGAGGCGCGCGCTCTGCGACTCAACGTGGACGACGAGGAGTTGGAGCGGCGCCGGGCAGGGTGGACCGCGCCGCCCGAGCGCTACGAGCGCGGCTACGGCGCGCTCTACAACGAACAGATCACCCAGGCCGACACCGGCTGCGACTTCGCCTTCCTGGCCCGGCCGGGCAAGGTGCCGGACCCGTACGCGGGCTGACCCGAACCGCTCTGGCCCGACCTGAACCACCCCCGCTCGACCCGTACCGCCCCGGAGCCGCGCACCTCGCGGTCCGGAGTCCCGCACACCGTACGTGAAAGCGCTTGCCATCAAGATCGCGCGCCCGTACCACCGGCTCGATCCGTACCACCGGCTCGACCCGCACACCCGAGAACGGAGAAAAGTCATGGCACAAGCCGCAGCCGTGGCGAAGCAGCCCGCGCCACCCCGGCGGCGCCGTGGCTCGGCGACGCCCCGCAGGCTCCCGTATCTGCTGATCGCCCCCGCGGGACTGCTGATGCTGGGCTTCATCGCCTACCCGATGCTCAGCGTCTTCTACTACAGCCTGCAGAACTTCAACCCCACCAAGCCGTGGCGGAACGGCTTCGCGGGCTTCGACAATTTCACGCGCATCTTCACCGAGGACCCGCAGTTCTGGGACACGCTGGTCTTCAGCGCCAAGTGGGTCGTCGTCGAGGTCGGACTCCAGCTGCTGTTCGGCCTGGCGCTCGCGCTGATCGTCAACCAGTCCTTCGTGGGACGTTCACTCGGCCGCGCCATGGTCTTCTCGCCCTGGGCCGTCTCCGGTGTGCTCACCTCCGCGATCTGGGTGCTCCTCTACAACTCCCAGACGGGCATCACCCGTTACCTCGCCGACATGGGCATCGGGGAGTACGGCACCAGCTGGCTCTCCGACACCTCGACGGTCTTCCCCGCGACGGTGGTCGCGGACCTCTGGCGCGGCGTGCCCTTCTTCGCGATCCTCATCCTCGCCGACCTCCAGTCCGTGTCGAAGGACCTGTACGAGGCCGCCGAGGTCGACGGCGCCAGCCGCTTCCGGCAGTTCGTGCACATCACACTGCCCCACCTCAAGGACGCGATCATCCTCTCCACGCTGCTGCGCGCGGTGTGGGAGTTCAACAACGTCGACCTGCTCTACACACTCACCGGCGGCGGTCCGGCGGGGGAGACGACGACACTCCCGCTCTACATCGCCAACACCAGCGTCGACGCGCACAACTTCGGCTACGCCTCGGCCCTGACCACCGTCGCGTTCGTGATTCTGCTCTTCTGCTCGATGGTCTATCTGCGGCTGAGCAAGTTCGGAGTAGGTGGGGACAAGTGATCACCAAGGACATCGACACCATCGCGCCGGCCGCGCCCGCACCGGTGGCCGACGAGCCGCCGCAGCGCCCGCGCAAGGGCAGGCGCGCCTGGGACGAGGCCCCGCGCTGGCAGATCTACCTCCCGCTCGGCATCTACCTGGTCTTCACCCTCGTCCCCTTCTACTGGATCCTGCTGTTCGCCCTCAGGCCGACCGGCTCGACCTCGCTCGTGCCCTGGCCCATGACCTTCGAGCACTTCGACAAGGTGTGGAACGACCGCAGCTTCGGCACGTACTTCGAGAACAGCGTGTACGTCGGTCTCGCCACGCTCTTCATGACCACGCTCGTCGCGCTGGCCGGCGGCTACGCCCTCGCCCGCTTCGACTTCAGGATCAAGCGCGGCTTCATGCTGGCACTGCTCTGCTCGCAGTTCGTGCCGGGCGCGCTGCTGCTCGTGCCGCTGTTCCAGATCTTCGCCGAACTCCAGATGATCAACTCGCTGGGCAGTGTCATCATCGCCGAGACGGTCTTCCAGCTGCCGCTGTCGATGATCCTGATCAGCGGCTTCATCCGGAATGTGCCGTACTCCCTGGAAGAGGCCGCCTGGGTCGACGGCTGCAACCGCTTCACCGCCTTCCGGGTCGTCGTCCTGCCGCTGCTGCGGCCCGGACTGATCGCGGTCGGCTCCTTCGCCTTCGTGCACTCCTGGAACCACTTCCTGTTCGCCCTGATGTTCCTCAGCAACCAGGAGAAGCAGACCATCCCCGTCGGCCTCAACAGCCTGATGAGCGCCGACAGTGTCGACCTGGGTGCCCTCGCGGCCGGCGGCATCATCGCGGCCGTGCCCGTCGTGATCGTCTTCGCCTTCATCCAGAAGTGGCTGATCACGGGCTTCAGCGCCGGGGCGGTGAAGGGATGAGACGAACCCACACCCTGCCGCAGCGCACGACAGGAGTGCGCCGAGCACTCCGAGCGGCTGTCGCCCGCGGTCCGTTGGCGGCCATCGGCGCTTCGGTGAACGCGGCGGCCGACTGTGGAGTGGCGCGCGGCACGGGAGCGGGGAGGCTCCGATGAGCGCCGCCACCGGGGCCGGGAGGGCTTCGATGGAGCCCATGAACTCCTCCGCTGCCCCCTCCGTCGCCTCCTCCGCCTACTTCTCTTCCGAGTCCGAGTCCGAGCCCATGCACTCCCACTCCGAGTCCCTGCCTTCGCACGCGGCTCCGCTTCCCGTCGTCCTCGCCGGCGCCCGCGGTCACGGCCGCTGGCACCTGGAGAACATCCGCCGCCTCCAGGACAAGGGCCTGGTACGTCTCGAGGGGATCTGCGAGCTGACCCCGCTCACCGGGGAGGAGCTGGCCGGCTTCTCCGCACCGGGCGAACTCCCGCGGCAGTCGGCCGACTTCGGCGACCTGCTGGACTCCACCGGCGCTGTGATCGCTGTGATCTGCACGCCGATCCAGACCCACACCGACCTGGCGCTGACGGCCGCCGCGAGGGGCGTACACCTTCTGCTGGAGAAGCCCCCGGCTCCGTCGTTCGCCGAGTTCCGCCGCATGGCCGACGGGGTCGCGGCGGCCGGGGTGGTCTGCCAGATCGGCTTCCAGTCGATGGGCTCGCACGCCGTGCCCGCGATCCGGGAGCTGATCGAGCAGGGCACGATCGGCCGGGTGGACGGCATCGGCGGAGCTGGGGCCTGGGCCCGCGCCGAGTCGTACTACCGCCGGGCGCCCTGGGCGGGACGGCGCCGGCTGAACGGGGCCGACGTCGTCGACGGCGTACTGACGAACCCCCTCGCCCACGCGGTGGCCACCGCCCTCGCGCTGGACGGCGCCACCCGCGCCGAGGACGTCGCCGACATCGAGACCGAGCTGCTGCGCGCCAACGACATCGAGTCCGACGACACCTCCTGCGTCCGCGTCACCACCACGGGCGGCAGCCGGATCACCGTCGCCGCGACCCTGTGCGCCGAACATCCCGAGGAGCCGTACGTCCTCGTGCACGGCACCGGCGGCCGGATCACCTTCTGGTACAAGCAGGACCGCGTCCTCGTCCAGCGCTCGGGACACGGCCCGCAGGAGTTCAGGTACGGCAGGACCGATCTGCTGGAGAACCTGGTCGAGCACCTCGAAGGCCGGGCCGGGCTGCTGGTCGCACCCGAGGCGACGGGCGCCTTCATGAAGGTCGTTGAGGCGATCCGGCAGGCACCGGACCCGGTCGCGCTGCCCGACGGCGCCTGGTACCTCGAAGCCGACGAGGACTCCGGGGCCGACGAGGGCCGCCGGGTCGTGCCCGGAGTCGACGGACTCGTCGCGGCCGCCGCCGACACCCTCGCCCTCTACTCCGAGCTGGGCGCCTCGTGGGCACTCCCGAGAGAGGTGAGCACCTGATGGACAACGAGTCGCTGGTCCTGCGCGTCGCGGGCCGCCCGGTCGGCCGGTACATCACCCGGCCGGAGCTGGCGCCGAAGCTGTCGCCGCGTCCGTACCTCCATCCCGTCACCACCCTGGCCGGCACGGCTGTCACGGAGCTGAGCCCCGCCGACCACCTCCATCACCTCGGCGTCGGTGTCGCCGTTCCCGACGTCGAGGGGCACAACTTCTGGGGCGGTCGCACCTACGTACGCGACCAGGGGCCGACCGAGCTGGACAACCACGGCGCCCAGCGGCACTCCGCGTTCCAGCTGCGCGACCCGGACGGTTTCGTGGAGGAGCTGCGCTGGGTCGCCGCGGGAGCCGAGCTGCTGCGTGAACGGCGTACGGTCGCGGCGACCGAACTCACCGACACCGCCTGGGCGCTGGACTTCACCTTCTCGCTCACCAACACGACCCCCGAACCCCTGTCGATCGGCAGCCCGGCGACCAACGGCCGGCCCGGCGCGGCCTACGGCGGCTTCTTCTGGCGGGCCCGCAAGGAGGCCGAGCCGCCCACCGTGTTCACGGCCGACACCGGGGGCGAGGACGCGGCGCACGGCGCTCGCGCCGGCTGGGTGGCACTCGCGGGCGACAGCTGGACGCTGGTGTTCGCCGGAGCCACGGACCGGACCCGCCGCGACCCGTGGTTCGTGCGCACCGGTGAGTACCCCGGGGTCGGCTCGTCCCTCGCGCACGAGGAGCGGCTGCCGGTCCCGGCAGGGGAGACCGTCGTACGCCGGGTCGTCACCGTGGTCGCCGACGGCCGCCTCGACCGGGGCGAGGCGGCGGCGCTCGTCCGCAAGGCGGTGAGCCCGTGAGCACCCAGAACGCACCCGCCTTCACCGCCGACCTCGGTGACGGCACCTACCGCAACCCGGTCCTGAACGCCGACTGGTCCGACCCGGACCTCCTGCGCGTCGGCGACGACTACTACCTGACCGCCTCCAGCTTCGGCCGGGCCCCGGGCCTGCCGCTGCTGCACTCCCGCGACCTGGTCAACTGGACGCTCGTCGGCCACGCCCTCCAACGCCTGGAGCCCGCAGACGAGTTCAGGCGGCCGCGGCACGACTGCGGAGTCTGGGCGCCGGCGCTACGGCACCACGACGACCGGTTCTGGATCTTCTGGGGCGACCCCGACCACGGCATCTTCCAGGTCAACGCCCCCGAAATGCGCGGCCCTTGGACCCCACCGCACCTCGTCAAGGCGGGCAAGGGACTCATCGACGCCTGCCCCCTGTGGGACGAGGAGAGCGGCGAGGCGTATCTCGTGCACGGCTGGGCGAAGTCCCGCTCCGGGGTCAAGAACCGGCTCACCGGTCACCGGATGCGGCCCGATGCCACCGGTCTGCTCGACGACGGCAAGCTGATCGTGGACGGCGACCGCATCCCCGGCTGGTTCACGCTCGAAGGGCCGAAGCTGTACCGGCACGACGGCTGGTTCTGGATCTTCGCCCCCGCGGGCGGGGTCGAGACCGGCTGGCAGGGCGCCTTCCGCTCGCGCGAATTCTTCGGACCGTACGAGGAGAGGGTCGTCCTGGAGCAGGGTGACACCGACGTCAACGGCCCCCACCAGGGCGGCTGGGTGACCACGCCGTCCGGCGAGCACTGGTTCGCGCACTTCCAGCAGAAGGGCGCGTACGGGAGGGTCGTCCACCTCCAGCCGATGCGCTGGGGCAAGGACGGCTGGCCGGTCATCGGCGACGAGGGCACCCCCGTCGCCGTACACAGGAAGCCCGATCTGCCGCGGCAGCCGCTCTCCGCGCCGGCCACCGACGACGACTTTCCCGGCGGGCGGTTCGGGTGGCAGTGGCAGTGGACCGCCAATCCTCCCCCACTCTCGGCTTCGCTCGACCGGGGGGACCCCCATGCCGGCTGGGCGACCCAGCACTCCGGCGACGGACTGCGGCTGACCTGCCTGCGGTCGCCGGACGCGCACGATCCGCGCAAGCTGCCCAGCGTGCTCACGCAGCGGTTGCCCGGCGCCCCCTGCACCGTCGAGGTCGAGCTGCGGCTCGACGCCGAGGAGCCGGGCGCGCGGGCCGCACTCGCCGTGCTCGGTGACTCGTTCAGCTGGATCGGGCTCGAACGGGGGGCCGACGGGACGGTCCATCTCGTGCACCGGTTCGCCGAGTCGGTCGCCGAGCGGGAGCGTGACGCCGCTCATCCGCGGATGGCCCCCGAGGGGCGGGCCCGGCTGCGGATCGAGACCGGCGCCGGGGCGCGCTGCCGTTTCTCGTACGACCTCGGCAGCGGCTGGGAGCCCTCCGGCCAGGTCTTCGCCGCGACCTCCTGGCGCTGGGTCGGCGCTCTGCTCGGCCTCTTCGCGGTCGCGCCGGACGGCGGGGGACACGCCGGAGCGGGCACGTTCACGCAGTTCCGCATCACCGCGCCACCCGTCTGACCGATCGACGTCATCACCGTTGTACGCCTGTGAGCCTGTGAGCCTGTGAGCCTGTGAGCCTGTGGGGAGCCGCAATGACGCACTTCCGTAGCAAGCGCTTGCCGAGACCGGGTCCCGGCCCTGCCGGGTAGCGGGCGCGGGTTCCGGTCCTGGCCGGGACGTGTGGATCGACCACGACTGGTCCAGCGGGACGAAGCAGCTCCACGTTCTCCGGGCCGCAGAAGAAGCTCGGCACGAACACCGCTGGGCACGCACAACCCTCGTTGGATCCAGAAGAAGAGAGCCGATCATGAAGAGCAGCATGCGCAGGAGCAGCAGAGGAGCGCGTCGCTCCGTCACCGCCGTCGCCGTGAGCGCCGTACTCGCGCTGACCGCCACCGCCTGCGGTGACGACGGCAGCGGTTCGTCGGGCGACAAGGGCGCCGAGGGCAGTGGCAAGGGCGAGATCACCTTCTGGGACAACAACGGTGGTGTCCGCACCGACATCTGGAAGGAGGTCATCGCCGACTTCGAGAAGGCGAACCCGGACATCGACGTCAAGTACGTCCCGATCGCCGCCACCGAGTACCAGTCGAAGGTCGACACCTCCATCCAGGCCGGGGGTCTGCCGGACGTCGGCGGTGTCGGTGCGGCGATGCTCGCGGGCTTCGCCGCGCAGAACGCGCTGGAGCCGCTGGACGCCCGCCTCGGCAAGTCGTCCCTGAACGGCAAGCTCAACGAGGACATGGTCAAGTCGCTGAAGGCCGCCGGCGGCGGTGACGGCACGCTGTACTCGGTCCCGACGTCCGCCAACAACGGCGTCCTCTACTACCGCACCGACCTGTTCAAGGCGGCCGGCCTGGACGCGCCGACCACCTGGGGAAAGTTCTACGAGGCCGCCGACAAGCTCACGGACAAGGGCAAGAACGCCTTCGGTTACACCATCCGCGGTGGCGCCGGCTCCATCGCCCAGGCCCTCGACGCGATGTACGGGCAGTCCGGCATCACGTCCTTCTGGGACTCCGGCAACGAGAAGACCACGGTCGACGACCCGAAGAACGTGGCGGCCCTGGAGAAGTACGTGGGCCTCTTCAAGAAGGTCACCCCGGCCGCCGACCTCAACAACGACTTCACCAAGATGGTCGCCCAGTGGGACTCCGGCACGATCGGAATGCTCAACCACAACCTGGGCTCCTACCAGGATCACGTGAAGGCGGTCGGCGCCGGGAAGTTCCGCGGTATTCCGCAGCCGGTCGGACCCGGCGGAAAGCGGGTCCAGGTCTCCAACCCCGTCGACGGACTGGGGGTGTTCAGGGCCTCCAAGAACAAGGACGCCGCCTGGAAGTTCATCGAGTTCGCCACCGAGAAGGCGCAGAACTCCAAGTTCAACGAGTCCGCGGGGCAGGTGCCGTCCAACAACGACGCCGCGAAGGACGCGTGGGTCTCGAAGGCGGAGCCGACCAAGCTCGCCGCCGAGGCGCTGACCGACGGTTCCACCACGATCGTCCAGCTGCCGTACTACCTGCCCGACTGGAACACCATCTCCAAGACGGACAACGAGCCGGCTTTCCAGAAGGTCCTGAACGGGTCGCTGAGTTCGAAGGACTTCCTGAACACGCTGGCCGATCAGCTCAACGAGGCGCAGACGGAGTGGAACGAGCAGAAGGGCTAGGACAGGTCCTAGGCCAGGTCCTGGTTCCTGGTTTCTGGTTCGTATGCGTACGCCGTGAACACCCCGCGCCCCCGAAGGGCGCGGGGCCCCGGCGCGCGGGGCCCCCGCCATCTTCCCGAGAGCAAGGTACGTGTCGGCACCAACCCGGATCGTCGCCTGAAAGGCATATCGACGTGGCCCTCACCCGTAGACAGGTCACCACCGCGGCGTTCGCCGCCGTTCCCCTCGCCGTCGCGGGAACGGGGCCCGCTGTCGCCGCCTCGCAGGAACGGCAGGAACGGCAGGAACGGCCCCGTGGGCGCACGCTCTTCATCGCCGGTGATTCCACCGCTGCCCAGAAGTACGCCGATGCCGCGCCCGAGACCGGCTGGGGGATGGCGCTTCCGTTCTTCCTGCAGGAGCGGCTCGCGGTCGCCAATCACGCGGTGAACGGGCGGAGTTCGAAAAGCTTCATCGACGAAGGGCGTCTCGACGTCGTCCTCGCTGCTGTCCGGCCCGGTGATCTTCTTCTCGTCCAGTTCGGGCACAACGACTCCAAGGTCGCCGATCCCACGCGGTACACCGAGCCGTGGACGACGTATCAGGACTACCTCCGTCAGTACGTCGACGGGGCGCGGGCGCGGGGGGCGCGGCCCGTGCTGGCCACGTCCGTGGAGCGGCGGAAGTTCGACACCGACGGGAATGCCCTGGGGACCCACGGCGACTATCCCGTGGCCGTGCGGGCCCTCGCCGAGGAGGAGGGGGTGGCGTTGCTCGATATCCAGGCTCTGTCGATCGCGTTGTGGCAGGAGCTGGGTGTCGAGGAGACGAAGAAGTACTTCAACTGGACCGACGTCGAGCAGGACAACACGCATTTCAATCCGCCGGGGGCCATTGCCGTGGCTCGGATGGTGGCGGGGGAGTTGTCGCGCCGTCGGGTGGTGGCGGCTCGGGATGTCCGGCGGCTTGGTGAGGTGATTCCCGAGTCCTGGATCAGTTGGCCAGAGGCCTGAGCGTCCAGAAGGTCCGTCTATCCGTCTACCCGAAAGGAACCCCGCATTCATGCGTACTCGTATCTGGCATGCCCATGTCATGACATCCGTAGTCGGGTGCACCGCCCTCGTCCTCGCCGCGACCGGAACCGTCGCCCACGCCCAACCCCAAGCCCAGCCCCAAGCCCAACCCCAAGCCCAGCCCCAAGCCCGGGATCTCGGGCGCGAGACCCTCGCCGTCGGGGACGGCTGGGGGTCCGAGGGGGCCGGTACGACGGGCGGTGCCGCCGCCATCGGCGAGCAGGTCCACACCGTCGCCACCTGGGCCGAGTTCAAGGCGGCGTTGAAGGCCGGCGGGGACGCGCCGAAGATCGTCAAGGTCAAGGGGGTCATCGATCCGGTCGCCGAGGGCTGCGCGTCCTTCCAAGCCCCGGGGTACGACTTCGCCGCCTATCTGGAGAAGTACTCGCCCGAGACCTGGGGCCTGGACACGGACCTGTCGGGAGAGCCCGCCGACAGTCCCGAAGGGCTGCGTGCCGCCTCCGCCGCCAACCAGGACACGGCCATCAAGGCGAACGTCCCCGCCAACACCACCATCGTCGGCGTCGGAAAGGGCGCCGGGATCAGAGGCGGCAGTCTGCAGATCAAGGGCGTCGACAACGTCATCCTGCGCAACCTCACCATCGAGGCCCCGCTGGACTGCTTCCCGCAGTGGGACCCGACCGACACCGACACCGGCGCCTGGAACTCCGAGTACGACGCGGTCGTGGTGTACGGCTCCACCCATGTGTGGGTCGATCACAACACACTGACCGACGGCCGCTACCCGGACAGCACATTGCCGACGTACTTCGGCCGGACCTACCAGCAGCACGACGGCCTGCTCGACGTCGTCCGCGGCGCCAACCACGTGACGGTGTCCTGGAACGCGGTCGAGAACCACGACAAGACCATGCTGATCGGCAACAGCGACAGCGCCGGAGCGACCGACACCGGCAAGCTCAAGGTCACGCTCCACCACAACAAGTTCGAGGGCACCGTCGAGCGCGCGCCGCGTGTCCGCTTCGGGCAGGTCGACTCGTACAACAACCACTTCGTGGTGACCGAGGAGCAGTCGTACGGCTACACCTTCGGCGTCGGCGCCTCCTCCCAGCTGTACGCCTCGGACAACGCGTTCTCGCTGCCGGCCGGCGTCAGCGCCGCCAAGACCCTGAAGAAGTGGAGCGAGGCACCGCTCACCGCCGAGAACAACTACGTCAACGGCCGCAGGACCGACCTCATCGCCGTCCACAACGCGGAGATCCCGGCGGAGACCCTCCGATCGGGCGCCGGATGGAAGCCCACCCTGCGGACGAGGGTCGACTCGCCGCGTGCCGTGCCGGGCATCGTCGACGGCCGCGCCGGCGCCGGAAAGGTCTGCTGACCATGACCTCGCCGACAGCGGCGGGCAGAGGCAGACGGTCCTTCGTGGTCGCGAGCCTCGGGGCCGCGCTCGCGCTCGGGGCAGGCGGCACCGCCCAGGCGCGCGGGCGGAACCCCTTCGGGCGGTACGGTTCGCCGTCCGCCCGGCTCGACGGGCGGACCCTGTACGTCCACCCAGGCGGTCGCGGCGACCACACCACGGTCCAGGCCGCCGTGACCGCCGCCGGGGGTGCCTCTCCGGCGTTCAGCGCTGGGGGAGGCGGCGATGACGGCGGGTACACGCTGGTCATCGCCCCGGGAACGTACCGCGAGACGGTCGCCGTCAGCGCCGACCGTACGGAGATGACCTGGCTCGGGGCCTCCGAGGACGCGCGTGACGTCGTGATCGTGTACGACAACGCCAACGGCACCCCGAAGCCCGGTGGCGGCACCTACGGAACGACCGGCTCGGCCACCACCACCGTGCAGGCCGACGGGTTCACCGCCCGGGACATCACCTTCTCCAACGACTGGCTGCGCGCCGACCATCCCGAGATCACCGGGACACAGGCCGTCGCCATCAAGGTGCAGGGCGACAGGTCGGCGTTCCTCGACTGCCGGTTCCTGGGCCACCAGGACACGCTGTACGCCGACACCATGGCGCTCGGCGTCTTCGCCCGGCAGTACTTCGCACACTGCTATGCCGAAGGGGACGTGGACTTCGTCTTCGGACGGGCCACCGCCGTGTTCGAGCACTGCCACTTCCGCACCCTGCACCGGACGGACCTCACCGGGGCCCCGTACGGCTTCGTGTTCGCGCCCTCGACCGCGGTCGCCGATCCGCACGGCTACCTGGTGACGGGCGGTCGCGTCACGAGCGAGGCCCCGGACGGCTTCTACAAGCTGGCCCGGCCCTGGGTGCCCAGCTCCGACACCACCGCGCGGCCCATGCTGACCGTGCGCGAGACCCGCCTCGGTGCCGGGATCGACGCGGTGGAGCCGTACGCCAACATGTCGGCGGGCCACCCGTGGCAGAGCCAGCGGTTCGCCGAGTACCGCAACAGCGGGCCGGGCGCCGAGATCACCGTCCCCGCGAACCGGCCCCAGCTCACCCGCGCTGAGGCCGAGTCGCACACCCGCCGGATGTACCTCGGTGACTGGAGGCCGTATGAGCAGCGACTCTGAGCGATCGCCCCTGCCACCACCGATCGACACACAAGGCGACACACGATTCGACGAAAGGTCCCCACACCCATGTCCCGTCGTACCGCTCTTTCCTTAGGCGCAGTCCTTGCCCTCGGTGCCGGACTCGCCGTGGTCCCCACCCAGGCCCAGGCCGCCACCGTGGTCGTCAGCAACTCCGCCGACCTGTCCAACGCCCTCAAGAACGCCACCGCCGGCACGGTCATCCAGGTGCGCGCCGGCACCTACTACCCGACGGCCACCCTCCAGTCGACCGCCAACGGCACGTCGGCCGGCCGGATATACCTCCAGCCCTACGGCTCGGAGACCGTGAAGATCGACGGTTCGAACCTCCCCGACGGCGACTGGATCTTCAAGCTCACCGCCGACTACTGGACGGTCTCCGGCATCACCTTCCAGAACTCGCCGGACAGCGCGGTCGTCTGCCAGTCGTGCGCCTCGACGGTCTGGGAGAACATCAAGACGATCAACGGAGGCGACTCCGGTTTCACGCTCACCGGCGACAGCACCACCAACAACACCGTCCGGAACATCGACTCCTACGGCCACTACGACGCCGCCACCCACGGGGAGAACGCGGATGGCGTCGCCATCAAGTTCGGTTCCGGCAGCGGCAACCTGGTCACCGGGGCCCGCCTCTACAACAACTCGGACGACGGCCTCGACTTCTGGTCGTTCTCGTCCCCGGTCACCATCGAGCACACCTGGGCCATGGGCAACGGCAAGAACCGCTGGTCCGACTCGGCGTTCGCGGGCGACGGCAACGGCTACAAACTCGGCGGGGACGGCGAGGTCGTCGCCCACGTCATCAACAACTCGGCGGCCTGGGACAACGCGGGCAGCGGCTTCACCGAGAACAGCAACAAGGGCGCCATCGTCCTCAACCGCACCACCGCCTACGCCAACGCCAAGTACGGCTACTACTTCGCCACCGGCACGGCCAGGCTCGGCAAGAACCTGGCCGTGAGCAACGGCTCGGGGTCGGTCAGCAAGGGCGGCTCGGTCGTCTCGGCCGGCAACAACTGGGACTCCGGCATCGCGACGCCCGCGTTCCGTTCCACGGACGCCGCGACGACGTACAACGCCCGCCAGTCGAACGGCTCGCTGCCCGTGACCACGTTCCTGACCACGGGCAGCTCCACGATCGGCGCGACGATGGACTGAGCCCTGAGGCTACGGGGCCGCCGGTTCCGTCAGCCCCGCCGCACCGGCCGTACCGACTCCAGGGTCGGCACCACCGGGTTGATCGTGCCGTCGGCCGCGAACGTCATGCGGTCGACGGTCGTCTCCCGGTGCATGCCGTCACCACCCGGCCTGCCCGGACCGTTCAGCGCGAACCGGTGGTAGACCATGTACCAGTCGTCCGTGCCGGGGGTGTTGACCACGGAGTGGTGGCCGGTGGCGAGGATGCCGTACTCCGGCCGCTTGGAGAGGATCGTGCCCCGCTCGGTCCACGGGCCGAGCGGGGAGGGACCGGTCGCGTACGCCACCTGGTAGTTCTCGCTGCGGGTGTCGTCCTCGGACCACATGAAGTAGTACGTGCCCTTGCGCTCGACCACGAAGGATCCCTCCCGGAAGTTCTCCGGGGTGATGTCCCGCACCTTCGACGCGTCGAACGACACCATGTCGTCGTTCAGCGGGACGACGTAACCGCGGCCGTTGCCCCAGTACAGGTACGACGTTCCGTCGTCGTCCGTGAAGACCGACGGGTCGATCATCTGGCCCTGCAGTGAACCGCCCTTCGCCACCAGGGGTTTGCCGAGAGCGTCCTTGAACGGGCCCGCGGGGGAGTCGGCCACCGCCACGCCGATCTGCTGTTCGGCGCAGAAGTAGAAGTAGTACTTGCCGTCGCGCTCGGCGATCGCCGGGGCCCAGGCGTTCTTGTCCGCCCAGGACACGTCGGGGCCCAGGTCGAGGATCTCGCCGTGGTCCTTCCAGTGGACCAGGTCCTTCGACGAGAAGGCCTTGAACTTCGTGCCGCTCCAGCCCTGGAAGCCGTCCGTCGTCGGATAGATCCAGTAACGGCCGTCCAGGTACTGGATGTCGGGATCGGCGTACAGCCCCGGCAGGACCGGGCTGCGGGTGGACACCGCCTCGACGGTCCAGGTGCGGACGGTCCCGTCGGCCGCCGTGACCCTGTACTTCTGCGGCTTGCGGAAGTCGCGCCGCGTCCCGGACGCCGGGCGCGCCTTGGCGCCCTCGGCGAGCCAGAGCTTCGGCGCGAGCTTCGACAGGTTCTCGCCCGGTTTCATCGGCAGTACGACCTTCGAGGCGGCCTCGGTGACGACCGCGTACCCCTTCTGACCCTTCACCGTCGCGTCCACCACCGATGTGCCGGTCGCCGGATACGCGGCGAGCAGCCGGTCGTACTCCGCCTGCGTCACCGGCATGACCGTGCCGTGCCGGGGGCTCGCGGGCAGCTGGTAGTTCTCCGACAGCGTCCAGTTGCCCGAGTCGAGGTCGGTCGTCTCGAAGGGCACATAGCCGCGACCGCCGTACTCGTCGATGAACAGGTACCACTTGTTCTCGGTGTTGGACTTGAAGACCGTCGGGCCCTCACCGCGGTCGATCGAGCCGCTGCCGATGCAGTCCGACACGAAGTCGTACGAGGTGTCCGTGAGCGAGGTCGACTTCTCCGCGGTGATGAACTTCGAGCAGGGACTGGAGGAACTCGGGTCGCGCTCGTCCTTGGTGTAACGGTGGTAGGTGCCCTTGTGCTTCACCACCGTCGAGTCGATGACCGAGTAACCCGGGTCGTCCCAGACCTTCGGCTCGCTGAAGGTGCGGAAGTCCTTCGTGGTCGCGTACATCATCTTGTTGTACGTCGAGCCGGTGTGGTCCGGGTCGTCGTCGGCGTAGAGCTTGGACGCCCAGAAGACGACGAACTCGCCGAGGGTGTCGTCCCAGTAGGCCTCCGGCGCCCAGGTGTTGCCCGCGTTGCCGGGGGCGACCTTCACCAGGCGCTGGTCGGTCCAGTGGACCAGGTCGGTGGATTCCCAGACCATGACGGACTGGCTGCCGTGGCGCTGGACGTGGTCCCAGCTGCCGCTGGAGTTCTGGTACATCCTCAGGTCGGTCGCGATCATGTAGAACTTGTCGCCCTCGGGGGAGCGGATCACGAACGGATCGCGCAGACCCTTCTCGCCCTGATCCGAGGTGAGGACCGGCTTCCCGGCGTTCAACTCCCGCCAGTGCAAAGGGTCGTTGCCGCGACTGAGGGCGTAACGGATCTGTTCGCCGTCCGCCGTGCCCTCGCCGGTGAAGTAGGCGAAGAGGTAGCCGGCGTACTTCTGCTTGGTCACGTGGGGTGCTCCGGGCGGGGCTTCGAGCTGGGCTCCGGGCTGGGCTCCGGGCTGGGCCGCCGGGCTCGGCGGGGCGGCGACCAGGCCCAGGAGAAGCGCGAGGAGGGCGAAGAGCGGAAGCAGGAGTGCTCGGGCGGTGCGGGGGCGCATGACACATCCTGTGGGGGTCTGGTGGATTCTGTTGGGGTGAGGTGCCCTCGGAGTGTCACCAGTGCCGGACGGTGCGTCAATCGGTGGAAGCGCGGTCGGGGCGAGCGAAAGTTTCGATTCGTTTCGGGCGGCCCCGGCCCCGCCCCTCGTCGGGCGTCGCCGGCGAGGGGCGTTCTTCTGTCTGGCCGAGGGGGGGCTCAGGCCGGCAGATCTGTGGAGTCGAACGATGCGACTGTCCCGGTCCCGGTCCCGGTCACTGATATGTGATGTCAGATGCCGTGTAGTTGCAGGAGGTTCCGTCCGGGCCCGAACCGTTCGTCGTCGGTTCGGCGCCGGTGTTGTTGCCGATGTACTTCTGGCAGGGCACGATCTTCTTGCTGCTGTCACCGATGATCGTGACGTTCCGCAGGGCCGTGGTGTCGCCGTAGTTGGTGTTGATGCCGACCAGTCGGGAACCCGGCGTGGTCACCTCGATGGTGTTGAAGATCGAGGTGCGCTTGTACTGCTTCGAGCAGTTGCCGCACGAGCGGTACAGGGTCTTGAAGTCCTGGACCGCGAACTTCGAGACGACGAGCTTGCCGCCGCCGTTGTGCTGGAAGACCTTGTCCGCGGCCTTCTTCGCCCCGCCGCCGTACACGGTGTAGACGGCGGAGTTGCCGCCCCGGAAGGTCGCGGCGTCCTCGCCGACGTCCTCCCACCAGACGTTCTGCAGGGTGCAGCTGCCCAGGCAGTGGACACCGTCGGCGCCGGGCTTGCCGATGATGACGTTCTTCAGCGTCGCCCCGTCGGCGAGCTGGAAGATCGGATCCTGGCCCTCCTCCTGGCCGTCCCCGGCCAGCTCGCCGCTGCCGTAGTAGCGCTTGTAGCCCCCGTCCCGGGTACCCGAGACAGGGATCGTCGCCGAGACGGCCTCGCTGCCGTTGGCGGTCGGCCAGGCGGTGGCGGCGCTCGCCGTCGACATCATCGTGCTGGTGACGATCGCGGCTCCTGTCAGGGCGAGCGCGGACATGCCCCCGATGACGGCACGCTTCCGATCGGTCCTGCGACGGTGCCGTGCACGGTGTTCTACGGCACGGGGTTCTGTGCGTGAGGTCATGACCCGGTTCCTTCGGTGGGGAAGACGTGGCGTCTCCTGGTCGCCACCCGGACGGAGGGGGTTGCCGCACGTCGGAAGTTTTTCGGCCCCGGGCCCTACGAGTCGCCGTCGCTGTCACCGTCGGCGGGCTCGGTGCGCGAGAAGTCGCCCGCCACGTCCAGCTCTTCGCCGCCGGCCCGGGCGCCGGCCGAGTACGTGTCGTCCCCGGCGTCGCGGCCGCCGCGGTCATGGTCGTACTGGCCCGCGAAGACCCACTCGCCCGGCCACACCGTACGGCCCGGTTTGAGCACCCATGTGTAGACGAGGAAGCCGTTCTTCTCGGCGACGGTCACCGTGAAGTCGTCCTCCGGCGCGGAGCGCCAGGCACCCGCCGAGGTGACCCCGCCGGTCTGCCTGACCCGCAACACGACGGACAGCGCGGTGAGTTGCCGGCTCGTCTTCACGGTCACATCGCTCTGCGCCCAGAAGTCGTTGCTGTGCGGGTCGACCGAACCGTCCGACCACAACGGGCCGTCTTCGGCCCTGCCGCCCGCGGGCGGCTCGGCGGGGGCGGAGCTCTCGGGCCTGGCCGTGGGGGAGGCCGGAGGGCTCGGACGGTCCGGGGGAGCCGACGACCTGGTCGGCTCCGGCGGGAGCGGGGCGCGGCTCGACGCCTCCTCCCGCGGCGAGGGGTCCGGACTGGGCGTGACCGCCACCGTCTGGTCGTTCGCCTCCGAACCCTTCACCGCCGACGCGACCGTGTAACCGCCCACCGCGAGCACGCCCGCGACCGCGGCCGTGGCGCCGACGACACGGAACCAGCCGAGCGGGGACGGGTGCGGGGAGGGACGTGTCACGCTCTCCTCGCCGGCCATGCCGCGTTCGACGCGGGCCAGGATGTGCGCGCGGTCGGGCTCGTGCGCCTCGGCCGAGTCCCGCAGCCGGGCGCGCAGTTCGTCGTGCACGTCGTTCATCGTCCCCTCCCCTCGGCCCCACCGGCCCGCAGCGCCGCCGCGTGCATCCGCCGAGGGGCCTCCTGGGGTCCCAGCAGCCGCTGCAGCTCCGCCATCCCCTTCGAGGTCTGGCTCTTCACGGTACCCACCGAGATCCCGAGGGCGAGCGCGGTGTCCTTCTCGGAGAGGTCGAAGGAATGGCGCAGGACCACGCACGCCCGTTTGCGGAACGGCAGTCTGCGCAGGGCTCCCTGGACATCCACCATGCCGGGCACGTCGGGGTTCTCGGTCCTGTCCTCGCGCTGCGACCAGAACAGCGTGATCCGACGGCGTTCGCGCACCGCGCTGCGAATCCGGCTGCGGGCCATGTTGGCGACCACACCGCGGGCGTACGCCACCGGGTGGTCGGCCGCGCGTACCCGGTCCCAGCGGTGCCACAGCGCGAGCAGGGCGTCCGCCGCGAGATCGTCGGCCGCGTCCGACTCGCCCGTCAACAGGTGGGCCAGGCGCGCCAGTTCGGCGTAGTGGCGCTCGAAGAAATCATGGAACTCCACAGAGGCGGCGTCGTCGACGACAGTGCCCACGGGCGACCTCTCCCTGTCGGGTTCCTGCATATCCGTAACACGATGAAAACCTGAAACAGGTTCAACGAGGGAACAATCCAGCCACCATCCGCACACCCGGCGCACCTGACGCACAGGCAACGAGGAGCATCCACCATGTCCGAAACGAAGAAGGTCGAAGACCGGCCCGGCGCCGGACCACCCCCGGTGAACGGCGTCGACCGGTTCTTCAAGATCTCCGCCCGGGGGTCCACCTTCGGCCGGGAAGTACGAGGCGGCTTCGCCACGTTCTTCACGATGGCCTACATCCTCGTCCTGAATCCCATCATCCTCAGCAGCGCCGAGGACAAGTTCGGCCGGCAGCTCGACAGTGTGCAGCTGGTCACCGCCACCGCCCTGGTGGCCGCGGTGATGACGATCGTCATGGGGGTCGGAGGCAACCTGCCGCTCGCGCTGGCCGCCGGTCTCGGTCTCAACGCCGTCGTCGCCTTCCAGATCGCCCCGCTGATGAGCTGGGACGACGCGATGGGCCTCATCGTCCTCGAAGGACTGCTGATCTGCGTCCTGGTGGTGACGGGACTGCGCGAGGCCGTCATGCACGCGATCCCGCAGCCGCTCAAGCAGGCGATCAGCGTCGGCATCGGGCTGTTCATCGCGTTCATCGGCTTCGTCGACGCCGGATTCGTCAGCCGTATACCGGACGCCGCCAACACCACCGTGCCCGTGCAGCTCGGCGGTACGGGCACGCTGGCCGGCTGGCCGATCCTGGTCTTCTGCCTCGGCGTGCTGCTGACCATCGGGCTCCTCGCCCGCAAGGTCAGGGGCGCGATCCTGATCAGCATCGTGACCATGACGGCCGTCGCGGTCGTCATCAACGAGATCGCGGACGTCAAGAGCTGGGGCCTGACCACGCCCCAGGTGCCCGACGACGTGGTGGCCTCGCCCGACTTCGGACTGCTCGGGGACTTCAGCCTGTTCGGTGCGTTCGGCGAGGTCAGTGTGATCACCGTCGTGCTGCTGGTGTTCACGCTGATCCTGTCGGACTTCTTCGACACCATGGGCACCGTCGTCGGCATCAGCGCCGAGGCCGGACTGCTGGACGAGGAGGGCAAGGTGCCGGGCCTGGGCCGCATCCTGCTCATCGACGGCGCCGCGGCGGTCGCGGGCGGCGCCTCGTCCGCCTCCTCGGCCACCTCGTACATCGAGTCGGCGGCCGGCGTCGGCGAGGGCGCCCGTACGGGCTTCGCGAACCTGGTCACGGGCGGGCTGTTCGCCTTCGCGCTCTTCCTGACCCCGCTGCTGACCATCGTCCCGATGCAGGCGGCGGCCCCGGCCCTCGTCGCGGTCGGGTTCCTGATGATGACCCAGGTCAAGCACATCGACTGGGACCGGTACGAGATCGCCATCCCCGCGTTCCTGACGATCGCGGTGATGCCGTTCACCTACTCGATCACCAACGGCATCGGTGCGGGATTCGTGGCCTACGTCGTCATCAAGACGGTGCTGGGGAAGACGAAGGAGGTGCACTGGCTGCTGTGGGGAACGGCGGTGCTGTTCCTGGTCTACTTCGCGATCGATCCGATCGAACAGATCCTGGGCGTGAAGTAGCCCTCCCGGCGTGGTTGTTCGCCCGCGCCCTGAAGGGGCGCGGGGAACTGCGCGATCAGCCCCCACCGGTCGGCACCCGACCGCCGGCCAACCGCCCGCAACCGCCGGTCCTCAGCCGAGCGCCGCCCGCATCATCGCCTCGGCGACCGGCGCGGCCAGCCCGTTCCCGCTGACCTCCGACCGCGCCGCGTTCGACTGCTCGACCAGCACAGCGACAGCGACCTCCTTGTCCGAGGAGTCGGACTTCGCATAGGACGTGAACCAGGCGTACGGCGTCTTGCTGTTGTTCTCCCCGTGCTGAGCCGTTCCGGTCTTGCCACCCACGGTCGCCCCGGAGATCTGGGCGTTCGTCCCCGTACCGTCTTCCACGACCGTCTGCATCGCCGACTGGAGCTGCTCGGCCGTGGACGAGCTGACGATCTCCTTGCTCTCCGTGTCGTCGTCGTAGTTCTCCAGCACATTGCCGTCCGCGTCGCTGATCTGCGACACCATGTGCGGCGACACCAGCTTCCCGTCGTTGGCGATGGCCGCCGACACCATGGCCATCTGCAACGGCGTCGCGGTCACGTCGAACTGCCCGATACCCGTCAGCGCCGTGGACGACTTCTCCATGTCCGACGGATACACGCTGGTGTACGCCCGTACGGGCACGTCCTGCGACGTGTCGTTGAAGCCGAACTTCTCGGCCATCGCCTTCAGCTTGTCCTGGCCCAGATCGACGGCCATCTTCGCGAAGACGTTGTTGCACGAGTACTGGAGCGCGACGCGGATCGACGCGTTCTCGCACGGCGCCGACTTGTTCTCGTTCGCCAGGACCTGGGTCGTACCCGGCAGCGTGTACGGGTTCTCGCTGTCCGTTTTGTCGTCCACCGAGGAGTACAGACCGTCCTCCAGCGCGGCGGCCGCGACGACCAGCTTGAACGTCGAGCCCGGCGGCAGCGGCTGGCGCAGCGCCCGGTTCGTCATCGGCTTCTCGGGGTCCTTGGCCAGCCTGGTCCAGGCGTCGGAGTCGCCCGTGCTGATCACCGAGGGGTCGTACGACGGGGTGGACGCGACGCCGAGGAGCCTGCCGGTCTTCGGGTCGATCGCCACGGCTGCGCCCTTTTTGTCACCGAGCGCCTTGTAGGCCGCCTTCTGCACGGCCGGGTCGATGGTGGTGATCACATCGCCGGGGTCGGAACGCTTGCCGGTGACCGTGTCGAGCGGGTCCTTCAGCCGGTTGTCCGTGCCGTCCAGCAGCTGTTGGTAGATGCCCTCCAGCTGCGTGGCCCCGAACACCTGCGAGCTGAACCCGGTGACGGCCGTGTAGAGGCTGCCGTCGGGGTACGTACGCTTGTACTTGAGGTCGTCGCCCGTCGTCTTCGCGGAACCGGTGACGGCGTCGCCACCCACGATGATGTTCCCGAGCGGGTATGCGTACTGCTCGATCGCGTTCCGCCGGTTGTCCTTGCTCTCTGCGAGCGCCTGGCCGTCGTAGAACTGCACCCAGGTCGCTCTGACCAGCAGAGCGAACACGAGCAGCAGAGTGAAGACGGAGGCGCGCCTGATCGTTTTGTTCATCCCGCTCTGAAAGACGAGCGGGATGCGGCTGACGTTCCCTTCACCCCGTTTTTCTCATGCGCTGTTCATGGTCCCGTTCGTGGCGCCGTTCGCAGACCCGTCTCCGCCGCACGGGGGAGGCGGGCTCAGCTCCGCAGCGACAGAACGATCTCGTCGATCTCCGTCCCGCGCGCATTCGCGAAACCGCGAGCGTGAGCGGTGACGTGAAATCCGCACTTCTCCAGGACCCGTCGTGACGCGACGTTGTCCGCCGCCGCCCGCGCGTACAACGGGCGTTCGGGAACGGCGACGAGCAGCGCCCGCAGAGCCGCCGTGGCGATACCCCGCCCCCAGTAGGCACGGTCGATCCAGTAGGTGACCTCGCGCTCGCCCGGCGCCCCGTACACCGCCGCGCTCCCGACGACGTCACCGTCGGCAAGGATCGTGCGGTTCACGGCGTCCGAGGCCCGGACCCGCTTCCAGTGGGCGTCGAAGGCGTCCCGGTCGGTCGGGTCCTTCGCCGTGAAGGCGGCCATCCGCGCGGACTCGGGATCGTTCATCAGCCGGAAGAACACCGGCAGATCGCTGTCGTGGACCACACGCAGCGTGACCTCGGCGCCGAAGTCCATGTCAGAGCCTCCGGGTCGCGAGTGTCAGCCGGTCCCGCGCGTCGAACAGCGCGTCCTTCACCATCTGCTCGTGCGCGGGCGTCAGCCTCGCCACCGGCACCGAGCAGCTGATCGCGTCCCGGGCGGGCGTCCGGTAGGGGATCGCCACGCCGAAGCAGCGCAGCCCCAGCGTGTTCTCCTCGCGGTCCACCGCGAACCCCTGCTCCCGCACCTGGTGCAGCTCCTCGATGAGCTTCTCCCGGTCGGTGATCGTGTGCTCGGTCAGCCCGGGGAGCGTCTCCGGCAGGAGTTTGCGGACCTGCTCGTCCGGGTGCGTCGCGAGCAGTGCCTTGCCGAGCGACGTCGAGTGCGCGGGCAGCCTGCGCCCCACGCGCGTGAAGGGGCGCAGGTAGTGCTGCGACTGGCGGGTCGCGAGGTAGACCACGTTCGTGCCGTCGAGGCGGGCCAGGTGGATCGTCTCCGTCGTGTCGTCGGAGAGGCGGTCGAGCGTCGGCCGCGCCGCGGCGACGACCTCGTCACCGTCGATGTACGACGTACCGACGAGCAGCGCCCGTACGCCGATGCCGTACCGCGTGCCCGTCGCGTCGGTCTCCACCCAGCCGAGCTCGACGAGCGTGCGCAGCAGCATGTAAAGACTGGATTTGGGGTACCCGACGGCCTCCTGCACGTCTGCCAGGGAGTGCATGCCGGGGCGCCCGGCGAAGTACTCGAGCAATTCAACCGTCCGCACCGCGGACTTGACCTGCGCTCCGCCGCCCGTCTCGCCTGCCGACATCGGCCTTGACCCCCTAGTTCGCCGGGAAATAGTCTCGACAGCATATTCACCATCAGAGACAGCGTTCAGCATATCGAACGCCCCTGGTGAGTGGCACATGAACTGCGGCATTACATCTGGAGGGACCCTCGGTGGCAGCAGCACCAGTCTGGAGTGTCGACCCCCGAACCGGGAAGCAGCGCGAGCAGGTTGCGGTGGAAGCCACAGCCCAGGAGGTGGACGAGGCCGTCCGCGCCGCGCGCGCCGCCCGGGGGGCTCTCGCCGACCGCACGGTCCGCGCGGCCTTCCTGCGTACCGCGGCCGACCAGCTCGAAGGCGCCAAGGAACACCTCGTGGAGGCCGCCGACGCGGAGACCGCGCTCGGCCCGGTCAGGCTCACGGGAGAACTCGCCCGCACCTGCTACCAGCTGCGGGCCTTCGCGGACATCGTCGACGAGGGCGAGTTCCTCGGCGTCGTGATCAACCACCCCGACGACACCGCGACGCCGCCGATCCCGGACCTGCGCCGCTACAAGGTGCCGCTGGGCGTCGTCGCCGTCTACTCGGCCTCGAACTTCCCCTTCGCCTTCTCGGTGGCCGGCGGCGACACCGCCAGCGCGCTCGCCGCGGGCTGCCCGGTCGTCGTCAAGTCGCACCCGGACCACCCGGGTCTGTCCGAGCTGGTTGCCTCCGTCGTGCGCCGGGCCGCCGCCCAGCACGACATCCCGGACGGTGTCCTCGGCCTGGTCCACGGCTTCGAGGCGGGCGTCGCGCTGGTCAAGCACCCGCTGGTGTCGGCCGCCGGTTTCACCGGTTCGGTACGCGGCGGACGCGCCCTCTTCGACGCGGCGGCCGCGCGGCCCGCGCCGATCCCGTTCCACGGCGAGCTGGGATCGCTGAACCCGGTCGTGATCACCGAGGCCGCGGCCGCCGAGCGCGGCGAGGCCATCGGTACGGGGCTCGCGGGCTCCATGACACTGGGCGTCGGCCAGTTCTGTGTGAAGCCGGGCCTGGTGCTGGCGCCGGCCGGCGCGGCGGGCGACCGGCTGCTGAAGTCCCTGACGGACGCGGTGAGCGACACCGACGCGGGCGTCCTCCTCGACCACCGCATGCGCGACAACTTCGTCGCGGGCGTCGCCGAGCGCGCCGGGCTCCCCGACGTGGACGCCCCGGTGACGCCGGGAGCGGGCGGTGAGCACACGGTGAGCGCCGGTTTCCTGACGGTCGCGGCGCGGAAGCTGGCATCCGAGGGCGAGTACGACCTGCTCCTCGAGGAGTGCTTCGGGCCGGTGACCGTGGTCGCGCGCTACGAGGACGAGACCGAGGCGAACGCGGTGCTCGCGCGGCTCCCCGGCAACCTCACCGCGACGGTCCACCTCTCCACGGAGGAGGCCGCGGGCGAGGGACGCGGCGCGGAGATCCTCGCCGAGCTGACGCCGCTCGCGGGGCGGGTGCTCGTGAACGCCTGGCCGACGGGGGTCGCCGTGGCTCCGGCCCAGCACCACGGGGGGCCGTATCCCGCCACGACGTCCACGTCCACGTCCGTGGGCGGGACGGCCATCGAGCGGTGGCTGCGGCCCGTCGCGTACCAGAACACGCCGGAGGCGCTGCTGCCGGCGGAGTTGCGTGACAGCAACCCGCTGGGGCTGCCGCGGCGCTACGACGGGCGTCTGGAGCGGTAGCGCACCGCCCGGCGCGCCCCTTGCCGGGCTCCCCACCGCCTCCGGGCGGGACCCTCGCGGGTC
>NZ_JBEZJY010000077.1:0-30233 GCF_040651415.1 Streptomyces sp. NPDC048484
ACCCGCCGTCGACTATGCCGAGCACAACAGCCGCCGCGCAGCCCGCGATCACGCTTGCCGGCAGCCTTCTCGGCATAGTCGCGGTCTCGGCATAGATCAATGACGGTCAAATCGGCCCGGCGAATCCGGGCGACGGTGCCGGCGGTGGCCCCGTCGACCTTCGACTTCCCGATAGCGGTGCTCAGCGTCTCCAAGGTGAACCAGGACACCCGCACGCCCCGTGGACGACGGCTCATGTGCCACGTGCGGTGCCCGAGTGGGGGCGGCCTGCTTGACGAGGCGCCATGGAGATCGGCCCGCTCCGGACCGCCCGCTCGCCGGTATCGGTCGAGGGCACGCTCGCCACGCAGGCCCGCACGTCGCGAGTTACCTGCCTCGTGGGCCTGTTCAGACACAGACCGGCCTGTTCAGATGCGGATCACGATCTTTCCTCGGGCGCGCCCACCCCACGGCTCACTCTGGTGCCGTCGGCAGCGGTGGACGGCACCACGCCGGCACCGAGGAACGAGACATGAACATGCACAGCAACCCCAGGGGTCACTGCCGCTTGAACCAGTCTGCCGGCGTACAGGGCGGTCACCGGGTGAAGTTCAGGACAACAGGGCGAGGGCGGCGTGCGGGAGTTGGAAGCGCAGGGATGGCCAAGTGGCGACCATCCGATTCGTGAAGGCCAGTTCGTGGCCCCGGCCTGACCCAGCGGCGCGCTGCCGTTCACGACCTCGGCGTTCGCGGAGCCGGGACTCCTCGCGGGCTGTCCACGGCTCGGCCGGCTTGGTGATCAGCTTGCCCAGGCGGCGGCGCTGGATCCCGGTACAGGTTCAGGGTCGGACGGCCGCGAGGAGCATCAGGACGAGGGTGGTGGCTCCGAATGCAGTGTGGGCGGTGACCACGGGCACGGACAGGTGGCACATCAAGGCCTCTTGACTTCCCAGAACGGGAGAACGAGCCAGATGCGGCAACCACAGCATCGTCTGTACTCGGCCGGAGCGGAGGCCCGCCCCTACATCGCATCAGGGATGAACAGCTACCTGCCGGCCATCGTTTCGCAGGCCTGTCGGAAGGTCCGTTATGGGGCCCTGACAGTCGTTAGCGCGTGCCGTAAGATTCCGACTACTGTGTGCCACAGTAGGGGGACATTGGGGGGCTTTCGTGCTCGATGCGAAGCAGCATCAGGGCAAGTTCGGCGAAGACTACGTCCGTGTGCTGGCCTCTGCGGCAGGGCTGATCGTCGTGCAAGGCGATATCGACGCGGACGGGGTCGACCTCGGGTTCCGCGCCACCGGCCGCTACGGACGGACGCTGTCACCCACTGTCGAGGCTCAGATCAAGACATGGTCGAAGCCGTCCGTGTCGTCCGGCCACCTGAACTTCCGCGGGCTCAACGAGCGGCAGTTCAACAAGCTCGCCGGTCCCGACTTCACCGTGCCCCGGTTTCTGTTCGTCATCTGCGTCCCCGCCGACAACCAGGCGTACGCGGCCATGAGCACCGACGGTGTGCTGCTCCGTCACCTCGGCTACTTCGTCTCGCTTCGCGCCGAGGAGCCGATCAAGGACCCCGCCCGTAGCCGAAGGCGCCCGGTCAGAGTTCCGACAGCGAACGTGCTCACCGCCGCCTCACTGCGCCGGCTCACCGAGACGCAGTCCGACTGGTAGGGGAACCGATGACGATTCCGCTGAAGGTCGATGACATCGCCAGCTATCTGGCGGAAACGGGCTGGGAGCGGGATCCGCAAGGCTGGCGCGGAGCGAGTGTCTGGCAACATCTGGGCGACTACGAGGTGTTGGTTCCCGCTCGCGACGGCATGGGCGACAACGACAGCCGAGTACGGGAGATCCTGCGCTGTCTGTGCGCGCTGGAGGACCGGCCGGCGGGCGACATCGCCCTGGAGATCGCCAGACCGCAGCTGGACAAGCAGTCCTTCCGCACGTTTCCCGCCGGCCACGACCCCGGCTACACCTCGCTGCTCCTGGGTACGCAGACGGTGCTGGGTGTCCGCAACGTCCTGACGGCGGCGGCGCGCACCGTCGTGCAGGGTCCGCACTTCGCCTTCGCCGGCCGGCAACCGGGCGTGGTGGGCGACCTCTTGCGCGCAGCCGAACTCGGCCCCTCCCGCGCCGGGAGCTACGTCGTCGAGATCCGGGTGGCGGCGGACGCGACGGCCCGAACCCCGAGCGGGGAGCAGGTCACCGGTCGGGCCGTGCTGGTCCAGATGCTCGAGGCGGTGAGCGCGGCCCAGGCGGCCGTAGCGGCGGAAGCGCCCGCGGCCTTCGACGAGACCGTTACGGCCGGCGTCTCCGCGGATCTGTGCAAGGCGCTCAGTGAGCTCTCCGGTTTTGACCGGAGCGAGCCCTTCGAGATCGGCTTCCGGTGGGCGCGCTCGCAGCCACTCGATGTGCCGTCACGCGTCGTCGCGTTCCCGGAGACCTCGGGATCGCTTCTGCACGCCGCGTCCCTGCGGCTTCGCGGCCTCAACGCCACCGGTGCCGCGACGGTCTCCGGTGTGGTCGAGGGGCTGCATGACGACTCCTCCGGCAACGACCGGTGGCGGATCAAGGTCCGTGGTGAGTTGCGTACCGAGCACGCCGAACTGGTCCGGCGGGCCGTCTGGGTGCGGCTCCCGGACCAGGCCTCGTACGACGGTGCGATCACCGCGCATCGGGAACGGCAGGTGATCACCGTCATGGGCGAGTTGTCCAGCATGACCGGCCGGGTGGAACTGGTGCCCAGGCGGGGGTTCGACATCTGACCGGATTTCGGCTCATCGAGGAGGGGTACTGTGCCGACGGAGTTGACTGTACGGGATCATGCATCGCTGTTCGCCCTGATGGTGGTCGCACGGCCGGTGACCAACCGTGAACTGCGCGAACTCGCCGGCCTGGAGATCACCGCGGCGGTGCGACGGCGAGTGAACCAGGATGCCGAGCGGATCGTGACCAGGAAGGCCGGTGCGGTCAACACGCACCAGCTCACGTCCGCGGGCCGGACCTGGTGCGAGTCCGCTCTGGTGGCCGGACGCCCGGACGGAGCGAAGTTTCCGGCCGGGGTGCTCTATGCGGTGTTGGACACCGTCGGACAGTACCTGGCCCGCTCCGGCACCAAGTTCGGCGAGTTCTTCCAGCCCGACGTCGAGGACTGGATCCGCGCGGTCTACACGGAACTCACCGTCCGTCGGAAACCGGGCAGTTGGGTCAGGCTGTCGGCGCTGCGCTCAAGGCTTGCGGACCTGCCGCGAGGGGCCGTCGACGCCGAACTCGACCGGATGATCGAGCAGAACGACGTACAGCTGATGGGCGAGCTCAACCAGCGCACGCTCAGCGACGAGGACCGCAGAGCCGCCGTCGACATCGGCGGCGAACCCCGCCACCTGCTGCGGATCGGACCGGCGTGAACGGGGAACTCGCCGCCCTGGAGACGCTGTACATCAACACCGCGCTGACCCAGGAAGAGATCTGGACACCAGTGACCTCCTACCACGTCGACGGCCTTCATCCTGAGGTGTTCCGGCGGCTGGGGAGGGCGATGAGGGCCGCCGAGCGCGCCCACTCGCCGGTGGCGACCGTGGTGCGTGGCGAGAGCGGCTCGGGCAAGACGCATCTGCTCGGCTGGACCCGCCACGAGATCCAGGAGCACGGCGGCTCCTTCTTCTACATCAGGCTCGTCACCGGCCGGAGCTTCTGGGAGAGCACCACCGACAGTCTCGTCGACAGTCTCTACCGGGCGGACGAGGGCGGCCAGGAACAACTGACTCGCCTGCTCGACGAGCTTTCGCGCCGGGCTCGCCTCGACACGGACACCCATAACGCCGTCACTGGCCGGCGCGAGTTGACGCGCGCCCATGTCGACGCGTTCGTCCGGGGGATCCGGACCATCGACCGACAGGTGGGCAGCGAGGCCGCGGACACGGCCCGCGCGCTGGCGCTCATAGCCTCCACCGGCGATTCCGTGGAGATCGGCAGGGCCTACTTCGCGCTCAATGCCGACGACGGGAACAAGCGCGCCGCCTGGGGGATGTCGCCGGGCGGGCGATCGGCCCAACTCGTCCTCCGCGAGCTGACGCGCCTGTTCGCCCTGGTCGGACCGCTGGTGTTCGCCTTCGACCAGCTCGACACCCTGGTGTCCGCCGCGCAGACGTCGTCGCTGACGTCGCCCGCTTCAGGCGAGGGCCGGGCCGCGAAGCGGCTGAGCGGTGAGATCGCCACCGGCCTGATGGAACTGCGGGAGGAAGCCCGCCGGACCCTGATGGTCGTGGCGTGCCACGAGGACACCTGGGAGCAGATCTCCCGGGCGGCGGTCCGGTCCGCCCTGGACCGGTTCGAGGTTCTGCCGACGCTCGGCGCGATTCCCGACGAGGCCACCGCCGCCGCCATCGTCAGCAGCCGCTTTCGGCGCTACTACGAGTCGCTGGGGTTCACCCCGCGGTATCCCACCTGGCCGGTCACCCCGGCGGCGCTGGCCGAAGCCCCACACCGTTACACCGCACGGCGGCTGCTCATCCGGGTCCAGAAGCACATCGAGGCGTGTCTGCAGACCGGCACGGTGGCCGAACTGATCTCCCTGACAGACGCGGAGCCCACGGCAGTCGCACCGCCCGCACCGGCGAGGGCCGTCGACCTGAGCACCCTGACGGAGTCCTTCGACAAGCTCCGTGCCGAGGCGGACGACCTCGGGCCGCTCGACCCCACGACCGAGGACGGGTTGCTGCCCGCTCTGCTGGGCGCGGGGCTGCGGAGTCTGGTCAGGGAACTGGGCGCCGACGAGACGCGGTTCTCCATCGAGACCGACTTCGGCCGCAAGGCGGCGTTGCACGCCCGGTTGCGCTATGTCGTGGACGAGGCCAGCGAGAACGAATTCCACTGGTCCTTCCGGGCGATCGCCGCGAACAACGCCATCGCCGCCCAGAACCGGATCCGTAACGCGGCCGTGGAGGCCGGCCTGACGGCCGACCTGGCGAGCCGTCGGCTGATCCTGCTGCGGAACACGCCGTACCCGAGCGGCCCCAGGACCAAGGACATCAAGGACGACTTCGAGGCGCGGGGCGGCGTGTCGTTACCGATCGGCGCCGCCGACCTCCGGACCCTGGCCGCCCTCCGGGCCATGCTCGACGACCGTACGTCAGACCTGGACGAATGGCTGCGACAGGAGCGCCCCGCTTCCCGCATCGAGGTCTTCGCGCCGGTGCTGGGAGACTTACGGCAGCATCTCGGCATCGCGACCACGGAAGTCGGCTCCGGGGTGGCGGCGGATGCGGCGGGCATACCGGAGGACGCCGAGCCCGCTCGTACCGAAATCGTCGTCGGAACCACGGTCCGGGGCGGCCGTTCGTTTGCGGTACCCATGGAACGACTCCGGATGCACACCGCGGTGGTGGGCGCGGCGGGATCGGGCAAGACGGTCCTGATCAAGCGACTTGTGGAGCAGTGCGCTCTGCGCGGAGTCTCGGCGATCGTGCTGGATCCGAACGACGACCTCGCACGGCTCGGCGACCCCTGGTCGCGCCCGCCGATGGGTTGGACGAACGACCATGAGCGCGAGGCCCGACGCTATTTCGCGGATGTCGAAGTGGTGGTGTGGACACCGGGTCTGAACCGGGGACGTCCGATCTCCTTCTACCCGCTTCCCGATTTCGGTCCCGTCCTTGACGACGAGGACGACTTCCCCCGTCTGGTCAGGTCGACCGTGACCTCACTCGCGCCACATGCCGGTGTACGCGGCAGCAGTGCTCGCGCGACCCAGCAGCTGGGGGTCCTCAAACGTGCCCTCGAACGGTACGCGCGCGACGGCGGCAAGACCCTGGCCGGCTTCGTCGAGCTGCTCGCCGAGCCCCCGAGCGACATCGTGAACAGCAGGACCAGTCGCTTCGCGGTTCAGATGGCGGACACGCTGGAAGCCGCGATGGAGACCGACCCGCTGTTCGGGGAGTCCGGCGCACCCGCCGATCCCGGCATGCTCCTGATCCCGTCGCCGGGAAAGGCCGCCCGTATCTCGGTGATCAGCTTCATCGGCCTGTCCGGCGACGGACCGGCCCAATTCGTCAGCCGCCTCCAGGCGACCTTGTTCTCATGGTTCAGGGCACACCCGGTCGGCGACCGTGCCCTGGGCGGGCTGCTGGTGATGGACGAGGCGCAGAACTTCGTGCCCTCCGGTGCATCGAATCCGAGTACGGACAGCACGGTCGAACTCATCCGACAGATACGCAAGTACGGACTCGGGATAGTCCTCGCCTCACAGCTCCCCAGGGGGATCCACAACCAGGCGCTGGGCAACACCGTGAACCAGTTCATCGGCCGACTCACAGGACCTGCCCACATCGAGGCGGCCAGGACCATGGCTCAGGCGCGGAACGCAGTCCTCGACAACCTCGCCGGTCTCAAGGCCGGCATGTTCAACGCCGCAAGCGAGGGGACCGGATTCAGCAAGATCGAGGTGCCGATCTGCCTCAGTCACCACGATGTGCCGCTCAAGGAGGACGAGATCGTCGAGCGAGCCCGCCGGGGTACCTGAGCGGTCGTGAGGTGGTGAGCGCGTCCTGGCCTGTGCCGAAACCCTGACCTGCACGGACAGGGTCGCCAGGGCGCTTGAGCCGTCCTATCCCGGCGGTCCCCCCCAGGGCGGTGGGTGAACTGCTCACCGCTCGTCTGGCTGTCGTAGTCCAGTCCTCCGACGGACCACGCCGTTTCCGACCGCACGATGTCATCCGGGAGCACACCCATCAGGTGTCGAGGGACCTCCCGGAGGCCGCGCAGTTCTGCGGGCCGTGGCCGACCTGATTTCCGTCGGCGGCGGTTCAGTGGCGTGGCTCAGACGATGCGCCGGATCGCCTCAGCCGACGCTGCCTGGCGCGGGAGGATTTCACTCTGGTTCAGCTGCGATCTTGGTCGGATTCGGGCTGGGTGAGTTGTCGTTGCCAGTCGTTGAACTGCTGGCGGAGCGCGGCGGCTGCCTGGGTGTCGAGGCCGTAGGCGGCGTATTGCTTGTCGGTGTAGCGCTGCACACGGCGGAGGGCGTCGACGAACATCCGTCGGTCGAATCCGGCGTCGTTCTGTGTGGCGAGTTCGATCAGCCGCTCGCGGCTGTAGCCGGTCTTGAGCAGGCCGTCATCGATGGCGTCGCGGACCTCGGCCCGGGTGAACAGGGCGCCGGTTTTGCCGGCGGCGACGTCGTCACGGTGGAGCACAGGACCGAGCTCGGAGGGGACGGGCGCATGGCAGAGGAATTCTGCGACGAGTTCCACCTTGGTTTGTGATCCGGTGGACGGATCGATGACGTTCAACCGGCTGTAGGTAGGGGTCTATTGGGCCGTCTCCACCGTGTATCCAGTCGCCGAATACGCCTTGATGAGCCGGGCGACCGCTTCGGGCATCTCGTCGGCGGCGCGATCGATGGGCGCGAACAGGTCGACGTCATCGCTCATGCGATTGCCGCAGAAGCGGGCCGTTCAGGTAGGTCTCGAGGTCGGCCGGTGTCTGGGCCTCACGGATGACCCGTTCGTACATCAACACGACATCAGCCTGGTCGGCCAGGTCGTAGACGTATCGGGGACCCCAGTCGAGGTGACGGGGCAGCGTGACTGTACCCGTCGTCGGCCCGTCCAGCTCGGCCAGCGCCGTCGGCAGAGTGTAGGGCTAGGATGCCACGTACCTGTTCATGACCCCAGCATGCCGCAATCGGCCTGTCCGGCGGTATCCACGGCGCGTTTGTCGCGGGATGGGCCACGTGGCAGGGAGCAGCCTGATCGAGGATGACGGGGTCCGGTTGAGCGCGTTCCCCCACAGCTACCCGTACGTCCTCGCTGCCCGCGAACAAGCTCTGGAGCAGTCGATCTTCGGCTCGGAGCAGAAGGAGGCATCCGGGCGCGGCCGTCCTCCGGCGCCGGCGGCGGGAGTTACGGGCATGGGCTTGGGAACGGGCGATATCGAGGCATCGGTATGTCTTGCGCACGCAGCAGGCCAACCGCCCAGGGGCGAGAGGTTCGGGACAGTCGCCGTAGAGGGTGCCCGCAGCCCGGTCGGGGTACAGGCTGGTAGAGCCGTCGGGCCCAGAGTTGATCGCGTCCTGGAGCTGCGGGGACGCGCCACCCAGAGTGGCCGCGCTCCCGCCGACATCCGGCACGAAGGCCGCCAGATGGACCAGTTGTCCCGCCCCGCCCAGCCCAGTGATCACTGACCCGACGTAGAAGTGACCCAGCACAATCGGAGGCTCCGGTAGCGAGTCGATGACAGCCTGGACCGCGGCTGTGTCAGCGGACAATGAGCCCCGGGGGGAGCTCGGGAACGACAACCTCGGTTCCTCCGGTCCGCAAGCGTTCTGCCACCACGGCGAAGTGCTCGGGACGGTGATACAGGCCATGAACGAGCACCACGGCAGTCATTGCGCACCCTCCTCGGGTCGGTGTCAGACGAATGATCCAGGGCCGGTCAGCCGCATCGCTGCAGCAGTCCGTCCACGTACGCCTCCAACCGTTCTCGCAGCACCTCGGACGTCAGATCGTCCCGCCCCAGCTCACGCCACGGCCCGGCCAATTTCGCCGCGTCGGGGCAGTAGTGCAGGGCGTCGAGCAGCCGCCAGTACAGGTGGTCGGGGCCGTCGGCGAGGTCGCGGCCACCGTGTCCCTCGTACCGCTCGCGGAACTCCAGCCCGTACGCCGGCCCGTGCAGCAGCGCGAGCGCGGTCGAGCAGTGCGCCACGTCCAGGTCGGCAGGTCCCCACGAGGTCTCGACCCAGTCCACGACACCGGTGATCCGCAGCGTGGGTCCGGCTCCCGTGAAGAGCACGTTGCCGGGGTGGAAGTCGCGGTGCAGAAAGCAGCCGTCGTACGGCGGCGGGTCGCGGCGGATCACGTCCACGGCCCGCTCCCACAGGGGGCCGTTCGGGGTGCGGACGCGCTCCGGGGAGGTCCACGCCTGGTAGGGGCGCGGTCTTTCGGCCGGTACGACGCCGTGGACGCGGACAAGCTGGGCGGCGAGCAGGTCCAGGCGCCGGTCGAGGTCGTCCCCGTCCACACGGACGCGGCCCGGCAGCGCGGACATCAACAGCGTCGGGTGGTTGCAGTGTTCGGCCGTGGCGTCCACGGCGACGAGACCAGGTGCCGGGATGCCCTCCTTCCCGGCGAGAAGTGCCAGGACGGACGCCTCGCGGGCCAGCAGCCCGGGCCCGTGGTGGCGGAAGAACGGCTTTACGAAGGTCCGTTGCACCAGGGTCGTGTCGTCGTCGAGCGTGAGCCGGCGCATCTGGGAGCTCCAACCGCCTGACAGAAGACGGGAGTCGGCGACCGAGCGGCCGTGGCCGAGCTGCTTGGCCAGCCACGCGCACGTGGCAGACCAGCCACGGTCGTCGAGTCCGGTCAGTACCGCCTCCACGAACTGCCGCCGGTCCTCGTCGTGATCGCGGAACCACATTCCCAGCTGGTGCTGCGCGTCCGGAAGGTCGAACCGCGTGTACTGGGCGCGCGCGGCCAGCGCGTCCTGTACGGCCTCGGTCACCGCGGCCGGGATCACCGTGTCTGTGCCCGGCACGGCGAGCACCGCCCGGCCCTCGTAGGCCCGCAGCACCTGAAGCGCGGGCGCCTCCCGCCAGCTGTCCGGCCGCCGGATGGTCCCGCTGAACCGCCCGTTCCCTTCCTCGAAGGGCACGTCCCAAGCCGCGGCGGTGTACATGGCGGGCGCGCACAGCCCCAGCGCCGCCACTCGATCCCCGTAGTGGGCGACGAGATCCGCGACTGTCTGCCCGCTCATGCTGAAACCCACCAGGACCAGCGGCCCGTCCACCCCGGCGTACGCGTCGATCACCGCGACGGCCTGCTCGAACCGTCGCTGCAGGCTTAACTCACTGAGCTTTCCGGTGCTTTCGCCGTGCCCGGAGAAGTCGAAGGCGACCCCTCGGCAGCCGTGGGCCACGAACTCCTGTACCAGCGGGAGCAGTCGCTCCATGCTGCTGTTGCCCGCCCCGTGCAGCACCACGGCGGTGACCTCGGAGGGATCACCGCCGTATACACCGCTGAGCCGTTCACCGTCGTGGTCGTGCGTGAAGTCGAAGAGCATGCCCCCTATTCACTCACGCCGTGGCCTTCGTCTTTCGGGAGCAGCATCGCCGGCACCCGACCTCTGGTCGTCATCTGTTCGGGGATGGGACGGTTGGGATGCCGAGGGCGACGGGGGTTCGGCGCGTGAGGCGGGCCGCGTCGGCCTGCTTGGTGCGGACGAAGGCCAGCGTCAGGTCGATGCCCTCGATCTCACCGAGCCACTGCTCCTCCTCGGCTCGCTTGCGACGGAGGATCAGGTCCTTCTCGATCTCTGCGAGCCTCGGCAGCATCTTCGGGCTGACCTGCAGCATCGGGCATCGCACGCAAGATTATCCGAACCAGCCCAGACTGCCTGGCGGGGCCGAATCGCAGTCGTGTTACTCAAAGTAGCGGGCAATAATCTCGGGGCCAGGGAGCATTCGGGCGTGTCGCGCAGCCAACTCCGGCAGGCCTGATCGTCCTCCAGCGAGCGTCCGGAGACGGGGGAGAATGCAGCACATGGATGACGCGTTCACGCTCCTTCGCCAAGCCGTCGCCCTGCTGCCGGAGGAGGCAGCGGCAGAGAACGGCCAGACGGTCGGGGACGTGCGCGAGGAAATCGGGCGCCAGGAGTGGGAGATGGTGCTCGGCGTTCTCATCGAGATCGGGGATGTCCACCCCGTGTCCGTGGACTTCTGGGACCTCCTAGCCGAAGCTGCTCGGCAGATGATGCTCGACCGCAGCCGTCGTTGGTGCGAGTGGCGTGGCTGGGAGGTCCAAAACGGCACCGTCCGGGCGACCCTGAGCCTGGTGAGTGCAGAGGAGGGCTGCCGCCGGACTGCTTTTGCCGCAGACGGACGGATCCGGCCGATGTGGGACATCGGCAACCGCAATGCCGACGGGGAGCGAGAGCTGAACATCGCAAGGCTGTGGGTGGAGTATGCGCAGGAGCTCGGCCCGGGAGAGACCGCCGACGTTCGGCTGGCTCCCTTGAGCCCCGAGCAGTGGAGGCATCTGAAGTGCGGCGATGTGATCACCATGCACGAGGCCCGACCTGTTGCCGGAACGGCTACCGTGATCGAGATCCTGTCGCCGCACGCCTGAACTAATCTTGTTGTCCCAGGTGCTCGGTCGGGCACGGCCTATCCGGACCACGGGGTAGTTGCCCGAGTTTCAGCGCTCAGTGCTCTGCCCGGAGTGGATAGTGCGCAAGGCGAGAACAGGATCAAGAGCTGGGATGAGAGCCCTGGTGACAGCGTCCACAAGATGAGGTGGTGCGGGGCCGGTCTGCAGGGCGGTCACGTATTCGATGACTTCGCCGTGTGCCAGTTCTGGAACGTGCTGTCGCAGCAGGTGCATGGCGATGATCCGTCCCTGGGCCGCCGCAGTCTGGCGGATCTCGTCGTGCAGGTCGCCCACGGCGGTCCGGATAGGCATCTTCCGGATGCGGCTGCGGTAGCCGGCCTCCCCGGCGCCGGTGATGGCGGACACTGGCCCGATCTGGTGGAGACCGCCGTCGACACGGTCGACCAGGTAGGGTCCGTTGCTGTCGACGATCAAGTTTTTCGGCTCTGTCGGAGATCTTGTGGCGGTGGCAGCGCGAAACGCTGGTTGGCATGGCTCAGGCGCATTGGGCCTGTTCGCCTACTCGTAAACGGTGGCCGCGCTGAGGGCTCGTGCGATGAAGGTCCAGTCGCCGTTGGCCGGAACTTCCTTGCCGAAGTTTCGGTACCAGGCGTCCGAGCTGGCTATCCACGCCGCAAGGGCATCGAGGAAGCAGTCGAGGGTGTGGTTCTCCCAGTCGTGTCCTCGCTGGAGGTAGTCCTGGTGGAGGTCGCGGACGAATGAGACCAGCTCATCGCGTGTGAGTATCTCGTCATCAGGGGTGAGCGGCATACGAGCAACCTAGCCTGTGGGCTAGCAGGGTTTCCTGGCCGAGCGTCAGGTGGCGATGAGAATGCGTCTGCGGAGGAGGTCGAGGTTGGCTCGGCCGAACCCCATCCGCTTGAGAAGCTTGACGCGCGTGACGTGTCCCTCGACCTGGCCGGAACTCCATGGGCTGCTCAGTGCGGCGGTAACGGCGTCGAGGTGTGGGCAGGCAGTTCTGATCTCTTTGAGTTCTGCCGCGTCGGCGTCGGCGAGGTGTCCGGGGTTCGTCATGATCCAGCGCACGATTCGGCGGGGCTTCGGTGTCGGCCGTGGTTCGGGAGGAGGGGCTGGCGGCTGCCTCGGCCTGGGGCCATGGGGCTTCTTGAATGGGCGGAAGTAACGGCGGACGCACTGGATGTCGCCGGTGAAGCCCTGCTCGTACAGTTCGCGGTGGAGCTGGGGAATATCGTGGCAGCCCTCGTTCCACCGCCGGTGGTGACAGGCGACATGCCGGGGATCGGCGCCTGCTCCGTGGCCTCGGGCCCGGGGCAGACCGCGGCAGCCGTTGCTGCTCGGAGGCGCCAGACGGAGCGAAAGCTGACCGCTGTCGACGCGGCCATCGCCCAACTGCGCCGCGAGCGCGGACGGCTCACGGTGCGCGGCATCGCAGCGCGGGCGGCCGTCTCTGCCACTTTCCTGTACGAGAACCCCGACGCCCGTGCCCGCGTCCAGGCAGCCATCGCCGACAGCAAGAGCCGGCATGACCGCGCCACTGCTGCCGAGCACGAATCCATCGAGGCCACCTGGCGGGAGCGGGCCCTCAACGCCGAGGCTGAACTCACGCGCGCGCAAAAGGAGATCTTCGTTCAGCGGCAGCGCCTTGGCGAACTCATGCGCCAGTTGCGGGACCTCAGCCAGACCGCGCCCGGTGAATCCGTCCAGGGGCTGGTCACCGAGAACACGAATCTCAAGCACCGGGTCCAGCAGCTCACCCGGGATCACCGACTGTTGCAGGAGCGGATCGAGGGAGCTCGCTCGAACCTGCGCTTCGCTGACAAGCGCGTCGCCGATCTTGAGATGCAGGTGCCGGAGCTCTCGCAGGCGGGCCCAGGTCGCGAGGGCCCGTAGACGGGGAAGCGGTCCCTCTGATGCCCACGGCATGCGCCCGTTGTCGTAGAAGAGGTCCTTGGCGGCGGACCAGAAGATGGGTGACCGCGACGGTGGACCCGTCAGGTCTACACCGCCTCCATAGTGAGAACGTTCGGGATCTGGGCGGAGACGCCGATGGCAGGGAACGAGCTGCCAGGGACGCAGTGTGGCGTGGGTGGGCACGGGTCCGCGTGCCTGGTCCCTCACAGGCTGCATCTCCCGGCGGTGAGTGCTGTGATTGCGCATTCGGTCGCGTGCCGCGCCGCGAGCGCGGAGAGGAAGGGGCCGCGACCGTGGCACGCACGGTCGGCCGGTCCGCTCGCGATCCGCCACTGCCAGGCAGTGTGTGCGGCAGGGATCGACGGGTGGTGCCAGACGGGCTGCGCGGCCGGGTGCGCTTTCTCCGCTGTCTGGACCAGGACGCCGTGGACCACTCCGCCGATCACGGCTGAGGCGCGCCCCCCGCTGTCGTCGACCATCCAGTCCAGCGGTGTCGGGGTCGACTCCGACACCTCCAGGAGGGCGTCGGCGAGGTCGGCCAGAGTCCGGTACAGCGCGGCGCGTACCGCGTCGGCCTGGGACCGGCCCCACTGGCATGGGGTCCGTTCGGCGATCTCATCCACGAGGGTCTGCGCGGCGAGGTTGTCCAGGGGGTCTGACTGCTCCAGGTGTCCCTGGAGCAGCGTCGCGGCAGCGCCCCACGCGAGGTCGTCGCGGGTGACGGCGGTGCCGCGGGCCAGCGCCCACAGGTCGGCGGGCCCCAGGTCGTCGACCGTCTGCCGGATGCACAGGGCGGTCGCGTCCGACGGGGGCGGGACGTCGGCGTTCAGGAAGCCGGCGCGTACCTCCGTGGCCGCGCTGACGTCGCCCGGCTGCAGCACCCCCAGCGGCAGCAACGCCACTGCATGGAGCACCTGGCCGTAGACGCGACGTACCGGATGAGATCCCGGGGGCGGCAATGGGCGCCCCGACAAAGCGCACATGGCGTCCAACAGGTTTGTCGGCGCAACCCTCAGGCTGGCGCATGCCCTCGGCAGACGGCCGTCCATCCCGCCCCTTTCGCTCTTCACGGATGTGCGGCCGGTCCGGACGGCGGTGCGGGGACCGTCTCGGACCGGCCGTGCTCTGTGGCCGAGGTCAGTCCTCCAGCACTGCCAGGGCGTCGACCTCGACGAGCAGTCCCGGCGGCAGCTGCATGTAGACAGTGGTGCGGGCGGGGAACGGCTCGCCGACGGCCGCTGCGTACGCCTCGTTCATCTCGGCCAGGTGTGCGGGATCGGTGAGGTGGACGCGCAGCATCACGACGTCCTCCAGTCCCGCGCCGCCCGCCTTGAGCACGGCGGTGACGTTGCGCAGGGTCTGTGCGGTCTGCTCGGCGACCGTGCTGCCGACGACCTCACCGGTGTCCGGGTCGAGCGGGAGCTGCCCGGAGACCTGCAGGACGGGGCCCTTGCGGATGCCCTGGGACAGCGGGGCCGGCAGGGCGGGTGCGTTCTCGGTGGTGATGACGGTTCTGGTCACGGCGTGTCCTTGAGGGAGGTTCGAAGGGGGTGTACGGCGGTCAGGTCCAGGCCTGTCGTTCCTGGCTGCGCGGGTCGTCGACCTGAGTCCACTCGGCGTCGATGCGCATCGTGGCCCGGTGCTCGGTGTCGTACGGGTCCCAGCCGGGGCTGCCGGTCGCGGCGAAGCGGACCCAGGTCCCGTGCATGCGGGCGGCCAGCTCCGCGGGGGGCTTGTCGGGGCCGAGCAGGGCGCCCTCACCCCGCAGCTGGGGCAGTTGCGCGAGATCGAAGACGAACGGCAGCTCCACCGCGTGGGTGGCGCCGAGCTGTCCGTCCAGGGCCGTCGAGCGCCAGGCGAACTCGTAGGCGTAGGTGGCGGATATGGGGTGGGCGGCGTGTGCGCCGGCCAGGGCCCGGCTGCCCGCGCCGAACAGCGCGTCACCCATGATGGCGGACCGCAGCTCGCCGCAGGACGCCTCGGGGCGGGCCTTGCGGTACGTCTCGACGAGCCGCGCCGGGTCCGGGTGCGAGCGCGCGGCCGTGTCGTCGACGTCCTCGGCGGTCGAGGTGTCGTACTTGTCGACGGGGACCAGGTAGAGGTTTCCCTCCTCGGTGTTGGTCCCGACGAGCAGGTCGACGTCGGCGCTGAGTCCGGCGGCGACGGCCTCGGCGGGCTGGGTGCGTTCACCACCGAGCAGGCTGAAGGGGCTGAGGCCGATCAGCGGATCGTGGTGGGTGGCGGTCTGCAGGTCGATCCCGGCGAGGCGGGAGGCGGCCTCGACCAGACGCTCGTCGGAGACGTCCGCGAAGGCGTCCGCGTGCGGCTCGATGCCCAGGGCCGCGGCCGCCGCCTCGGTGACGCGGGCGGCCTGCTCGGTGGTGAACGCACCCAGGCCGCTGCCGCTTTGCACGATTGCCCGGCGGAAGAGGCCCGCGGCGTCGGGGGTGGCGAGGACACCGCCGACGATGGTCGCCCCGGCCGACTGGCCGAAGAGGGTGACGTTGGCGGGGTCGCCCCCGAAGGCGGCGATGTTCTCCCGCACCCAGCGCAGCGCGGCGACGACGTCGAGTAGGCCTCGGTTGGCGGGTGCCCCGGGGATGTCGAGGAACCCGGTGATGCCCAGCCGGTAGTTGAGGGTGACCAGGACGACGCCGTCGTAGGCGAAGGCGGAGCCGTCGTACAGCGCGGAGCGCGTCGAGCCGGCGACGAATCCGCCGCCGTGGACGAACACCATGACGGGCAGGTCGCCGCTCGTGCCTGCGGGCGTCCACACGTTGACGGTGAGGTAGTCGGCCCCGCGGCTCCAACCGGCGCCGAAATACGGGGACATGTCCACGCTGCCGAGCTTGCGCTCGGACTGCGGTGCGTTGGGTCCGGGCGCGGTGGCGTCCCGTATGCCGTCCCAGGGCTCGTGCGGCTGCGGCGGGGCGAATCGGCCGGCCCCGAGGGGAGGCGCGGCGTAGGGGATGTTCAGGAACGCGGCGGTGCCGTCGTCCTGGCGCAGGCCGCGGACGGCGCCCTGCGCGGTGGTCACGACGGGGTCGGGGTGGTGGTTCACTTCTGGTGCCTTTCCGCGGGCTCAGGCCTGTTCGGTGTACGGGGCGAAAGGCGCCCAGCCCTTGATGGCGAACTTGCTTCCGGCACGCTCGATCTCGGCGGCGCCGTGGCCGCCCAGGTGCGCGGGGATGACGAGGGCGTTGTTGTCGGCCGCCCAGCCCAGCACCTTGCGGCGGGTGGCGCGGGCGCCGGCGGGGTCCTCGCAGAAGCAGCTGTTGGCGTCCGGTTCAAGGATCTGCACCGGGTTGTGCAGCATGTCGCCGACGAACACCGCGCGGTCCGTTCCGGAGGCGAGGGTCAGCACGGAGGAGCCGGGGGTGTGTCCGGGAGCCGCGTCCAGGCGCAGGTCGCCGTCGATCCGGTGGCTGTTCTCCCACAGCAGTGTCCGGCCGGACGCGTGCACCGGGGCCACGCTGTCCTCGAACACGTTCTGGTTGCCGCGGCCGAGCAGCGGCTTGTGGCCGTTGGCCGGGTTCCAGAAGTCGAAGTCGTCCTTCGGCATCAGATAGGTGGCGTTGGGGAAGGTCGGCACCCACTGCCGCCCGTCCAGGTAGGTGTTCCAGCCGACGTGGTCGACGTGGAGATGCGTGTTGATCACGATGTCCACGTCCTCCGGTTTGACGCCGGCCCGGGCGAGGTTGTCCAGGAAGTCGGTCTTGAGGTGGCTCCAGACCGGTGTGTACGGGCGCTCCTTGTGATTGCCCACGCCCGTGTCGACGAGGATGGTCTTGCCCTCGCTGCGCAGCAGCCAGGTCTGGATCGCGGAATTCACGATATTGGTCTCGGAATCCAGGAAATGCGGGGCCAGCCAGGGTGTGCCGTCTTCCCAGACCTCCTTCGGGCTTTCCGGGAAGAAGGTGTCGGGCGTCATTTCGACGGAGCCGTAGTATTCCCAGACGCGGGTAATGGTGACGTTGCCGAGCTTGATCTGTTCCATGTGACTTCCTCGAAATTCGGGGATTTCCTGGAACGGTACGAGCGGCCCCCTGTGCGGCGGTATCCGTCACGTGACTGCACCTGCGCGCACCGCGTCCGGCGGCTTGTAGCCTGAGCTCGTGGAAGCGCACGAGAGTGAGCCGATCGTCGGCCGGGACGCGGAGCTGGCACGCCTTTTCCGTGCCGTGGACTCGGCGACGGCCGACCCGGTTCTGCTGCTTCTCGGCGACGTGGGCATGGGAAAGAGCGCGCTGCTCGACCGTGTGGTGCGGCGGGCCGAAGCGGGCGGCGCCCGTGTTCTGCGTGCCGAGGGCAGCGAGTCGGAGTCGAGCCTGGCGTTCTCCGCCCTGCACCAGTTGCTGCGGCCGGTGTCGGCCGAGGTGGACGAGCTGCCGGAGCGGCAGCGCGCGGCGTTGTACGGCGCCTTCGGCGCGGGCCCGGCCACGGCGGACGGCGACCTCATGCTGATCGGTGTCGCCGTCCTGAGCGTGCTCTCGGCCCTGGGGGAGCGCGGGCACGTGCTCGTGGTACTCGACGACGCGCAGTGGATCGACCGCGCGTCCGTGGACGTCCTCTCCTTCGCCGCCAGACGCCTGGCAGGCGAACCGGTCACGATGCTGGTCGCAGCCCGCGTCGGCGATCACCTGCCGGGCTTTGACCGGCACGTGCCGACGCTCGCCCTGAGACCGCTCGACGACGCCGGGGCCGGGCGGCTGCTGGACCTGCAGTCCCACAGCCCCACCGGCCGGACCAGGACGCAGATCCTCGACCAGGCCGAGGGCAACCCCCTCGCGCTGACCGAACTGGCGAGGGCGGCCGCCGCACCCGGGCCGACCGCGAAGTCGTCGTCCGCGGGTCCGCTCCCGCTCACCGCCCACCTGGAGCGGATCTTCGCCGCCCGCCTGGACGACCTGCCCGCCTCCACCACGCGGGCCCTGCTGCTCCTGGCAGCCATGGACACCGTCGACTCCGCGATCGCCGTCCCCGCCGCAGTGCCGAATGCCGAGGACGAGGCATGGCCGCCTGCCGAGCGGGCCGGGCTGATCCGGCGCACCGCCCGCGACCTGCGGTTCAGTCATCCCCTCGTCCGCTCCGCCGTGTACCACGCCGCGCCCTTCGCCGCCCGGCGCGAGGCCCACCTGGCGCTCGCCGAGCTGCTGCGGGACGAGCCCGACCGGCGTGCTTGGCACCTCGCGGCCGCGGCCACGCGCCCGGACGCGGACGTGTCGGCTGAGCTGGAGCGGACCGCCGACCGGGCCCGTCGCCGCGGCGGCCACGCGGCCGCGGCCCAGGCCCTGCAACGCGCCGCCGACCTCGCGCCGCGACCCGAGGACACCGCCCGGCTGTTCGTCGAAGCCGCCGCGGAGGCCGCGCTCACCGGTGACCTCGCCTGGGTCGAGGAACTGGCGACCGCGGTACGAGCGCGTACCGACGACGCGTCCCTCCTCGCCGAAGTCGCAGCCCAGGTCGGACGTCTGGCGGTACTGACCGTGCGCCACAGCGTGGTTTTCCCCCAACTGGTCGACGCAGCCGAGGAGTTGGCCTCAGCCCAGCCGTCCACCGCGCTGGACGTACTGGCCGGCGCGGCCGTGGTCCGCTACTACTCCGGACAGGACGCCCAGCAGTACCGCATCGAGGCCGCCCTGCGCGGCCTGCACGAGAACGCCTCACACGCATGGCTGCGCACCTGGGTGCGGGCCGTGTCCGACCCCTTCGACGACCGGGCCGAACTCCTCGCCCTGTTCCCACGGGTCGCCGCCGAGGCGCGACGCCGCCCCGACCGGCTCACCGCCTACGCGGTCATGGCCTGGCTGCTCGACGAGACCCCGCAGGCCGTCCGCGCCTTCGACGAGGCCTTCGACCGCTGGGGGTTGCGCGGAGTGCTGCCGGAGGGCCTGGGCGGCGCGGCCGCCTGGAGCTATGTGGAACAAGGCAGGTGGGGACGGGCTCGGGAGGCCTGCGCCCGCAGCAGCGCGGTCGGTTCGACGGCCGGCCTGGACCACGCCGTGGCGTGCGCGGCCGCGGTGGACGCCACCGTGCTGGCCTACCAGGGGGACCCGACGGCAGCCCGCGCCCGGGCCGACGAGGCGCTCGCCCTGATCGACCCGCTGGAGAGCCGCTCGGTGTCCGTCTTCGCCCGTCGCGCGCTCGGCGCCGCGGCCCTCGCGGAGGGCGCCCACGAGACGGCGTACGACCAACTCCGCGCGGTCTTCACGGCAGAGGGCGTCCCCGTGCACTACCACGCCTCCTACCCGGCCCTCGCGGATCTGGCCGCCGCCGCGGTGCGCGCCGACCGGCACGCGGAGGCCGACGCGATCGTCGAACGTGCCGCACGCACCCTCGCCGACAACGCCTCACCCCGCCTGCGCGCACTGATCAGCCGCGCCCGCGGCCTGCTGGCCGACCCCGAGGACGCCGAGCCGCACTTCCGGGCGGCCCTGGCCGACCCCGTGCTGGAACACTGGCCCTTCGAACGCGCCCAGACCCTGCTGGACCTCGCCGAGTGGCTACGGCGCCGTCGGCGCATCGCAGAGGCGCGAGCGCCGCTCACCGAGGCCCTGGAGACCTTCAGGCGCCTGGGTGCACGCCCGTGGATCGAGCGGGCCCGGGCCGAATCGCGCGCAGCCGGCCTCGACGTCACCGACGCCGCCCCCGACGCGCTCGCCGAACTCTCCCCGCAACAGCAGCAGATCATCAGGCTCGCCGCCCGCGGACTGACCAACCGAGAGATCGGCGAGAAGCTCTTCCTCTCCCCGCGCACAGTCAGCTCGCACCTCTACCGCAGCTTCCCCAAGCTCGGCATCACCGCCCGCGCCCAACTGCGCGACCTCATCGAGGGCCCCTGGCGACAGCCGACCACCGGGACTGACGGCACGCCCGGCCACAGATGCAGTCACCTGACGCATACCGCCTGGCCAACCACCGAACCAGACTGGCCACGAGGCGAACGGGACAGCAACCCCCTCGCCTTCACACGGCCCCGCCTTCCTCGCGCACGGACGGGCACGGCCCACCGCGTCGAGGGAACGGACATTCATGGTGGCTGACGCAACAGCGTCGCTCCGAGAGAGGTTCGCCGCGGCCGACCCGGGACTGCTGCGGCTGGCCGCCGGCCTGCGAGCCGCCCTCGGCCTCGCCCTCGCCGCGCTGACCGCCCTGGACCAGCCCTCCGTCGTCGTCCTGGTCGGCGGCTTCACGGCCGTCGTCACCTCACTGGGGATCAGCGACCTGCACCCCCGCAACCAGTTCCGCACCCTGCTCGCCGGCCCGCCCGTGACCTTCGCCGCCCTGACCGCCGGCGCCCTGCTGGCCCCTTTCCCCCTGGCCTCCCGCACGGTCTTCCTGTTGCTGATCTTCGCCGCCGTCTACGCCCGCCGCTTAGGACGACGCCGCCTGGACCTCGGGATCTTCGCCTTCATGGCCTACTTCCTGTCCCAGTTCGCCGACATCCAGCCCCATCAACTACGGCCACTGACGGGGGCGTTGGCGATCGCTTTCACCGCAGCCGCAGCCGCAGTCGCTCGCTTCGGCCTGGTACCCGCGACGTCGTACGGAATCCTCACCCGCGTCAGCACGGCATTCGACACACGTCTTCGTGACGCCCGGCAGACCACACAGGACCTACTGGCAGACAGCACAGCCGGCGCCCGCCGACTCCGACGCCGTCTCGAACGACTGCACACCTCCACGCTGCTGATCCAGGAATTCCTCGACGAGGCTCCGACCGCGCACCCCCGCGACGCGATGACGGAGCTGAAGCGGACGGCACGAGCTGACGCTTTCGCAAAGCCTCCCGTCCCCTCATGCACCCGCTCAACCCCCGCCGCGCCGAACGCGCCCGAGTCCGCCTCCTACTCGAGCACGTGGAAGCGACTGCCTTCCGCGCGCGAAGCCTCGCCACCGAAACCGTACCTACTGACCTTGAATGCGTGATGTCGTCATGATGGCTGGCGTCGGAGGCCGGTGCCGGTGAGGCAGCCGTCGAGGATGTCGGGGCGGTACTGGAGGTGGCGTAGGCCGCGCCGGACGGCGGTGATCAGGTCGTCGGGGTCGGTGAAGCCGCGGTTGGCTGTGGTGGTGCGTCGCAGGACGGACCAGATACCTTCGACCGGGTTGAGGTCGGGTGCGTAGGGCGGCAGTTGGAAGACGGTGAGCCAGTCGCGTTCGGCGATGTAGCGGCGCATGCCGGCCGTCAGATGGGTGTTCAAGGTGAGGTAGGCCGCCGGCGAGGTGCCCGTGGATCGGGTCCTTTTCCGTCGGCCCTGTGGATCAAGTCAGTTCGGTGGTTGATCCAGTCGTTCCATCCGTCGGCTTGCCGCGTTGCGGACGCGACGGGTTCGTCCCCGTTCGGCGAGCCGGCTGAGGGCGTCGGGTGAGGTAATGATCTGCGTGGTCGCGGCCGTGCGCTGGAACCAGTCGGATGCGGCGGTGAGCTCCTCGGCGGCCCATGGCTCGTTCAGAGCGATGGTCCTGAGCAGGGTCCACTCGCGCAGGCGGCGGGTGAGGAAGTCCCGGTCGCCGATGACGGCGGCCATGATGTGGACCCAGGCGGTGAAGCCGGCGTCGGTCAGCAGCTGGGCTGCCCGGCGGTCCAGGTGGTGAACCACCGTGCCCTGCGCCATCGCCACGTCCTGGTCGCGCAGCACTGCGGCCACCAGATCGGCCTCTTCCGCCTCCGAGACAGCATCGAGGGCCTGTAGGTAGTGCGCGTAACGCTGGTGCTCGGCGGGTTCGCGGTCGTGCTGCGGTTCGGTCATGCGGCCATCTCTTCGGGCCGTTCGACGAGGTGGCCGCGTTCGAAGCGGGCGCCGGCCCGGACGAGGGCGACGAGGTGGGGTGCGTTCACGGCCCGCCGGCGGGCCTGGGCGGACTCGATGAGCTTGAAGACCATCGCGAGGGCTGCGGCCCTGCTCCCGGCACTCTTGGTGACCTTCGTTCGGGGCCGCACGGTGGCAAAGGCCGATTCAATGGGATGTGTCGTACGTAGGTGAATCCAATGCTCAGCCGGGTAGTCGAAGAACGCCGGCAGCTCGTCCTCGTCGTCCGCGATCCGTTTGACGACCTTGGGGTACTTCGCGCCGTACTGCTTGGCGAAGGCGGCCACCGCCTGCGCCGCATGCTCCTTGTCCTCGGCGTTGTAGATGTCCTGGATCGCGCGTTTGGCCGCGGGCTGCGCGGGCTTTGGCAGGGCGTCCAGGCAATTGGCTGTTCTGTGAACCCGGCACCGCTGGTGACGGGTGGTGGGGAAGACCTTGTTCAGCGCGTTCCAGAAGCCGAGTGCGCCGTCGCCGACGGCCGGCACCGGGGCGTGCATGCCGCGGCGAACGCAGTCGCGGAGCAAGCCGGCCCACGCCTCGGACGATTCGCGGTAGCCGTCGGTCATCGCGATCAGTTCCTTCGTGCCATCCGCCCGCACGCCCATCAGCACCAGCACCGCGGCCTTCGCCTCTTCCAGGCGGATGCGCAGGTGCACGCCGTCGGCCCAGACGTAGACGTAGTCGGTGCCCGGCAGGTCGCGATCCTGGAGGGCGGTGTGATCAGCCTGCCACTGCGCGGTCAGCCGCGTCACCGTCGCCGGGGACAGGCCGGCCGAGGAGCCGGGGAACTGCTCGAGCGCGGGCACGAAGTCGCCGGTGGACAGACCATGCAGGTAAAGCAGCGGCAGCACCTCGCTGACCTTCGGGGACTTGCGGCACCACGGCGGGAGGATCGCCGAGGAGAACCGCTGACGCTCGCCACTCGCCGCATCGACGCGCTTGTCGTTGACGCACGGCGCCTTGACCTCGACCGGCCCGGCGGCGGTGGTGACCTTCCGCGGCTGGTGAAAACAGTTGCGCACCACCTGGCGACGGCCCAACGCGTCGGGCTCCTCAGCCAACTCGGCTATGCAGGAGTCGACTTCCGCTTCCAGGGCGGCGGCCAGCATCCGCCGCGCGCCCTCCCGGACGATCTCGTCGATCAGGGAGCCGTTCGGGGTGGAACTCTCGGCATTGACTACGCTCAGCACGGGCGTGCCTTCCCGACCGCCGTTCGCAGCGTCGGCCTACTCGGTGACCATCAATCGATCACTCGGGAAGGTACGCCCTTCGCACGCCTCCCGAGCCCCGATCCACAGGTACTGAGTATTACTCACGCTGATCAACGGGCGGGCGGATCGTGGCCATTCGCGCAGTCAACCCCGAAAGGGGCGTCGGCGTGGAGGATCTCGCCGGGTTCGCGCGGCGACTGCGCAACGCGGTACCGATCCGGCGGTGCTCACGCTCAGGCCGGTCCCCCGGGGCCCGGGCGGGGGCCGTCATGCTCCTAGCCCGGGCTGCTGGCGTCCGCCAGGCCCGCCGGCCCTGATGGGCGGGCGGAGGTTCCCCTCGGCACAGCGTACGAGGGTGAGGCGGGCCCGTCTGCGTCCATGCGATCAGCCAGTCGTTCAGGACGGCGAGGGGCGGAGAGTCGGATCGGTCGGCGACGGCGACGGCGCGGACCGCCCGGTGCAGGATGTGCCCGCGGGTGGCTACTTGGCTTCGACCCGTCCGACGGGGTCGGTGCCGGTCGCCAGCGCCTCGCGTGCGGCCTGCCAGGCGTTGTCACCGAGGTGGAGCCGGCTGCGGAGGTAGGCCGCGGTGAGCCGGCCGACGGCGGCGACTCGCTCGGGGCTCTCGTCCGTGGTCTCGGCGACGTCGTATCCGGGGATCCCGCCGAGTGCGTGCCCCGCGCCGAACAGGGTGAGCAGGGACTTGGGGCTGGGGCCGAGGGCGTAGGGGTCGGCGTGCCAGTCCGGCCCCATGTCCGTGAAGTGCCGGGAGTCGTCCTCGTCGCCGGCAACGACCAGCGCGGGTGTGGTCAACGTGGAGAAGTCGATGGTCCCGAAGACCGGCAGCGCGTTGGCCATGGGCCCGTTGAGGGCGTCGCCCCTGCCTGGCGCGGCCAGCAGCACGCCCGCCTTGATCCGGGGCTCGATGAGGCTCACTTCCTCCCCGGTGTCGGGGTCGGTGACCCTGGCGCCGAGCAGGAGACTGGAGGTGAAGCCGCCGAAGGAGTGTCCGGCGACGGCGACCTTGGTGTGGTCGATCCGCCCGGCGAGCAGTGGCACGGCCTTCTCGATCACGTCGAGCCGGTCGAGAATGTGGCTCATGTCCTCGGCGCGCGAGCGCCAGAAGAAGGGGGCGCCTGGAGCGTCGGTGACCAGGTGGCTCAACGTCCTGGAGGTGAGGTGGGTGGGCTGGATGACGACGAATCCGTGTGCCGCCCAGAAGTTGACGAGCGGCGCGTAGCCGTTCAGCGAGGAGAGGTTGTTCGAGGGGCCCTGGCCGTGGGAGAGCAGGATGACGGGCAAGCCGCTTCCGGTCTCGGGCGCGGAGACACGGATCTGGAGGTCCACGGGACGTCCGGGTACGGGCAGCACCACCGGGCTGTAGGACAGGACCGGGAGGGGCGAGCCCAAGGTGTCGGCGATGGAGGTGGATGTGCTCATGATGCGTTGGCTGTCCTTCTGTGGATCCTGCCGCCGGTCTCGGTCGACCAGCGACTGACGAGGCGGTCAGGGGCGTCCCGCTTCGGCTAACCTGAAGTGGAACGACGCTCCGATTAGTATCCGGAACGATGCTCCGTTTGTCAATTGGCGTTGGAAGGAAACGTGATGACCGCCCAGAGCCCCAGCGGGAAGGCGTCGACCCGAAGCAAGCGGGCCGACGCGCAGCGCAACCACCGGGCCGTGCTCACCGCCGCTTCCGAGGTGTTCGTCACCTCCGGCGTCGACGCGCCGATCCGCCAGATCGCGGCCAGGGCGGGCGTCGGGATGGCCACGATCTACCGCCACTTCCCGACCCGGGCGGATCTCATCACCGCCGTCTACCACCACCAGATCGAGGAATGCGCCGAGGCAGGCCCGAGGCTGCTGGCCGGTTCCGACTCCCCGTTCGACGCGCTGCGCCAGTGGGTCGACCTCTTTGCCGACTTCCTGGTCACCAAGCACGGACTTGCCGACGCCCTGCAGTCCGACAGCGACCGCTTCGCCGCGCTGCACACCTACTTCATCGACCGCCTGCTGCCCGTAAGTGCCCAACTGCTCGACGCCGCGGCCGAGGCTGGCGCCATCAAGCCCGGCATACAGTCCTATGAACTGATGCGTGGCATCGGCAACCTCTGCATCGGACGCGACAGCGACCCGCGCTATGACCCCCGGCGCTTGATCGACCTCCTCCTCGAAGGGCTGCGGCGTCCTCAATCGGCCTGACGCCCCGGGGCAGGAACGCCGCTCAGCCGCCGAGGCTGCGTTGCAGCCGCTGGCAGCGCAGGGCCGCCGCAGCGCCGATCGCCGTCGCGGACACCAACGTGAACAGCCCCGAGACCTTGTCGTCCGCGTGCAGGGAGAACCGCCGTTACCGGGCAGGCGGGCGAGGGCTGGGCGAAGGCCCCAATCACGAGGAGTTCACGTGCCCCAAACCGCCCGTCGCGCACCCGACACCACGGCGGCTCGGACCACGCGCTCGGACCACGCGCCCGGACCACTCGCTCGTGCGTTACGCGATCGAGCGGCAGCTCCCCGTCGATCCGGCCTTCGAGGTCGTGCAGCACGGTGTGACCGTTCATGACACAGGCGCCTTCGCATGCGCGGGGGAGGTGAACTCCCGCAGGTGGGCGGCGAACCGGCCGGCCGCAACGAGCGCCGGCGGTGTGTCGCCGCGCGGGTGGCTGATCCAGTCGGCCGCGATCGTGCCGTCCTGCGGCGTACTCGGGGTGAGCAGTTGGTGGCCGCCGGACAGCACCCGGACACCGGGGATGTCCTCGAAGGTGTTGCCGGAGTCGGCCGACACCGCGACGTACAGCCGGTCGCTCAGGTGGCCGGCGAGGACCTGGTAGCCGGGCCGGGTGCCCGCGCGCATTGCGGCGAGCGCGTCCAGCCCGGCCGCCATCGGTTCGACCGCCACCGCGGCCCACTCTCGGCCGCACATCGTCCAGCCCGTGCGGTTGCGGCTCAGCAGCCACAGCCTGCGCTTGGCGTCGGTGACCGTGGCCAACTCGTGCCCGGTCGGCGAACTGACATGTTCGAACTACGGCCCGTCAGAGCCGCTGCCAGAGTTGCCCGCAGACCTTCGAACGCTCGCCATCGACGCTTTGGACCAGGTGGTCTCTGAGCGGTCTGAACTTGCCGAACTTTGGGACGACGCTGCGAACGGCTCGAAGTGGCGCCACGACGTCACCCGCCTTCGCGACGTCCTTGACCCTCCGGTCCCTCCACAAGAGGAAGCCCTCTTCGACATCTAATCGATCACCCACAGTCACGGGCCACAGAATTTGGACCAGAGCCCCAACGAAATGACACAGCCATGCACACGGACGACGAGAACGGCGCCCACGAGGGATGGGTCGTTGCGGTGCTCTCGGGAGGGGAGGATGCACCCCACGACACCTTCGAAGACTCGGAAGAGACCTGGAAACGGTGCGTGAACTGGGCGTGGTCCTTCAAGTGCGACGGCAGCGAAGGGCGACGGCGCGCCCCAAGGGCTCCGAGTTGTCTGCGCATGCGGCTGGCGCGGGCCCCGTCGCCCCGTGGACTTCGCGGACCCCGACGCCTGCGATGAGGGGCTGCAGCGGATGGTGTCCCGCCGAGTGCAACGCCAGTGCGTTAAGGATGTGTGCGCCCTGTCAAGAGGGCGGGACCTCCGGTAATTCGCTAGGTGTCGAAGCCATTGCGAGTGTCCCGGAGGTCCCGTTGTCGCAGAATTCTGTCAGCGTCAGGTCCGGCACGACAGCCCTGGACGTGTACGCGCCTGGCCATCTGGGCCAGTTGACCGAGATCATCGACCCCGAGTTGGTCGACGCGGTCCTGGAGGACACCGGTGTCCGACAGCAACGGCTGCGGCTGCTCCCGGCGCGCGTCGTGGTGTACTTTGTGCTGGCCCTCGCCTTCTTCGAGCGATCCTCCTACCAGGCGGTATGGGCCAAGCTCACGGCGGGACTGGGGAGTGTGCCTGTGGCCCGCCCGTGCGCCTCGTCGCTGGCCCGTGCCCGGCGCCGGCTGGGAAGCGGACCGCTGCGCCACCTGTTCTCGATCCTGGCCGGCCCCGTGGCCAACCACCGCCAGTCCTGCGCCTTCTGCCAGGGCCTGCGCTGGTCGCCGTGGACGGCACCACCCTGTCCGCTCCCGACGAGGAAGCAGTGACCTGGCACTTTCGCAAACACATCGGCAGGGTCCGCGCGTTCGGCTACCCGCTGGTGCGCATGGTGGCCCTCGTGGAGTGCGGCACACGGGCTCTGGTGGACGCGGTCTTCGGACCCGACGACGTCGGCGAACTCGCCTACGCGCGCCGTCTGCTGGGACATCTGGATGCATCGATGTTCTTACTGGCCGACGCCTACTACGACGCGTTCGACTTCCTTCAGGCCGTGCAGGGCACCGGGGCCCATTTTCGTGCTGCGCTCCACCCGCAAACGTCGTCCGACCGTGCGCCGGCCGCTGCCCGACGGCTCCTACCTCACCGCGGTCCTGCCGCGCCGCTACCGTGCCAGGGCGAGCGGGCAGCGGGTTCAGGTGCGGGTGGTCGAGGCGTGGCTCACCGTCGTCCTCGCCGACGGCACGCGACGCACCGAGCTGTGGCGGCTGCTGACCAATCTGCTGGATGCCGACAGCCACCCCGCGAACGACCTGCTGCGGCTCTACCACCGGCGCTGGCAGGCGGAGACCTGCTATTTCTCGCTGAAGTCCACAATCTTGGACGGGCGAGTGCTGCGTTCACGCAGTGTCCCCGGTCTCGAGCAGGAGATCTTCGCGCTGCTGACGGTCTACCAGGCGCTGGTCCGCATGGCCGGCGATGTCACGACGGCCACGCCGGGACTGTCCGTCCAGCGGGTGAGCTTCACCGTTCTCTTCCAGGCCGCCGCGGACCAGATCATCGTCGCCCCGGGGCCGGCCCGGGGCAGTACGGCGTCGTTGATCGGGGCCACAGGCCGGGCCGTGCTGGCCAACCTCCTCCCCGGACAGCGCCGCCAGCGTCTGAAGGCCCGCTACCGCAAGACATCCAGCAAATACCAGTTCCAGCGGGACCAGCATCCGCGCACCGCGCAGAAGTACACACTGGACTTCAAGATGGTCAAGGACGGAGACATTGACGCCGGGCCTGACGGCTAATGCAACGGCGTTGCACTCGGCGGGACACCATCCGCGATAGCGTGCCGGATCGTCAACAACAGGGGCAACGAGTTCTGCGGGACCCGTACGCGACGAACCTGAATCGGGCTCTGTGAAGATGAGCCAGGTGCCGGGACTCACGGCTTCGGCTTCCGACAGGCACACGCGATGGGCATCGTGCGTTCTATTTGTTTGGGTCTCGGAAGCGGCCGAGTCCCTTCCTGATGGCGATTAGCGGTGAGCTGCCCGTCTTGGCCGTCCCCGGCACGGGCGGCCGGGGCGAACCGTCACCGCCTGTGAACTCGGCCAGTGCGGCCTGGGCTGCTTCGGCCGCCTCCTGGTAGAGATCACAGGACTTTGTCATGGCATCGAGTGCTTCGGCGTATTTGATGACCATGCCCTGGGCGTGGGCCAGTTCCTCGTCGGGGGTCAGCAGGTGCCAGCCTTGGCGCAGCTGTGTCAGGGCCTGCTCGGCGCCTTCGGGTAGTGGCCGCGGCAGGTTGGCGAATTCTTCGATGAGGTCGAAAAGTTCTGTTGGTTCGGAGCCGTCCAGGAACACACTGTGCACGGTGAAGTGCTCCGCGTCGTAATCCGGGCTCTGCGGCTGCGTGGGCAGGACGACGGCGCCGCCGCGTGGCATCCGCACATTCAGCTCCCGTTTCATCGCGAAGTCGGCAACCTGTGCCTGCGCCGGGGTGGCCCGGTGCTCGACCACCTGGTGCCGGAGGCTTGGCGGCAGGAACGCGGAGACCGGCTGCTTCCCCTTCGCGTCCGGCGTCATGGCCTCATGCACCACGACATGGATGTACCACGTGTTGCGGGAGTGCTCCCGCAGGCGACGGCGCATCTCGCTCTGGTCCTTCGGCAGGTAGTTCACCGCCCGCAGCCGCACTCCGGGTAGCAAGTCGTGGTCCCAGGCAATTCGGTCGCTGTCGGGCCAGAACATGGTGGCGGGCGAGGGCCACCGGGGGTTCCACGCCAGCTCCGCCTCGGCGGCCAGGACCCAGGTGATTCCCTCGTGGTCCGCACGACGGGACTCATGCTCATACGTGGTCAACTGTGCACGCACCATGGCGCTGTCGGCCACGCGCCAGCGGGCCTCGAAGAGTCGACGGGCTGACGGGCCGGGGCTGGCGGACTCCTCCCGCGGGTGCAGGACGGTAGAGCGGGCCGCCTCTACCGGGTCGAGGTCCAGGAAGTCGTCGAGGACTCCGGCTGCCTTGAGGGCGATCAAGTTGCGCCGGACGTCCTGCTCGGGTTCGGGCCCGGGATGGCATCCGCGTGCCAGCCACACGGTGCCGGGGACGGTCGTCGAAGAGCTGCTGTTCTTGGTCATGGAACCGTTCTGTGGAAGATCAAGGCCAGACCAGTATGGTCGTTGCTGCTGCACATGTCGCACTGCGCTCCCGGCGCGAGCAGGTATCTCGTACACCGCTGCCCGCCAGCGTCTCGCAGACGTCCCCCAGGAGGCGGAGCCGCCGCAGGTCGTCCCGGTCGCCGGCCGTGTGGCCGCGCCGGGACTCGGGTGACGGCCGGGTTCTCAAGACAGGGAACCTGACCGACTGCTCCACCTCATGAGGCGAAGGGTGCCCGGGCGACCCGGGCACCCTTCGCGCTGTAACAGGGTGAGCGGTCCATTTGTCGTGCCGATGCTGCCGTTCGTGCTGCTACCGGTGGCGGTAGCGTTCTTGGAGGATCTTGATGGTGTCGGTCCATACGTTGTCGGCCTGCTGGGGCAAAGGGTGACCGGCGTGGTCGGCCAGCCGCGGGTAGAGCGGGTGCATGGTTCCTGCGTCGGTCGTGATCAGGGCGGCGAGCAGGGCTGGGCGCTGAGGTTTCGGGCTGCGGGGGCGGGATGTGGGCTTGGCCCGCTGAAGCACGTGTATTTGATCGGGTTCCGTCAGTTCACCCAAGCCTTTGATCTGGGCGCACAGACTGACGAAGGGCACGGTCTTCCCCAGCCGGGCTGCGTGCTCCAGGACGTCCCGGACAGCATCGGCGATGGGTGTAGCTCCTTTCAAGGGACAGGCTGAGCTGGGCATTTGCCTGACCGGCCGGGCTGAGCACCGCATAGATCGTTTCGAAACCGCCAGGTC
>NZ_JBEZJY010000078.1:0-29919 GCF_040651415.1 Streptomyces sp. NPDC048484
CCGCCCCCCGGCGGGTTGGGGGCCGCGGCTTTGCCCCCGTCGGGGCCCCGGTGTGTGCGCCGTGGGGGCCCGCCGGGGGGGGGCCCCCCCCCCCGGCCCGGGCCCCCGCCCCGCGGCATGGGCCTGCCCATGCTCCGGCCCGGCCCGGCCCGTAGTGCCTCACGCCTCACTCGGTAGGGCCTCACTCGATAGGGCCTCAGGCCTCGGCGAGCAGCGCGTACGCCGTCGCCACGAAGGTGTCGCGGGCGCGGAAGCGGCGGGTGCACACGGCGGCCAGCGCCGTTCCGGTGTCGGGCCTGAATCCCAGGAAGGCCTGCTGACCGAGTGTGGCCCCGCAGTGGAAGTACAGGGGGCCGTGTCCGCTGGGGTGCTGGAACCAGCCCACCGTGTGTACATGCCGGTGCCCCAGGCCGCGCCGGAGGACCGGGCGGCGTACCGCCCGAAGCGCCCCGGCCAGGGGCCTGCCCGACGGGTCCAGATGGGCTTCGAGGAACGTCAGCAGGTCGTGGGGGGTGGCCCGGACGGCGCCGGCGGCTCGGAACCCGCCAACGGTCAGCGCGGGCGTGGGCGTCGAGCCGTCCTTACGGTGTCCGGTGGCGTCGGTGTCCGGCCCGGCGGGCCGAAGGGCGGTGCCGCTCAGGTGGAGGGGCCGCAGCACCTGACCGGTGAGCAGGTCGTCCCAGGGTGTCGCCGTGGCGGCGGCCAGGGCATGACCGAGGACGGCGACACCGAAGTTGGAATAGTGCCAGCGGCTACCGGGCCGTCGGTGCCGGCGACGGCGCAGAAAGGCGTCGATCACCCGCTGGTCCGGATATCCGGCGTAGGGATTGGTCCGCCATGTGGGAAGGGCACGCACGAAGAAGTCGGCGGGCAGGGCGGGAAGTCCGGACGTGTGGGTGATCAGGTGCGCGAGCGTGACCGGGGCCCGGCCGGCCGGTCGGGCCGGGTCCAGGCAGACAGCGGCCGGTTCGCCCGCGGACAGGGTGCCCGCCTGCGTCAGGTGGGCCAGGAGCAGTCCGGTGAAGGTTTTGGAGGCCGAGCCGATCTCGTAGCGCAACTGCTCGCGGGGTACGGGCGGGACCGGTCCGGTGCCGCCGGAGCGCACCGTGCGGTGCCCGTCCCTGGAGAGGGCGAGGACGACATCGGGCGCGTCCACGGCGCTGACGGCGTCGTCGAGCCGTTGCCGCGCCGTCTCGCCGTCCGGATGCGGCCCCGCCAGCAGGCGGCCGGGCGGGAGTTGACCGGTGACGCCGAGCGGATCGCCCGGCCAGGGTTCGGGGCGCGGCGTCATGCCGGTGCGTGCGCCAGCTGCGTCAGGGCGCGGGACGTGGCCAGTACGGAGGCGAAGGCGGCGACCAGCGTCGGGTGGTAGATGAGGTCGAACAGTTCGGCGGGGTCGCCCTCAGGCATCGTGCGCACGGCGGGCATCGCCCCGTCGGCCTGCTGGGCGGCGGCGAACCCCTCCCAGGCCCGCTCGTCCAGCGTGGGGCGCGGCAGACAGGCGTCGACGACGAGCAGTTCGCCGAGCAGATCCCACCGCTGCAGGTCGAGCCAGTCGTCCAGCCAGGCCGGCAGCCAGGTGGCGAGATAGCCGGCGAGAGGGGCTGGTACGCCGTCGGGGTTCTCTCCCCAGTCGGTGAGGTGGAAGACGGTGTGCGTGATGTCGTAGGCGATGTGTCCTTCCACGGTCCAGGGCTCGGGGGTGCGGCCGAGCCAGGTGCTGCCGACGACCTCGGACTCCGGCGGCCTGGGCGGCAGCCCGGAACGGCGTTGGAACGCGGACAGCCCGAGGCGGCGCGTCGGCGGCAGCTCGAAGGCGGCGAAGCTCTCCAGCCGCTGGTTGAGCTGGAATGCCTGCTCGATCTCGGGGTGGCTGTAGCCCAGCTCCTTGAACGGGAGGTAGACCTCGAAGGGAATGGGGGAGAGGGGCTCGATGCGCTGACCGCGAACCAGCATCCGGCCGCCGTCCAGCGTGTGACGCCAGGCGTGGTCGAGCAACTGCCGTGCCAGTTGTGCCTGTCGGGAGCCGGCCACCCCTTCGCGGAACAACACCTTGCAGATGATGGCCAGTTCACCGACCGGTTTGAAGCGCTCCAGGAAGCCCACTTCCGGGTCGACGTCCTGCTCCAGGCGAAACCCGTCGCGGTGGGCGTGCAGCCACTCCAGGGCGCCGGTCCCGACCGTGTGGATGAGGCGGGTGCTGGTCATCTCGACACTCCTTGCTCATCCTGCCGTCCGCCTCGCCCCGGTCGCGCCGCGTGCTCGAAGGCGGGTATCTCCCGCGTCACCACGCGGTCATCGGTGCTCTCGCGCAGACGGTCGGTGGCGGTGGTGAGCACGGCGGCGAAGGCCGTCATCAGAGTCGAGTGGTAGCAGCCGGTGAAGTCGTGCGCGGGCGAGTGGCCGTCGTGTCCGGCGCCGACCTCCGGGACGGCGCCGGACACGTCCTGTGCCCGTGCGAGTTTCGACCAGGCATCCTGCAACAGCGCACGATCGGGCGGGCCCGGCAGGCTGCCGGCCACCGCCAGCAGCTCGCAGCTCAGATCCCACTGCTCGTCCTCCAGGCAGGTGTCGAGCCAGGGCGGCAGCCACTGCCGGAGATAGCCCGCCACCCGCGGGGGAACGCCCTGCGGAGACAGGCCCCAGTCGGTGAGGTGGAAGATCACATGGGTGAGCGTGTAGCCGGCGGCCCGTTCGAACGTCCATGGCTCCGGCAGACCGCCCAGCCAGGTGCGTCGCAGTGCCCGCGGCATGTCGTCGTGTTGCGGGATGCCGCCGCGGCGCTCGGAGTTGAGCACACTGAGACGCCGGTTGGGCTCCTGTTCCGTCACCTGCCAGCCACGGGTCCGGGCCACCGTCGCGGTGGCCCTCTCGTAGTCGGCGTGACGCAGCCCTGCCGACGCGAACGCCGCGTAGATCTCCAGCGGGTATGTCGCGAAGGGTTCGAGGCGCTGCAACTCCAGGAAGAGGGAGCCTTGTTCGGTCTGCTGCCAGGCGAAGGCCAGCAGATCGGAAGCGGTCTCGTGGAGCGGGTCGGCCGGGTCGGTGTGCCGACGGACACTGACGCAGACCTGCGCCAGTTCACCGAGGGGCTTCCAGGTGAAGTTCACGTTGGCGTGCTCGGCGAGTGCGTCGTCGGCGAGCGCGAACTCGCCGCGGTGGGCGGACACCCAGCCGAGCGCGGCCGCGCCGAGCCCTTGGACGTCGCGCGCCATCACACCCGTACTCCTCTCACCCGTACTCCGGCCCGCATCAGTTGCGCCGCCTCGATCTGCAGCGCCACGCGTGGATCGTCGCGGCCCATCTGGGCCACGAACTCAAGTCCGGCCTCCAGGCCGAGCGTCTCCGGGACGTCGTCGAGGAGGACCAGCCAGCGTCCCGCTCCCGCTGCCTGGAGCCAGTCGCGGCGGCGGACCGCACGGACGAACCCCCGGGCGACGTCGACGGGGCGGCCGCGGGCCACGCGGGCCACCGCGCAGTCCCCGGCGGGAACCGCGAGCGGGGCCAGTACGGCGAGTTGATGGGTCAGCGACTGCCACGGGGCGTCAACGAGCCAGGCCGCCTGGGGCTCCGTGTCGTGGCCCGGCATGCCGTCGAAGGACGCGTCGAGTGCCAGCAGTGTCCGCGTCATGGCCCAGTGGCTCCACACCGAGGTGGGAGAGGCGTTCGCGGGAGGCGGGTAGGCGTGCACGGCCCTGCTGAACACGGCGAGGTCGTCGGGTTCGGGAGGGGTGTGGCGCAGGACGTTCGGCAGAGCGGCATCGGCTCCCACCACACGTACGGCGGCGAGAGCGAGGCCGTCGGCCGCCTCGGGTCCGTCGGCTTCGGTGACACCGGCGGCCAGCCGGAACCGGCCCCCGCTCCGAAGAGCGGAGACCAGTTCCGACGTGAGGCCCTGCACCGCGCCCGCGAGACGGGTCGAAGTGCCTGACTGCTCCATGTGTCTTCTCCCGTCAACCCTTCTTCGGCCGCGGGGTCGGAGGCGACAGCAGCAGTGATGTCGACCCGGACGTCAGGGCCAGCGCCGCGCACTCGCGGCTGTCGCGGTAGGAGCCGTCGGCCTCGGTCGGGTCGAGGGCTGCTTCGATGTCCACGCCCTGGACCTCGGTGAGTTCGTCGGACAGAAACTCGGTGGAAGACATACCACCATCCCCTTTACGAGAGAAGTGTTCTTCTCCGCTACGAGTGACCCCTTTGCGGAGTCTTATTCATAAAGGTTCTATATGTCTGGTTCGTGCGGTCTTCAATCTTCTCGCGGTGAGTAGTTGAACCACCGACTGTTGAGGGAGCACCGCTCATCGCCGCTCAGGAAACGTCGGCCACCGAGAAGGCCCCGGGGCCGCTGATCCCGTACAGCACGCCGCCCACCAGCAGCGGTGGCTGCGAACTCGGCGTCAGCTCCACGAAGGAGCGGCCCTCCATGTCGAAGGACAGCGTGCGGCCCGGCCGCGTCGCCTCGTCGGTGTTCGAAGCGCCGGTTGCCGGATTCCGGCAGCAACCACCGCTTCACAGGGCGCACTTCACCCATTTTATTTCGACTGTCGCAACAGAAGACTGTCCTGGTGACTCCCGTACAGACTGAAGTACCGCGTTCGAGAAACCGTGGGCAGGTGATCGGTATCGCCGCCGTCGCCGCGGTGTGCACGCTGGTGGCGGCGTGGCTGCTGCTGGTCAGCACACCTGCCGCGGTCGGCGAAGGAAGTGCCTTCAAGACCGCGGCCCGCTGCGCCTCGGACCACGACCCGTCCGGTGACTGCCTGCGGACCGTCGGCGCGCGCGTCGACCACACCGAACGTGTAAACGGACGTAAGACGGCCTCGTACCGGCTGTATCTCGTCGAGGCGGACGGGACCACCGGCCGCACCACACTCGGAGGCAGCCCGTCCGAGCCACCGGTCGCCTCCCCGGGAACGAAAATCGAGGTCACGCACTGGCGAGGGCAGATCCGGTACGTCGACTTCGACACCGGGCGCAAGTACACGCACGCGGACCCACGGGACGACTACAAGATCGTCGCCGCAGTGGGCCTCGCGCTCGGCCTCTACGGCACGGGCTTCCTCTGGGGCTGGCTCTGGCTGGCACTGCACTCCCGGGTGACGAAGAGGGCGCGGCCGTGGCAGATCGGCCTGCCCCTGATGGCCGGGATCTGCCTGACCCCTGTCGGCGCAGTCGCTCCGTGGGCCACCGACGACATGGGGGCGGCGCTCCGCCTTGTCGGACTGGCCACCGCGGCCGTGGCGGCCGCCTGTGCGGTGGCCGCGGTGTTCCTGTGGCGCCGCAGGCGCGGCGACGAGACCATCGCCGTGACGCCGTCCGTACCCACGGAGGAGCAGCACTTCGCGGGCCAGATCCTGGGCGAGGTCCCCTACGCGGAGCGCGGCACCCACCTGCTGGCCGCCGACGGCTATCTGGCGGCGACACCGGGCCACCCGGGCACGGCCTTCCGCCGGGTGGTGCCGCGCACCCTGACCCCGCTCCGCGTCCGCCATCCGTACTGGGCGGACCCGTCCCCCCAGGCGTACGAAGGCCGGGCCTGGGTCCTGGAGTGCGAGGACGACGGCGTACCGGTTCTGATCGTCACCCACCGGAAGCACATGCCGTGGGTGGTGGGGGCCCTGACGCCGCGGCCGTGAGCCTTCCGGGCCGTCGGCGACCTCGCCTGCATGGACGGCCTGATCGGGTGGTCGCCGACCGCGGCCGTATCGCCATCTGAGGTACCGCCACCTGAGGTACGGCCACTTGCGGTACAGCCGTCGGAGCGGAATTCGATGGCTCGCCCGTCCGTCGCCGGCGCACGGCCGGCCGGGGCGTCGGCCGTGGCACGGGCGCGCGAAGCGGCGGCCGCCCCTTCCGTACACGTCCCGACGAGTGCCGGGCGCCCGCCGAGCCGCGCCCGCCCGGCGCGCGGGAACGCGGGGCGGGCCGCAGCCTGGATGTGTGAGCTGCGTGGTTCGGAGTGCCGTCGGAAGGTCATGAACAGCATGAGCAGCCGGAAAGACACCACCGCGGGCGCGGGCGACGGGGCCGGTCGGCCCGGTCGCCCGGACCGACCGGGTCGCCCCGAGAGCGGAAGCAACGCCACGCCGGGGCAACCCCCGGACTCGGCCGGGCACTCCGCGTCGGAGCGCGGCGCTCCTGGGTCGCCCGATCGTCACCACTCCGAGGTGACGCTGCGCGTCAACGGCAAGCCGCACACGCTCACCGTCGACCACCGCTCCGTCCTGCTGGACGTGCTGCGCGAGCAGTTGCAACTCACCGGCGCCAAGAAGGGCTGCGACCACGGGCAGTGCGGTGCCTGCACGGTCCTGGTGGACGGCCGTCGAGTCAACGGCTGTCTGCTGCCCGCGGTGGCCCTCGACGGCTGCGACATCACGACGGTGGAGGGACTCGCCGGCGCTGCTGGAGAAGAACTCGCCGACGGTGCCGGAGAAGGACCCGCCGGCGTTGCCGGCGAAGACCTGCACCCGCTGCAGCGGTCCTTCCTGGATCGCGACGCCTTCCAGTGCGGCTACTGCACGCCGGGACAGCTCTGCAGCGCCGTCGGCGCCATGGCGGAGGCCGAGGCCGGTCACCCCTCCCACGTGACGGACCCCGAGGTACCGTCCGGGCAGCCTGTCCCGCTCGGACCGGACGAGATCCGCGAGCGGCTCAGCGGCAACCTCTGCCGTTGCGGCGCCTATCCGAACATCGTGCGGGCCGTCGAGGACGTGATCCGGTGAAGCCCTTCGCATACGAGCGTGCCCGCAGCGTCGAGGAGGCCGCCGAGCTGTACGCGGCGCACCCCGGTGCCCGCTACCTGGGCGGCGGCACCAACCTCGTCGACCTGATGAAACTCGGAGTGGAGGAGCCGGCCGCCCTCGTCGACGTCAGCCGGCTGCCCCTCGACACGGTGGACGAGCTGCCCGACGGGTCGGTACGGATCGGGGCCACGGTCCGTAACAGCGACCTCGCCGCCCACCCCACCGTGCGCGACCGCTATCCGGCGCTCTCCCAGGCACTCCTGGCCGGAGCTTCCGGACAGCTCCGCAACGCGGCCACCACCGGTGGCAACCTCCTCCAGCGCACCCGCTGCCCGTACTTCCAGGACACCGGCAAACCCTGCAACAAGCGTGCCCCCGGCTCCGGCTGCGGCGCCAGGGACGGCGTACACCGCGACCACGCGGTGCTCGGGCACTCCCCGCAGTGCATCGCCACCCATCCCTCGGACATGGCCGTGGCGCTGGCAGCGCTGGACGCGGGCGTCGAGCTGTACGGGGCCGACGGCCCGCGGACCGTTCCCGTCGCCGAGTTCCACCGGCTGCCCGGCGACCGACCGGAGCAGGACACCGAGATCCGCCCCGGTGAGCTGATCACCGGTGTGATCCTGCCGGCAGCCCCGGCCGGGCTGCCCTCGCTCTACCGCAAGGCCCGCGACCGGGCCTCGTACGCCTTCGCCCTCGCCTCCGTCGCCGCGGTGCTCGCAGTGGAGGGCGGCGTCGTCCGGCAGGCCGGCATCGCCTTCGGGGGGCTGGCCCACCGCCCTTGGCGGGCACGGCACGCGGAAAAGGCACTGCTGGGCGCCGCACCCACGACGGCGGCCTTCGAGCGGGCCGCGGACCTTGAACTCGCCGCCGCGGAACCGCTGCGGGACAACGCCTTCAAGGTCCGGCTGGCCCGCAATCTCACAGTCGACGTCCTCGAACGGCTCGCGCCGCCCACCAGCGCCTGAACCCAGGACACGCAGAACTCGCCGAGTACGCCAAACGGACGCAGGGCCTGAACACAGGGCCTGAACACACACCATACGCACACCATCAGGAGGAGCAGGATGGCCGACACCGGCACCACGCTGGGCGCGCCCGCCGAGCGCCGGGAGGGCCGGGACAAGGTCACCGGCAGTGCGCGTTACGCCGCCGAACAGACCGACCCCAGCCGGGTCCATGCCTGGCCGGTGGCCGCCGGGATCGCCCGTGGGACGGTCCATACCGTCGACACCGGCGCCGCCCTGGCCCTGCCCGGGGTCCTCACGGTGCTCAGCCACGAGAACGCGCCCCGGCTGGCCCCCGCGGACGACCCCACGCTGGCGCTCCTGCAGAACCCGCGCGTGCCGCATCACGGCTGGTTCGTCGCCCTGGTCGTCGCCGAGACCCTGGAGGCGGCCCGCGCCGGCGCCGCCGCGGTCCGGGTCGAGTACGACGTCGAGGAACACGACGTGACCCTGACCGACGACCACCCGGAGGCCTACGTACCCGAAGAGGTCAACGGCGGGTTCCCCGCCCGTCGCGAACAGGGTGACCCCGAGGAGGCGTTCGCGGCCGCGGAAGTGCGCGTCGACAGCCGTTACCGGGTCCCGCCGCTGCACAACCACCCCATGGAGCCGCACGCGGCCACCGCCCGCTGGCACGACGGCAGGCTCGTCGTGCACGACTCCAGCCAGGGCGCCACGACCGTACGCGCCACACTCGCGTCGCTGTTCCGGCTCTCCGAGGACGACATCACCGTCATCAGCGAACACGTCGGCGGCGGGTTCGGGTCCAAGGGCACCCCGCGCCCCCACGTGGTGCTCGCCGTGATGGCGGCACGGGAGACCGGCCGTCCCGTCACGGTCGCACTGCCCCGGCGTTTCATGGCCGCGGTCGTCGGCCACCGCGCGTCCACCCTGCACCGGCTCCGCCTGGGCGCCACCGCGGACGGGACCCTCACCTCGTCCCTCCACGAAGTCACCACCTACACCTCCCGCATCAAGGAGTTCGTGGAGCAGGCCGCCGTACCCAGCCGGATCATGTACGCGGCACCTCACCGGCTCAGCTCCCACCTGGTGGTCCCGCTGGACATGCCCAGCCCGTCCTGGATGCGCGCACCCGGCGAGGCACCGGGCATGTACGTCCTGGAGTCGGGCATGGACGAACTCGCCTTCGAGGCGGGCCTGGACCCCGTGGAACTGCGCATCACCAACGAGCCGGACGCCGAACCCGACAGCGGCAAGCCGTTCAGCAGCCGCCATCTGGCCGAGTGCCTGCGCGAGGGCGCCCGGCTCTTCGACTGGGCACAACGCAACCCCCGCCCCCGCTCCCACCCCGAGGGACCACTCCTCGTCGGTACGGGAGTGGCCTCCGCCACCTATCCGGTGATGGTCGGTCCGGCGCAAGCGGCGGCTCACGCGCTGCCCGACGGCCGCTTCGTCGTCCGGATCAACGCCACGGACATCGGCACCGGCGCCCGCACCGTCCTCGCCCAGATCGCCGCCGACACCCTCGGCGTCCCCCTGGACCGCGTACGCGCCGAAGTGGGCAACAGCGACCTGCCGTCGGCCCCGCTGGCCGGCGGATCGTCCGGTACGGCGTCCTGGGGCTGGGCGGTCCACGAGGCGTGTACGCGGCTGACCGCGCGGCTGGCCGAGCACACCGGGCCACTGCCGGACGAAGGGTTCCAGGCGGACGCCGACACGGCGGGCAGCGCCGATGCCGACAGCCCGTACGCCCGGCACGCCTTCGGTGCCCACTTCGCCGAGGTCACCGTCGACACGGTGAGCGGAGAGGTCCGCGTACGGCGCCTGCTGGGCGTGTACGCCGCCGGACGCATCCTCAACGCCCGCACCGCACGTTCCCAGTTCATCGGCGGCATGACCATGGGCCTGGGCATGGCGCTCACCGAGGGCAGCACCGTGGACGCCGCGTCCGGTGACTTCGTGGAGTCCGACCTGGCCGCCTATCACGTCCCGGCGCACGCCGACGTCCCCGACGTGCAGGCGCACTGGATCGACGAGGAGGACCCCCACCTCAACCCGATGGGCAGCAAGGGCATCGGCGAGATCGGCATCGTCGGCACGGCGGCCGCCATCGGCAACGCCGTCCACCACGCCACGGGCGTCCGCTACCGCGAACTGCCCCTGACCCCGGACCGGGTGCTGACGGGGTTGGCGGGCGGGGCGAGCCAGACCCTGCGGATCCCTACCCCAACGGGGTGAGGCGCCGACCGGCGGCAGTACGCATACTCGGTGTCATGAACAAGCACGGGCACCTCGCCGAGTTCCTCCAGGCACGCCGGAGCCAACTACGGCCCGAAGACGTGGGGTTGCAGACCTACGGCGAGCGGCGCCGCGTACCGGGGCTGCGGCGGGAGGAGCTCGCGATGCTCGCAGGCATCAGCGCGCCCTACTACAGCCGCCTGGAACAGGGTCAGTCACGCAACGCCTCACCCGAGGTGCTCGACGCCGTGGCGAGCGCCCTGCGACTGGACGAGTCGGAGCGTGCCCATCTGCACACCCTGGCCCAGGCGCCGAGACGCGGCAGGCGCGGCGGGCGTACACCCGCCGAACGCGTCACCCCGGCGACGAGTGCCCTGCTGGCAGCCGTCGAGGGCACACCCGCCCTCGCCATCGGCCGCTGCACCGACGTCCTGGCCTGGAACCGGCCAGGGCACGCACTGTTCGCGGGCCACCTCGATCCGGACGCCCCCGACGACCCGGGCCGACGGCCGCACATGGCCAGGCTGGTGTTCCTGGACGCGCACACCCGCGACCTGTACGTCGACTGGCCCGCCAAGGCCAGAGCCGTGGTGGGCAATCTGCGGCTGACGGCCGGCCGGCACCCGGACGATCCACAGCTGGCCGCGCTGATCGGTGAACTGACCATGCGCAGCCGGGAGTTCGCCACGATGTGGGCCGACCACCGGGTGCTGTCCTGCGATGTCGCCGACTACGAGATGCGCCACCCCCTGGTCGGGACGCTGACCGTCACCCAGCAGACACTGCAGAGCCCGCAAGGAAGCGGACCGTCCTTGGTGGTGGCCACCGCCGATCCCGGTTCCCCCTCCGCCGCAGCCCTGGCCCTGCTGGCCCACGCCACCGCACCACGGGAAGCGGCCCGGCCGCACCACGGCTCCGCGACCCGCACCACCTGACCCGAGCTCCTCCGCTGACCGAGGGCACCCGGCGTGTACGCAACCGCCGCGGTGCCCCACCCCGCGCTGCCCCACCCTGTGCTGCCCTACCCCGCGCTGCCCCGTGCCGTGCGCGTCGCTTCCACGCCGCCGGCCGGCCGCACCCTCGCGACCTCTCTCCGAGGCGCCCCCTCGACCACGGCGCCGCACCGCGGCTGCCCTATGCCCGTATGCCCGAATGCAGAGAAGGAACCATGTCAAAGCGACGTATCAACACCATCATGGCGGCCGTCGCGGTGGCCGCCGCCCTCGCAACGGCAGTACCGGCCGCCGCGACACCCTCCGCGGAGCCGCTGACCGATGTGCGGGTCGCCGCCCACTTCGACCTGTCCTCGGGACAACTGCCGGAGAACATCACCCTGTTGCCCGACGGCAGCGCGGCCGTCACCTTCGCCGCGAGCCGTCAGGTGGCCCAGGTGACTCCTCGGGGCGCGACGCACGTCTTGGCGACGCTGCCCGCACCCGCCGACGGCGGAGTCCACACGCCCGCCCTCGGCTTCCCCCTGGCCACCGGCATCGTCCACACCTCGGACGGCACCGTGTACGTGCTGTACGCGACCGGCACCGCCGATCTGACAGGGCTGTGGCGGCTGCGCCCCGGACAGGAACCGCGGCGTATCGCCGCACTGCCCGCGGACGGCCTGCCCAACGGGTTGGCACTGGACGAACGCGGCAAGCGGCTCTACATCACCGACTCGGTGCTCGGCACGGTGTGGACCGTCCCCGTCACCGGTGGCACCCCCGCCGCATGGTCCACCGCCCCCGAACTCGCCCCGGCCGGCTTCCTCGGAGCCAACGGAGCGAAAGTGCACGACGGCGCGCTCTGGGTGACCAACCTCGACCAGGGCACCCTCCTGCGCATTCCGATCCGGCCGGGCAACCGCGCGGGCGCACCACAGATCAAGGCCTCGGGTCTGACCGGCATCGACGACTTCGCCTTCACCGGCCGAGGCGACGACGTCCTCGCGGCGCTCAATGGCCCCAACACGGTCGTGCACATCCGGTCCGACGGCACCCGGACCACCACCGTCCTGGACGCCGCCGACGGACTGCAGAACCCCACGTCCGTCGCGCTGCGCGGCAAGGAGGTGTACGTGCTCAGCGCCGCCTACACCACGGCCACCGACCCCAATCTGCTGCGCGCACGCCTCCGCGGCCACCTGTGAGCCCGGCCACCCCATCACCGAACGACCAGCCATCGAACGATCAGCCAACTAACGATCAGCCATAGAACAAGGAGTACGTATCGTGAGTGACATTGCTTTCGGCGACGTCGAAGTGACCCGGGTCGAGGAGATGCACGGACCGGTCGGCATGACCCCGGGAGAATTCTTTCCCGGCTCGCCGAAGCAGGACTGGGACGAGCACCGGCCCGTACTCGTCCCGGACTTCCTCAATGACGAGACCGGGATCGTCGAGGTCGCCGTGCAGACATGGGTGCTGCGCAGCGAGGGCAGGACCATCCTGATCGACACCGGGGTCGGCAACCACAAGGAACGCCCCTACGTGCCGTCCTGGGGCCACCTGGAACTGGACTTCCTCGGCAACCTGGAGCGGGCCGGCGTGCGTCCCGACGACGTCGACCTGGTGGTCAACACCCACCTTCACGTCGACCACGTCGGTTGGAACACTCGCTTGGAGGGCCAGTCCTGGATACCGACCTTCCGCAACGCCACGTACCTGATGCCCAGGGCCGACTTCGAGTTCTGGAATCCGGCCAACAACCCGAAGATCGCCGGCGGAGTCAACCAGAACGTCTTCGAGGACAGCGTGGCGCCGGTACACGCCGCCGGCCAGGTCCAGTTGTGGGAGTCGAGCCACCGCATCGACGCCAACCTGAGTCTGCAGGCGGCACCCGGCCACACGCCGGGTTCGAGTGTGGTGATGCTGGACTCCGGCTCCGAGCGCGCTGTCTTCGTCGGCGACCTGTTGCACTCGCCCTTCCAGGTCATGCAACCGGAGCACAACAGCTGCTTCTGCGAGGACGCGCACGGCGCCCGCGAGACCCGGCAGCGGATTCTCGGCTGGGCAGCTGACGCCAACGCCCTTGTCCTGCCTGCCCACTTCGCGGGACACGGCGCGCTGGAAGTGGAACGCAGCGCAGGCTCGTTCGGCATCAAGCGATGGGCCCCGTTCGGCCGACTCTGACCGATCGACTCCGGTCGGCCGGCTCCGACCGATCGACTCCGACCCGGCCGGCTCCGGTCGGCCGGCTCTGAGATCCGGTTGGCCCGCAGCACATGCCCCACACCACGCGGCAGACAGGGAAACCGAGTTGTCATCCTCCGCCCCCGACATCGACACCACCTCCGGCACGGTCCGCGGCCGTCGCCACGCGTACGGCACCACGTTCCTCGGTGTGCCCTATGCGGGCGCCCCCACAGGAGTTCACCGTTTCGCCCCGCCACGACCGCACGCGTCCTGGAACGGCGTCCGGGACGCCGTCTCGCAGGGTCCCACCGCGCCCCAGCCCCGGCGTGACAGCTTCGGTGCCCTCGACATGTCCCCGTACTTCGGTCCGGGCTGGATCCACGGGGACGACTACCTGACACTCAACATCTGGGCCCCCGAGGCACGGCACAGTCCGGCCCCGGTCATGGTCTTCGTGCACGGCGGCGGTTTCGTCGCCGGATCCGCCAACTGCGCGCTCTACGACGGCGCGGCCTTCGCTCGTGACGGCGTCGTTCTCGTCACCGTGAACCACCGCCTCGGCATACCCGGCTTCCTGCCCCTGAACGACGCGCCCGACAACCGCGGCATGCTGGACGTCCTCGCCGCGCTGCGCTGGGTCCAGGACAACATCGCCGCGTTCGGCGGCGACCCCGTCAACGTCACCCTCTTCGGCCAGTCCGCCGGTGCCATCCTCGTCACCGGCATCCTGGCGGACCCCGCCGCACGGGGACTCGTACACCGGGCGATCGTCCAGAGCGGCACCGGCACCGGCGCGTTCACTACCGAGCAGGCCCAGCGAGTCACCGAGGCGGTCGGAACACAGCTTCGACTCCGGCCCACAGCACGGGACATGGCCGACATCCCCGACGAGACACTCGTCGAGATCACGCGGCAGCTGGGCGCGGTGGACCTGCGTACCGAGGACGCCTTCCACCCCCTCGGCGGCATCACGCCCTTCAGCCTCGTCCTCGACCGGCAGCCGGCCGACGGCATCGCCGCCGGGAGCGGGCCCGACGTGGACCTGCTCGTCGGCTCGAACACCCAGGAGGCCAACCTCTACCTCGCCCCGCACGGCCAGTTGTCCGACACCGGCCAGGAGGACCTGCTCCGCGCCGCCGCGCGGTCGCACCCGCGCCCCGCCGAACTCGTCGAGGAGTACCGGGCCGGGCGCCCCGGAGCCGCCAACTCCGCACTGCTCTCGGCGATCGTCGGCGACGCCCTTTTCGGAAACGGCACGTGCCGCACGGCCACCGCTCACGCGACGTACCGCTCCGCCAGGACATTCCGGTACGAGTTCGCCTGGCAGTCCAACGCTCTCGGAGGGAAACTCGGCGCCGCCCACACCGTCGAGCTGCCCTTCGTCTTCGACAACGTCCAACTCCCCGGCCTTCACGGTCCGCAGGCACTGCTCGGCACCGCCGCCCCACCCGCCGACCTCGCACGGCGGATGCACGAGACATGGATCCGTTTCGCCACGACCGGCAACCCGGGATGGGCTCCCTACGAACCAGCGCACCGTCGGTCCATGCGCATCGCCGACACCTGGAAGGTCGCACGGGTCAGGTCGTCCGCCCCTTGTCTCTCAGGACGTCAAGAGTCGTGAGAGCCACGTGCAGTTCGGTGCGTCGTTCGCCGGACTCGAGGTCGCAGTCGAGCAGTCGCTCGATGGTGCGCAGGCGCTGGTAGACGGTCTCGCGCGACAGACCGCCGAGCCTGGCGGCGGTGGTCTTGTTACCGGCCGCCTCCAGGTAGCGGCGCAGGGTCGTCAGGAGATCGGCGCCGTGCCGGGTGTCATGGTCGATGAGGCGGCCGAGTTGCCGTTCGGCGTACTCCTGGACGCGGGTGTCCTCGTGCAGCGCGTACAGGAGGCGGCGCAGGCCGAGGTCGGACAGTTCGTGGTACGACCTGCCCGCGGGGAGGGACTGGCCGGGGCGGGTGGCCTCGGCCACCCGGGCCGCCTCTCGGAAGGAACGGGCGGCATGCGAGAGGTCCGTGACCTCGGAACCGGTGCATACGACCGCGTGCGGGTCCAGTTCCAGCGCGGTGCGGCTCAGCTGTTCGACCGCGGGCCGCCAGGGCTGGGAGGGGCGCAGGGCCAGCAGGATGCCGAGCCGGGCGGGCGCCAGCGTGCCGACCAGCGCGGGCACGCCCGTCGTCCTGAGTTCCCGGGACAGGCGGGTCTCCAGACCGGTGTCGTCGTTGGGCGCCCGGACGTCCGCCAGGACCGCGAGGACCGCCAGGAACACGTTGCCCTCGGTGGGCAGGCCCAGCGCGGCGAGGCGCGCGCGGGCGTCCGCGGGGGAACGGTGACGCTGCTCGGCGAGGTCGCGCAGGACGCTTCGCTGCGCCGTGCGCTCCCAGGGTGTGGCGTGGATGAGGCGGGCGATCGTGAGGGCCATCGCCGTTCTCTCCAGGACGGTGACGTCCTCCGGCACGAACGCCGCCGGGACGGTGGACACGTACGCCGCCGGGACGGTGGAGGGCGGCGGGGCGGTCGGGGGCGGGAGCATGGCCACGCGGCCCCAGCGTTCCCCCTGGTACTCCACGGGTGCCACGAGCCAGCCCTCCGGACCGCCCACCTCCGTGTCGTCGCCCGCGGGAGTCGCCCTGGAGCGCTGTTCCCAGCCCGTCAGGGCCTCGTCCACCGTGCCGCCGGACGGTTCGCAGATCAGCGCCTGGTGCACCAGGTTCTCCAGGACGACCGTGTGGCCGCTCATCTCCGCCGCCGCGCGGACGACGTCCTCGGGGCCGGCACCGCGCAGCGTCAGGGCGGTGAACGCCTCGTGGACGCGCTGGGTCCGGCGCACGGCATCCGCCTGGTTGCCGAGGATGAGCGTGTGGACGACCTGGGTGACCTCCAGGAAGTTGACGTCCTTGGCCAGGGTGACGAGCGGCAGGCCACGGGTTCGGCACGCCTGGATGAGCGGGCCGGGCGGGCGGTGGTAGCGGCGTACGAGTTCGATGACCAGGGCCGCGGCTCCGACGTCGGCGAGTTCGTCGACGTAACGGCGTACGCCCACCGGGTCCTCGGGCAGGGGCATGCCGGTGGTCAGGACCAGTTCGCCGCCCTTGAGGAAGGAGGCGGGGTCCGTCAGCTCGGTGATGTGGACCCAGCGCACCGGCCGGTCCAGGTGGGTCACACCGGTGACCACCTCCGGCCGTCCCGCGGCCAGGACCGGAAGGGCCAGGACATCGGCGACGGTGAGCACGCGGCCCGCGGGAGCGGTGCCCAGCTCTTCGGCCCCGCAGGAGCGGGGCGGTTCGGCGTACTCGCTCATGGTGCGTCCCTGCCCATCCGGACACTGTGCCAAGCGCGGCTGACCTGCGCGCGGGTGGGCCGACGGCCGCCGCCGCGGTCACCGGAGGCGCGCCGGGCCACGGCCGGTTGACACAACGTCCGAACCCCGCCACCCCGTTGGACAGATCACGCGTTGTCGTCCGCCGTCCTGGCCGCGATGCTCGCAATGCCGGAGCAGACCGCAACGCATGGGCCGGGAGACGAACATGACCGCACTGTCGCCGCACCTTCGCCAGGCCACCCCCGTGGTGGCGGTCCGGGGCGAGGGCGTCCACCTCTTCGGTGAGGACGGCCGCCGCTACCTGGACTTCACCGCGGGCATCGGTGTCACCAGCACCGGGCACTGCCACCCGAGGGTGGTCGAAGCCGCCCAGGAACAGGTGGGCAGGCTCGTCCACGGCCAGTACACGACGGTCATGCACCAGCCGCTGCGGCAGCTCGTCGACCGGCTCGGCGAGGTGCTGCCCGCCGGACTCGACAGCCTGTTCTTCACCAACTCCGGCAGCGAGGCGGTGGAGGCCGCGCTGCGGCTGGCCCGGCAGGCCACCGGCCGCCCGAACGTACTGGTCTGCCACGGCGGATTCCACGGCCGGACGGTGGCCGCCGCCGCCATGACGACGTCCGGCACCCGCTTCCGTTCCGGCTTCTCGCCGCTGATGAGCGGCGTTGTCGTCACCCCGTTCCCGACGGCCTACCGGTACGGCTGGGACGAGGAGACCGCCACCCGCTTCGCCCTCCAGGAGCTCGACTACACGCTCCAGACCATCTCCTCGCCCGCCGACACGGCTGCCGTCATCGTCGAACCGGTGCTGGGCGAGGGCGGTTACGTACCCGCCACCCGCGCCTTCATGGAAGGGCTGCGCGAACGGGCCGACCGGCACGGATTCCTGCTGATCCTGGACGAGGTGCAGACGGGTGTGGGCCGTACCGGCAGGTTCTGGGGGCACGACCACTGCGGTGTCACGCCCGACATCCTGATCACTGCGAAGGGGCTGGCCAGCGGGTTCCCGCTGTCCGGTATCGCCGCCTCCGAGGAGTTGATGAGCAAGGCGTGGCCCGGTTCGCAGGGCGGCACCTACGGCGCCAACGCGGTGGCCTGCGCCGCGGCCTGCGCCACCCTCGACGTCGTACGGGACGAGAAGCTCGTCGAGAACTCCGAGGCGATGGGGGCACGCCTGCGTCAGGGCCTGGAAGCGGTGGCCGCCCGGACGCCGGCCATCGGGGACGTACGCGGCCTCGGGCTGATGCTCGCCAGCGAGTTCGTCCACGAGGACGGCAGCCCCGACCCCGAGACCGCCGCCCGCGTGCAGCGCGCCGCCGTCGACGAGGGCCTGCTCCTGCTGCTCTGCGGGGCCTGGAACCAGGTCGTACGCATGATTCCGGCGCTCGTGATCGACGGGACGGCGGTCGACGAGGGCCTCCAGGCGTGGGCGTCGGCGGTGGAGGCCGGTACATCGGGAACCGCCGGCCGATGACGGGCGCTCCCGCGCCCCCGCCCGTACGGCCGCCCGGCTCGACCCCGCCGCCGATGCCGCCAATTCCGCAGATCAGGATCAGGCAGGAGTGACACCATGACCGACACACCGACCCAGCTGTTCATCGGCGGCGCCTGGGTGGACGCCGCGGACGGCGCCACCATGCCCGTCGACGACCCCGCGACCGGTGAGATCCTCTGCCATGTCGCCGACGCGGGCCTGAAGGAAGCCAGGCTCGCGGAGGACGCGGCCGTGCGGGCACAGGAAGCATGGGCCCGTACGGCGCCCCGGGCACGCAGCGAGATCCTGCGCCGCGCCCACGAGATCATCCTCGAACGGACCGACGAGCTGGCGCGTCTGATGACCTCCGAGATGGGCAAGCCGCTCGCCGAGGCCAGGGGAGAGGTCGCGTACGCCGCCGAGTTCTTCCGGTGGTTCTCCGAGGAGGCCGTACGCATCGACGGGGGGTACGGCACGCTGCCCGACGGGCGGAACCGCATGATGCTCTCCCGCCGCCCGGTCGGGCCGTGCCTGCTGATCACACCGTGGAACTTCCCGCTGGCCATGGGCGCCCGCAAGGTCGGCCCGGCTGTCGCGGCGGGCTGCACGATGGTGCTCAAACCCGCCCCGCAGACACCGCTGTCCAGCCTCGCGCTGGCCGGGATTCTCAAGGAGGCCGGGCTGCCGGACGGCGTCCTCAACGTCGTCACCACCTCCCGTGCCGGACAGGTCTGTGAGCCGCTGCTGCGCGGCGGGCGCATCCGCAAACTGTCCTTCACCGGTTCCACGCAGGTCGGGCGGCTGCTGCTCGCGCAGTGCGCGGACGCCGTCGTGCGAACGTCCATGGAGCTGGGGGGCAACGCGCCCTTCATCGTCTTCGACGACGCCGACCTGGAGACGGCCGTGGACGGCGCGATGACCGCCAAGATGCGCAACATGGGGGAGGCGTGCACCGCCGCCAACCGTTTCTTCGTGCACCGGTCGGTGGCGGAGGAGTTCGGGCAGCGGCTCGCCCGGCGGATGGGGGAGCTCGTCGTGGGGCCCGGCACGCGCGACGGGGTCGACGTGGGCCCGCTGATCGACGCCACGGGTCGCGCCAAGGTCGAGGACCTCGTCGCCGACGCGGTGGAGCGCGGCGCCCGGGTGCTCGTCGGCGGCCGTACCCCCGAGGGCCCGGGGTGTTTCTACCCGCCGACCGTGCTCGCCGACGTCGACACCGGCAGCCGTCTGATGGACACGGAGATCTTCGGCCCGGTCGCCGCGATCCTCGTCTTCGACGACGAGGACGAGGTCGTCCGCCGGGCCAACGACACCCCCTGGGGGCTCGTCGGTTACGTCTTCACCGAGGGCCTGGCCCGCGCTCTTCGGGTCAGCGAACGTCTGGAGGTGGGCATGGTCGGCCTCAACACCGGACTCGTCTCGAACCCCGCCGCCCCCTTCGGCGGCGTCAAGCAGTCCGGCCTCGGCCGCGAGGGAGGCAGGGTGGGAATCGACGAGTTCCTGGACTACCAGTACCTGGCGATCCCGGTGACCTGACACGCACCCGATCCCGGTGACCTGAACGCACCCGAGGGGCTGCACCACCCGAGGGCAGCCGCACCCCGGAGGGGGCGGCCACCGCCAGCGGCGGCATGATGGCCCCCATGCGTATCCGTATCGACGCCGTCGACCTGCCCGGCCTCACCCACCCGGCCCCCGCCGGCGGCAAGGTCCCGGAGTACGGCAACCTGCACGTCGCCGTGCAACGCCGCGATCGTCCGGGCGAGCTGCTCGAACCCCACCCCGGGGACGCCAAGTCGGCGACCTGGACCCTGGAGTGCACCGCGACGGTGACGCCGGCCGGCACCGACGTGCAGGGCCCCTACGTACAGGACCGGCTGGGCCGGCGGTTCATCTATCTGTCCTGGGGCACGGTCGACGAGGCGGGCGTCTTCACGATGTTCCGGCGCGCCAAGCTCATGCTCGACATGGTCCCCGCCGACGTGCTCGCCGAGGCCGCCGACCAGGGTCTTCTGGTGGCACGCCTCGGCTTGACCGACGCCCAGGGCGGGCCGCTGTGCGCACGGATCATTCCCCCACACGTCACCTGGACCGCCGAACGCGACATTTGAGGGAGCCCGTACGAGGTCCAGGGGGCTCCGAAGCCCGTCGTCGCGAAGGTCGCCTGATCGCGGGACGTGGTGCCGTCGGTGATCCACCAGTGCGTGGGGTACTCGCCGTAGAGGCCGAACAAGGTGTCGGCCGCCCAGTTGAGGATCAGTTCGTCCTTGCCGTCGTCGTCGAAGTCCGCGGCCCCCGCGGGCCGGGCATGCCGCCACTTCGCGGGCGGCCGGGGTACATCGCGAGCGCCCCGTCCACCTCGGGCGCCTCGGTCTCGAAGCCCGGTTCGTCGTTGCGGCCGCCGTCGTCCCCGATGGCCACATCACGCATCGTCCTGACTCCCACGGGTGGGACGACTGTTGCCCAGATGTAGATCTGCGGATCTGTGGATCTCACCGGCATCCTTCAGCACGCCCGGGCACCGACCGTCCAGCAGGCGGCGGTGAAGCGGAACTCCGCACCCTGCAGGAACGGGTCGAACGCGGCGCGGACCGTTTCGATGACGTGCGCACGGGTCCGCTCGTCCGCTTCGCGCAGGACCAGGCCGAGCGGACCGAGCCGGGTGAAGTAAGGGACCAGCTCGCTCTCGGGCAGTGCGCAGGCCACATCGACCGGCCGGATGTCGACGCCGGTCCAGCCACTCTCCTCCAGAATGCGGCGGACCCTGTCCGGATCCGCGAAGGCGAACTGCCCCGGCTCGTCCGGATGGCGGGCGGGCAGGTCCGGCATGAACGGTGCCGCGGCGCGTTCGGCCGTCGTCATGAACGGATTCTCCGCGGAGCTCCGCCACGTGACGAACCTGAGCGCGGCGTCGTCGCTGACGGCGCGCCGCAGGTTGGCGAAAGCTTGGACGGAGTCCTTGAAGAACATGACACCGAAGCGCGAGATCACCATGTCGAAGGCGCCGGGCTCGAAGACGTGGTCCTGCGCGTCGGCGAGGACGAAGGAAGCCTGCGCGCCCTCCCCTTCGGCGCGCGTCCGGGCGGCCGTGACCATCGGCTCGGAAAGGTCGATGCCGACGCAGCGTGCCTGCCCGCCGGGTCCCTGCACGTCAACCCGCTGCGCGCCGAGCTGCCGCGCGACGGCCAGTGTCGTGCTGCCGGTACCGCAGCCGACGTCGAGCACGCGGCGCCCGTGTTCGGCGACGACCGCTTCGACGAGAAGGTCTTCGAATGGCCTGAGCAACTCGTCGAGTACTGTCCTGGCCTCGACCCAGGCATGGCCGGCGGACCCGTTCCAGCGGGCCGTCTGCTCGTTGTCGTTGCTGTGCGTGATGCCCATGATCGTCTCCTGTGCTTGCCGTGACCGGGCTGGGATGACACCGTGCTACTTCAAGTCGACTTGAGGTCAAGAGGATGACGCAACTGGACATCGCCGAGGTGACGCACCGCGCCGGGGTCCCCGCCTCGACCCTGCGGTTCTACGAGGAGAAGGGCCTGATCGCCCCGATCGGCAGGCGAGGTCTGCGCCGGCAGTACGATCCCGCCGTGCTGGAACGCCTGGCGCTGATCGCGTTGGGACGCACCGCCGGTTTCTCGCTCGACGAGATCGCGCGCATGGTGGTCGCGCCGGACGGCCTGCCGCGCATCGACCGGCAGATGCTGGCCGCCAGAGCGGACGAGCTGGACAGGACGATCCGGGAACTCGGTGTCCTGCGTGACTCGCTGCGGCACGCCGCGGCCTGCCCCGCGCCGAGCCACGTGGAGTGTCCGACCTTCCGCCGCCTCCTTGAGGCCGCGGCGGCCGGGGCTGTCAAAACGCCTCGTAAGACAGCTCCGAGGTCACCGTGAGACACCTCGAAGGGTGTGCTTTCCGTAGTCTCCGATCAACGAAGAGTTTCGCCCCGCCCCCTTGCCCGCCCGAATGCGGGGCACACGCACGCAGAACGGGTGTCGCGTCGTACGACGCCCGTAGCACCGGAGCCGGGCGGCGCGTGAGGGCACCCGGCGGGATCGCACCCAGCGGTTTCTTGATCCGGACGAGTGCCGACGTACGGGAGTTGCTGGGAACGAGCCTCCGTGCGATGACCGGAGGGAGGTGTGATGTCCACGCAGACCCACCGCCTGACCATCACCGAGCTGACCGACAGCGATCACTGCGCGGTGCTGCGGATCAGTGGCGAACTCGACCAGAGTTGTGAGGAGTACTTCCTGGGCACCCTCGCTGCCATCGTCGATGCCGAGCGTCGGCACCTGGTACTCGATGTGACAGCTCTTGTCTTCTGCGACTCACGCGGGCTGAACTGCCTGCTCGCGATCCGATGGCTGCTCAGGCGCCTGGACGGCAAGCTCATTCTGGCCGGAGCGGGGCGCCGGCTCTCGGAGCTGCTCGTACAGACCGGCAGTACGGAGCTGTTGCCCGTCCGGTACACGGTCGGCCTGGCCCTGCTGGACCTGCCGGCGGACCAGCGTCCTGCCTGGCCTCCCACCCCTGACCGGGGCGAGGACGAGTGACGGACCGGCTGTCACCCGTCGGGCGGGCACAAAGACGCCGGACCCGCCACTACGGGGGGAAGTGACGGGTCCGGCTGAAGTACAACCTGCCACACCCACGCGCGAAAATCGCGGTTCTTCGCCCGGTCGACGAGGAAAAGAACGGTGAACGATCACCGGCTGGGACCCTTCGGCACGCGCATCGGGCGCCAAAGGGGCAGGTGGGGGACATGGGGCAGGGCGAACAGGTAGGCGGGGCGGGAGCGGCCCTCAGCGGTCAGGTGGACCGGCGGTACCGGACGGTGACCGGGTGGACGGCTTCCTGACCCGCTGGCTGCTGATCACGGACGTTCTCTTTGCCGGTTCGGCGCTCCTTCTCCTGTTGCGGTCGTTGCGGATGCTGCGGCTGCGCAGGGCGACGAAGGATCGTCCACCGGCCGTCCACTGATCGACGGCTGTCCAGCCCGCGCGCGTCGCGTACCGGATGAGGGCGAGTGTCCCGATCCGGGCCCAGGGAAACGGCGTCCCGGGGGCGCCGTGCGCGTCCGTGATGTGGACGCGCACGCGCTCGTCGATGTCCACCGGCACGGTCTCGGCGATCAGCAGCCCGTTCGGGACCAGCAGGTGGGTCAGCCGGGTGAGGAGCGCGTGCGGGTCACCGCCGATGCCGACGTTGCCGTCGACGAGGAGTGTGGTGTCCCAGCGGCCCTCGGCGGGGAGCGGCTCGAAGACGGAGCGGCGCAGGGCGGGACCGCCCAGCCGGGTGGTCCGGCTGACGGCCGCCGCGCTGACGTCGATGCCGAGGACACGTCGGCCCTGTCCGGCGAGCTCCGCGACCAGCCGTCCCGGGCCGCAGCCGATGTCGAGTACGGAACCCTCGCACCGGCCCAGGATCTCCAGGTCCACCGCGTCGGCGCGGGCACACCAGCGTTCCACCTCCAACGGCAGCAGCCAGCCGTCGGCCCGGCGCAGGAACAGCGGCCCCTGTCCGGTACGCAGCGCGCGGGTGTAAGGGTCGGCGGTGGACCACGCGGGGTGGGCCGTCGGCGGGGCGAGATCGTCGACGGCGGGTTGGCTCACGGATCGGTTCATCGGCCGGTGACCGCCGTGGGCCGGGCGAGGAACCAGGGCAGGGCCTCGGCCTCGTTCAGGCATGGGAGGACCACATCGACGGAGGGAGGAGTTGGAGGGGTTGTCACGTCATTCACCCTACGAAGACAAAATACACATATGGGATATCGGATCCTTACGAAACGCGGACGTCCAGGTCCGAGGGCGGCACGGCCTGCAGCGCGGTGCGAGGCTTGGCGCATGCACCAGCCGTACGAAAGCCGTACGAACAGACACTGCAGCTTGAAGGGCCGGTCTCACTCACCTCTCACTCACCGCGCAGACGCGCCACCGCGAACTCCCGCATGCCCTCCTCGAATCGGACCTCGGGCTTCCAGCCCAGCTCGGTCCGCAACCGGGACGAGTCCGCGGTGATGTGCCGTACATCCCCCAGGCGGTACTCGCCGGTCACCACGGGATCCGGCCCACCGTGCGCGGTGGCCAGTGCCCAGGCCATCTCGCCGACCGTGTGCGGCTCTCCGCTGCCGGTGTTGTACGCCGTCAGCCCGCCACCGGCAGCGTCCGCTTCCAGCGCCGCCACATTGGCCGCCGCCACGTCCCGTACATGCACGAAGTCCCGACGCTGACCGCCGTCCTCGAAGACACGGGGAGCCGCGCCGCGGGCGAGCGCGGAGCGGAAGAAGGACGCCACGCCGGCGTACGGGGTGTCGCGGGGCATCCCGGGCCCGTACACATTGTGGTACCGCAACGACACCGCCGTACCGTCCGTCGACCGCGCCCACGCGGCGGCCAGATGCTCCTGCGCGAGCTTGGTCGTCGCGTACACGTTGCGCGGGTCGGCCGGAGCGTCCTCGCCGACCAGATCGGAAACCAGGTCCGCGTCGCAGGACGGACACGTCGGCTCGAACCGCCCCGCCGCCAGAGCTGCGGCGGACCGCGGCCCGGGCCGCACCACACCGTGCCGCGCGCAGGAGTACCGGCCCTCCCCGTACACCACCATCGACCCCGCCAGCACGAGCCGCCGCACGCCTGCCTCGGCCATCGCCGCCAGCAGCACGGCGGTACCGAGGTCGTTGTGCGAGACGTACTCCGCCGCGTCGGCCACTCCTTTGCCCAGACCGACCATCGCCGCCTGGTGGCAGACCGCGTCGACGTCTGCCAGGGCGAGCGAGACCGCGCCGCGGTCCCGGACGTCACCGCCCGCCTCTCCTCGTACGTCGAACACCACGGGCTCGTGCCCGCCCGCCCGCAACGCTTCGACCACATGGGACCCGATGAACCCGGCACCGCCGGTGACCAGTACACGCATGTGCCGAACCCTAGGTCCGGCACCGTGCCCCGGCGCAGGGCACACACGTCACGTCACCGGTCCGTAAGAGGTCACGTACCGGACGCGGCCGTCCGGCATCGGCTGACGCCAGCCAATGCCGGACGATGTCAGCCGACGTCAAAGAGGTTCGGCAGCCGGAGGAGGTAGCGGGTGCGGTCGTGGCGTTTGAGGGGCTCGAACTCGGGAGCCCGGTACAGCGGAGTGACAACGCACCGGGCGGCGGCCGAACCGACCTGTTCCAGCAGGGCGTTGACGGCCTGCCGGGCGGAGGTGTTGGCGCCCTCCATGGTGGCCAGATCGATGGGTACGGCCACGTAGTCGCCGGCCAGGAAGAGGTTGGGGATCTTCGTGGCCGACCGGGGGCGGTGGTGGAAGGTCCCGGTGGGATGGATGAGCAACTGTTCGTCGTTCACCGGGTTCGGGGTGCCGAGGCCGTCGACGGCCGGGTCGAGGAACCAGGAGTGCAGCACGGAGTCCTTGAGGACCGTACGGCCGCTGTCGTTGAGCGCCGCCTGCAACTGCGCCCACACCTCACGGGCGACTTCGGTGCGGGTGCACTGCTTGGCCGTCTTGCCGTACAGGATGCCCGGCCGGTCCCACTCGGAGACGTCCACCGACAGACAGTCAGCGACCGTGCCGTCGCCGAAGTCGGCGGGAAAGTCATGGCCCGGCCAGTGCTGGGCCTGGGCGATGGCGGTCAGCGACCAGGGGGAGTCGATGAGGTCGAGGTGGCCGTGCAGAATCGGCGTACGTTCCGTCAGATAGAACTGGATGCCGGTCATCCAGTCCGTCTCCAGCAGGTCGCACTCGGCGAGTTGGGGGTCGGCGGCGCGCACGGCGGAGTTCCAGGTGCGGCGGGCGTGCTCGACGGGCATGGCGGAGATGTAGTGGTCGGCGGTGACGGTCCGGCGGACACCCTCCGGGCCCTCCATGACGGCCCCGGCGATCCGGCCCGCCGCCAGGGGCAGGTTCTGTACGGTCCAGCCGACCTTGAACTCGACCCCGAGGGACTTCAGATACGTCACCCAGGGGTCGATCCACGCCTCGTTGGTGGGCGCGTTGAGGATCCGGTCCAGGGGCCCGTCCGCGCCCCGCCCGAGGAGGTTGAAGGCGAAGGCCTCCAGCAGGGTGCCCACCGTACGGGTGCTGGCCTCCTCCGCCTTGGTGGCCACGATGTTGCGGGTGATACCGATGGCGAGAATGCGCTGGTAGTCGTACGACATCCGTCCCGCACGTACGAACTCCCACCACGGGACCTGTTCCCAGGCCTCGTCGCGGCGTTCGTCGCAACTGGTGAGGAAGACGAGGAAGCGGTTGGCGAAGTAGAGAGCCTCGTGGAGGGGGAGGTTGAAGGCGGTGTCCAGGACCGAGGTGAGGGCACGGCGGAGCTCGTCGGGGGTGAGTTCGGCCGGGGTGTTGCCGGGCCAGAGAAGGGGGATCCGGATGTCCTCGCGGCCGCCGGAACGGGCGAACAGCATCTCCTTGGGGGCGACGAGGTTGTCGTGGACACCGTTGGGGTTGCCGGCGAACGGGATGCGCCGCATGGTGTCGGGCAGGTTGTGGTAGATGCCCGGGATGAAACGGAAGCCGTGCTCCCCGGGCAGCGGCCCGCGGCCACCCGTGCCGCTCCCCGGCACGTCCATGCTGCGGGCCTTGCCGCCCAGCGCCTTGCGTTCGTAGACCGTGACCTGGAAGCCGCGTTCGGCGAGTTCGTGCGCGGCCGTGAGCCCGGCGACGCCCCCGCCCAGTACGGCCACGGTCTGTGGGGCGGTGCCCGAGCGCGCTGAGGCCTCTTGGGCGGCGCCCAGGGCGACTCCGCCGCCGGCCGCGACCGCGGCCGTCCCCAGGAATCCTCTGCGTGTGGTGCCGCTCATCGCTGCCCCCTGCCGCCGGCGATCATTGGCGCACGAGAATATGAGCGACACACCGATCCCGGAAGGCAGCCGACGGAACCCGGGCCACTTTGGCTTGATGCCGCATCACCTCGACTTGAGTGCGAAACGACAACTGCGTCTCATCAGGACGAGTCCTGCGCTGTCTCCCGAGGAAACGGGGGCGCCGCTCCTCAACGACCTCGGAGAGGTCATAGGCCTGCTCTCCGTGAGCGGTCACAGCCCTGCCGCTCACGGCAGCTTCGGGTTGGCCGTCGATGGGCTGACTCCGGTGATGGCACAGGCGGGCCATCACCGATTCGGTTAGGACCTGTCCGGTCGATCGCCCGCGGCAGCGGCGTAGCGGCGGGCCAAGTGCGCGAACGCGTCCTTCAGTTCGGCCGGGCCGACCACCTCGATGTCGGCGTCGAACCTGCCGATGGAGGCAGCCAGGCCCGCCCATGACCACGAGCCCAGGGTGAGCCGGCAACGGTTCGGGCCGAGTTCCTCGACGGCCCCGTCGCGCGCGAAACGGGACACGGCGTGGGCGGGCAGGTCGAGGATCACGACACCGCGGCAGGGCCAGCCGAAGTCGTCGGAACCCCGGAACCTGGCTGTTACGAAAGCGGCCACGTCACCTCCTGGCAGTTCGCGCGGAGTGAAGCGGGGTCCTACAGGGATGCGCGGGGTGATCCGGTCGGCTCGGAAGGTCCGCCAGTCCTCACGGTCCAGGTCCCATGCGACGAGGTACCAGCGCCTGCCCCAGGTGATGAGGTGGTGGGGCTGCACCTTGCGCGGTGGTGTCAGGGCGGGGGCGCTGTCGCCGGTGCCCGGCAGGTGGGATGCCGGGGCGTAGTCGAAGCGCAGCACCTCGCGGTCGTGGACGGCGGCACTGAGGGCCATGAGCACGCTGCTGTCGAGCTGTGGTTCCGGTCGGGGCGCGGGCCGCTCGACGGCGGTGACCTGAAAGGTGTCGATCCGGCGGCGCAGCCGTGCGGGCATGACCTGCCGCACGGTGTTCAGCGCGCGCAGCGAGGCCTCTTCGATGCCGGCACCGGCGGTGCCGGCGATCTGAAGGGCGACGGCGAGGGCCACTGCCTGCTCGTCGTCGAACAGCAGCGGCGGCAACTCCGTACCGGCGTCCAGGCGGTACCCGCCGTCGGGCCCCTTGAAGGCCACGATGGGATAGCCGAGCTCGCGCAGACGGTCGACGTCACGGCGCACGGTGCGCGGACTGATGTCCAGCCGCTCGGCCAACAACGCCCCGGACCAGTCGCGGCGCGTCTGGAGCAGCGAGAGCAGCGACAGCAAGCGCGCGGATGTTTTCGGCATGGCCCCATGCTGCCCCGAGTAGCGGACACAACCTGACCGCTTCCTCTGCGACTGTCATCTCGTGCCCGACAACGACAACGAGCACGACGACAACGAGCACGACGACAACAACGGCCAGAAGGATCTGATCACTGTGACCGCCACGACCACACCCCGTCCCGCTCTCGACGCCGAGCGGACCGACCTGCTCGCCGAGCTGGCGACCGCTCGGTCCGCCCTCACCACCGCGGCACGCGGGCTCAGCGACGAGCAGGCCGGCACGAACCCGACGGTCAGCGCACTGAGCCTGGGCGGGCTGATCAAGCATGTCGCGTCCATGGAGGAAGGCTGGATGCGCTTCGTGGTCGAGGGCCCGTCGGCGATGAGTTTCGACCTGCCCGACGGCGTCACCTGGGCCGACTTCGCGGCTGGTACGGCACGCGAGATACCGCAGTGGGCGATCGACCACCAGAACAACTTCCGCATGCTGCCCGGCGAGACACTGGCCGGGATCCTCCAGCGTTACGAGCAGGTCGCTGCCCAGAGTGAGAAGACCATCGCCGCCCTTCCCGATCTGTCGACGACGCACCCGCTGCCGGCGGCGCCCTGGTACGAGCCGGGGACGGAGCACAGCGCGCGCCGGGTGCTGATGCATGTCATCGCCGAGACCGCCCAGCATGCCGGGCACGCGGACATCCTGCGCGAGTCGCTCGACGGTCAGAAAGCAACCTGAACGGCATGACGGTTCTCGGCGCCCGGGCGCTCAACCGTGCGACGCTGGCCCGGCAGTTGCTGCTGGACCGCGCCGGCCTCCCGGTGTTCGACGCGGTCGCGCATCTCGGCGGTCTGCAGGCGCAGGAACCCCAGGAACCGTTCGTCGGGCTCTGGTCCCGGCTGCGGGCGTTCGACCCGTCGGCGCTGTCGGGCCTGCTCACCGGACGGAGCGTGGTGAGGACCCACCTGATGCGCCGCACCGTCCACCTCGTCACCGCCGACGACGCTCTGGCCTGGCGGGCCCGCCACACCGCCATGCTGCGTCAACGGGTACTGGGAACCTACCGTCGCGAACTCACCGGGGTCGACCTGGACGAGCTCGCGGCGGCGGGCCGGGCGGTCATGGCCGACGGCGTGCCCCGCTCGATGAGCGAGCTCGCACGGGCGCTCGCCGCGCGCTGGCCCGACCCGGGACCACGGGCACTCGGCGAGATGCTGGTCGCCGCCCTCGTCCCGATGGCGCAGCTCCCGCCGCGCGGGCTCTGGCGTACGAGAGCAGGAGTACGCAATGTCATGCTCTCCTCCTGGCTCGGGCGCGAGATCGACCCGCCGGACCCGGACGGCTCCGATCCGGTGGGCCAGGCGCTGGTCCGGCGGTATCTGGCCGCGTTCGGCCCCGCCGCCTCGGCCGATCTGCGGGCCTGGTGCGGCCTCGCGGGTCTGCCTGCCGCGGTCACCGCGGTACGTGGGCAGCTCATCGCCTTCCGCGACGAGCGGGGCCGGGAACTGCTGGACCTGCCCGGCGCACCGCGCCCCGACCCCGATACGCCCGCCCCGGTACGGTTCCTGCCGGCGTTCGACAACGTGATCCTCGGTTACCACGACCGCGCCCGGATCATCGACGACGATCACCGTGGCCTGTCGGTCGCCGGTGCGCGCGTTGTCCTCGTCGACGGCCGCGTCGCCGCGACCTGGACCGTCGAGGACGGCACCGTGACGGTCACCCCACTGAGCGGCTTCACCCGGACCGACCGCACCGCCGTGGCCGAGCAGGGGCAGGCGCTGGCCCTGTTCCTCTCGGACAACGACAGCGACCGTATCCGGATCGCCACGCCGCTCTGACACAGGCTCTGAGCGGGGCAGCGGGGCAGCGGGTCTTCAGTGCTTCAGTGCTTCAGTGCTTCAGTGACGGCAGGGGCGGGTTCGGCGCCGACTGCGCCGAACC